>JAQXLR010000211.1 GCA_029012225.1 Clostridiales bacterium
TCGTCCGCAGAGCCGAAAACGAGTACGATTTGATTATCGTGGACTCGACAGACCCTTTCGGACCGGGAGAAGGCTTGTTTACAAAGGAATTTTACGGAAACTGCTACCGGGCTTTGCGCGAGGACGGGATTATGGTATACCAGCACGGGAGTCCGTTTTATGATGAGGATGAGGAGTCTTGTCGTCTGATGCATTGTAAGGCGAGCAACAGCTTTCCGATTAGCCGTGTCTATCAGGCACATATTCCGACCTGCTCCTCGGGATACTGGCTCTTTGGCTTTGCCTCAAAAAAGTATCATCCTCTGACTGATTTGAGCGCGAATCGATGGAAGGAGCGGAATATCACTACGTGGTATTACACAACCAACCTGCATAAGGGTGCCTTTATGCTTCCCAAATATGTCGAGGACATGCTTGAGGAGGAAGAGGGGCGAAGGGTGGAGCATCTTACCAAGCGATAGATGAGAAACAGAAAAGAGAAAGCAAAAAATAAAAGGTAACTATAACAAGAAAAAATTGATTTTGGAGGAAGAAAAGATGGGAAGATTATTGGTCATCGGCTGCGGAGGAGTTGCGGGAGTTGCGATTCACAAGTGCTGCCAGAACAGCAAGACATTTTCGGAGCTTTGTATTGCCAGCCGAACAAAGGAAAAGTGTGATGCGTTAAAGCAGAAGCTGGAGGGAACAACAAAGACACGCATCACAACGGCGCAGGTCGACGCGGACAAGGTCGAGGAGTTGATTGCCCTGATTAAGTCTTATCAGCCGGATGCAGTCTTAAACGTGGCGCTTCCCTATCAGGATTTGACCATTATGGATGCCTGCCTTGCCTGCAAGGTAGACTATATTGATACGGCAAACTATGAGCCGGAGGATACGGAGGATCCAAAGTGGCGCGCGATTTATGAAAAGCGCTGCAAGGAGGCTGGCTTTACAGCATATTTTGACTATTCATGGCAGTGGGCATATCAGGACAGATTCAAGGAGGCGGGGATTACGGCACTCCTTGGGAGCGGATTTGATCCGGGCGTGACAAGTGTCTTTACTGCCTATGCACAAAAGCACTATTTTGATGAGATTTCCTATATCGATATTTTAGACTGCAACGGAGGAGATCACGGCTATCCGTTCGCCACAAACTTCAACCCGGAAATCAATCTGCGTGAGGTATCCGCAAAGGGCTCCTACTGGGAAAATGGCCGTTGGGTAGAGACAGAGCCGATGGAAATAAAAAGAGAATATGATTTTCCGCAGGTGGGGAAAAAGGACATGTATCTGCTTCATCACGAGGAGATTGAGTCTCTGGCAAAGAATGTACCGGGAGTAAAGCGGATTCGCTTTTTTATGACGTTTGGACAGAGCTATCTGACCCATATGAAGTGTCTGGAGAATGTGGGAATGCTCTCGACCTCTCCCGTTTTGCATGACGGCAAGGAGATTGTTCCGATTCAGTTTTTAAAGACTCTGCTTCCGGATCCTGCTACGCTTGGGCCAAGAACGGTCGGAAAGACCAATATCGGCTGTATTTTTACCGGCAAAAAAGACGGAAAAGAGAAGACCATCTTCATTTATAATGTGTGCGATCATCAGGAGTGCTATAAGGAGGTCGGCTCACAGGCAATCTCCTATACAACCGGCGTTCCGGCGATGATTGGCGCGGCACTTATCGTGAATAAGGTCTGGGATAAGGCCGGTGTCTTTAACGTCGAGGAGTTTGATCCCGATCCGTTTATGGAGATGTTAAATGCATATGGTCTGCCATGGGTTGTGGAGGAGAATCCTGCAACGGTAGACTAATCCTCAAAGCGGTGTGCCATAAAGGATGAAGCGAGTAAGAGTGAGAGGGAAAGGGAAGTGAGAAGGCTGTGAAATGGGATGAGCTTTCGACACCATGCTATGTGGTGGACGAAAAGAAATTAAAAGAAAACTTAACAATATTACAAGACTTGGAGCGGGAGACGGGCTGTCATGTGCTTCTGGCACAGAAAGCCTTCTCCATGTTTTCCCTCTATCCTCTGATTGGAAGCTATATCAGTGGGACAACAGCCAGCGGACTTTATGAGGCAAGGCTCGGATATGAGGAAATGGGCAAGGAAAATCACGTGTTTGCCCCGGCATACAAGGATGCAGACATGAAAGAGCTGGTAACGCTCTGCGACCATATTGTGTTCAATTCGCCGGCGCAATACCGAAAGCATCACGATGTGATTCGCGCTTACAATGAAAGTCTGCGTGATGAAAAGGGAGAAAATCCTATATGCAAGGAGAGTTTACATCGGCGGGAGAGAAGGCCGGTCAGCATCGGTCTGCGCATCAATCCCGAATATTCCACACAGGAGGGACATGCCATTTATGACCCCTGTGCGCCGGGCTCCAGACTTGGGATTCCCTTAGCGACGATGAAAAGAGAGTTTCCCAACGGATTGCCGGAGGATGTGGAGGGCTTGCATTTTCATACGCTTTGTGAACAGGATGCACCGGACTTGGTCAGTACCTTTCATGCGTTTGAAGAAAAATTTAAAGAATATTTTACAAATATAAAATGGCTGAATCTTGGAGGAGGGCATCATATCACAAAACCGGGATATCAGCTTTTTGAATTAAAGAAGCTGATTGCATACATTCGTGATACCTATGCCGTGGAAGTATACTTGGAGCCGGGGGAAGCGATTGCCTTAAATGCCGGATATCTCGTGACAGAAGTGCAGGATATTGTTTCGAATGGGATGGATACGTTGATTCTTGATGCATCGGCAGCCTGCCATATGCCGGATGTGTTGGAAATGCCGTATCGTCCACCGCTTCAAGGCGGCTTTTTGGCAGGAGAAAAAAAGTATACTTACCGCTTATCCTCGTTGACCTGTCTTGCGGGAGACGTCATCGGAGATTATAGCTTTGAGAAGAAAATCGGCATTGGCGAACGCCTTGTGTTTGAGGATATGGCAATCTATTCCATGGTAAAAAACAACACCTTTAACGGAATGCCCCTGCCGGGAATTGCCCTGCTTCGGGAAGATGGCGAGGTGGAGATGAGACGGGAGTTTGGTTATTTGGATTTTAAGGAGCGATTATCGTGAAGGAAATGTTAAAGGAAGGTAAAACATATCCGTCAGAGGACGGATACTATATGCCGGGAGAATTTGAGCCGCATCAGGGCTGTATCATCATCTGGCCGGAGAGACCGGGCTCATGGATTTATGGTGCAAAACCTGCAAGAGAAGCCTTTTGCAATGTGATTGCAGCGATTGCGGCGAGTGAGAGGGTGTATGTGGCTGCAGGGAAAGATGGCTTGGAGTCGGCGAGGGCGATGCTGTTTGGAGGCGAGGATGGCTACGATGAGGCGAGAGACTGCTATGTTTTTTGCGGCAGGATGGACGGCTGGCAGCATAGAGTCGAGCTTTTTTTTGCCGAGACAGACGATGCGTGGGCAAGAGATATCGCTCCGACCTTCGTGATAAAAGAAGGAGAGGTTCGAGCAATAAATTGGGAGTTTAACGCATGGGGCGGTGCAGTAGACGGACTATATGCATCCTGGGAGAGAGACAATGCCTTTGCTCCTTTTTTTGCGGAAAAATACGGATTTGCGCGATATGATGCATCGCCCTTTGTCCTTGAGGGCGGATCTGTGCACAGTGACGGCGAGGGTACCTTGCTGGTAACGGAAGCCTGCCTGCTGTCTAAGGGACGAAATCCGACGCTTTCTAAGGAGCAGATTGAAGAGAGGTTAAAAAGGTATCTTGGTGCAAAGAAGGTGCTGTGGCTTCCGAGGGGAATCTGGCAGGATGAGACAAATGAGCATGTCGATAACGTCTGTGCCTTCCTTCGTCCGGGCGAGGTTGTGCTTGCATGGACGGACAATGAGGCAGACCCGCAGTATCCGCTTTCTCTGGAATGCCTCCACTATCTGGAAAGCGAGACAGATGCGAAGGGAAGGAAACTAATCGTGCACAAGCTTCCCATACCGGATGTTCCTGTGTGCGTCACAGAAGACGAGCTTGCAGGATATGAGTTTGAGGAGGGGGAGGATGCGCGTGAGGTGGGAGAGCGCCTTGCGGCATCTTATGTAAACTTTTATTTTTCGAATGATGCTGTGGTAATGCCGGTTTTTGGGGGAGAGAACGAAGCTTCTGACCGACGGGCAATTGCGCTCATGGAGAAGCTGTGTCCCAAGCGGAGCATCCTTCCGATTCCTGCAAGGGCAATCTTGGTGGGCGGAGGAAACATTCATTGTATTACCCAGCAGATTCCAAAGAGTAGGATGAAAAGAGGATGTTATGACAGGTAAAGTAAAGGTGGCAGCCATTCAAATGCGCTGCGAAAAAGAGCTGGAAAAAAATTTAGAGAAGGCAGAGAGGTACGTTCGCAATGCCGCAGCCGACGGAGCAAATCTGATTCTGCTTCCCGAGCTGTTTGAGCGGGAGTATTTCTGTCAGCAGCGTCAATATGATTTTTATGAATATGCAAGACCGGTTTTGGAAAATCCTGCAGTGCAGATGGGAATGAGACTAGCGGCAGAGCTTTCCGTTGTACTTCCCATCAGCTTTTATGAGAGGGAAGGCAACAGCCTCTATAATTCGGTGGCATGCATGGATGCAGATGGAGCCCTGCTTGGCGTATATAGAAAGACGCATATTCCGGACGATCATTATTATCAGGAAAAATTTTATTTTACACCGGGAAACAGCGGGTTTCGTACGTTTGCGACAAAATTCGGAAGGATTGGAATCGGAATCTGCTGGGATCAGTGGTTTCCGGAGACGGCACGCTGTATGGCGTTAAAGGGGGCAGAGCTTCTTTTTTATCCGACGGCAATCGGCTCGGAGCCGATTTTGGAATGCGACAGTATGCCGCATTGGAGACGTTGTATGCAGGGTCATGCGGCGGCCAATCTGATGCCGGTCATTGCGGCAAACCGCATCGGTGCAGAGGCGGTGGAGCCTTGCGAGGAAAACGGTGGGCAGAGGTCGTCTATCCTTTTTTACGGTTCTTCTTTTTTGACGGATGAGACGGGAGAGCTATTGGCATCTGCATCCCGCGACAGAGAAGAAGTTTTGATGCAGGAATATGATTTGCCGAAGCTTGCAAAAAAACGCTTGGAATGGGGCTTGTTTCGTGACAGACGACCAGAATGCTATGGCAGCATTGCGGGAGAAAATTGTTGACAAGGAAACAAGTATACGTTACATTAAACATGCAAGATATCGTTGAAATGGAAACAATAAGGAGATGAGCGATGAGAGAACAGGAGCGGCTTCTAAAAGAAATTGCTTTCATGCTGGAACGACAGGATATGCTTTCTAAGCTGACGGAGAGCCAGTGTCTGAATGCCTACGGATATTCGGAGACTCATTGCATTGATTTCATTGGACGATTGGAGCTTCCGAATGTCACGAAGATTGCAGAGAGTATGGGAATGACAAGAGGCGCGATCAGCAAGATGACAAAAAAGCTTTTGGCGAAGGGATTGATTGAGAAATATACGCTTGATACGAACAGAAAAGAAGTCTATTTTCGACTGACTGAGCAGGGACATCTTATTTTTGATGAGCATGATAAGCGACATAAGCTGTGGGAGAAGCGGGATATGGAGTTTCTTTCCCGGTACACGACAAAAGAGTTGACAGCAGTATATGCATTTATGAGGGAGTTCAACGCTTATCTGGAGGAGCAGATTGCAGGCTTGACAGAGGGCGGAAAAAATGGCGCTCCAAGCCGAATATGGCCTTGATAGACCTTTTTGTCTTAAAAGCTCTGTAAAGCAGATACAATTTTTCTGACGTAGTTTTGTGTCTCGGTAAAAGGCGGAATGCCGCCATACTGGTCTACATTGCTGCTGCCGGCATTGTAGGCAGCAAGCGCAAGCACGGTATTTCCGTTGTATTTTGCGAGAAGCTGTGCCAGATATTTGGCTCCGCCCATAATATTTTCTTTTGCATCATAGGAGTTGGCGACGCCAAGAGCAGCAGCGGTTGCGGGCATAAGCTGCATAATGCCGACTGCGCCTGCACTGCTTACGGCATCCGAGCGAAAGGCGGACTCTGTCTTTGCGACAGCCTTAAGCAAAAGTGAGGAGACACCATAAGTCCGGGAGGCCTCATCGAAAATCGCTTCCAGCTCTGTGGGACAAGACTCTACGGCCGAAGTCGAAAAGGAAGTCATGGCAGCATTCAGTGCCGAAGAAAAATCATTTTCGTAGGAAGCGGAAGCGGCCGCAGCGCGCTCGGCTGCCTGGGCGGTAATGCGATCCACCAAGGCCTGATCCAGATAATTGACAACGGTAATGCTCATATCAAACTCCTTTTGCAATCAACTTAACATATTTAAAATAAGTATAGCATAGATGGGGAAAAAGGGAAAGGACAAAATAAAATGAGAAGCAAAAAAAAGACAGAGAGCTACGCAAGGGCATTTCGTGCGGCCTTTCCCCATACGATCCCGGTGCTGACCGGATATTTGTTTATCGGAATGGCGTTTGGCTTTATGATACAGGAAAAAGGCTACAACTTTTTGTGGGCGATGTTCATGAGTCTTGTATGTTATGCAGGGAGCGGACAGTATCTTGCAGTCAATTTTTTTGCTCCGGGAGTGGGACTTTTTCAAGTGTTTTGTATGGAGTTTATGTTAAATATTCGTCACACATTTTATGGGCTCTCGCTTCTTGAGCGCTTTGAGAAGATGGGAAAGAAGTGGCTGTATATGATTTTTTCCCTGACAGATGAGACATACTCTCTGTTTTTTGTTACAAAAGTGCCAAAAGAGGTAGAGGAAGAAAAATTCTTATTTGCCATTGCAGTCTTAGATCATTGTTATTGGATTTTAGGCTCGGGAATCGGGGCATTGCTTGGACAGGTGTTTCCGTTTGACACAACAGGTATTGATTTTGCAATGACGGCCTTATTCGTTGTCATTATGGTGGAGCAGTGGATGGAGGCAAAGAATCGGAAAAGCGTATTGCTTGGACTTGGCGCGGGACTGATTTGTCTGCTGATTTTTGGTGCAAAAGACTTTATTTTGCCGACGATGCTCTTTATTTTAGCAGGACTTTTGCCCGGATATCGGAGATTTGAACAGGAGGTGGCAGAGGATGCCGGTTAGCGTAGGACGTTCCCTTGTGATTATTTTTGTGGTCGCCGGAACAATCTTTTGTACAAGATTTCTTCCCTTTCTCTTTTTTCCACCGGGGAAGAAAATTCCTCCCATCATTCAATATATCGGCCGGGTGCTTCCGCCTGCAGTCATCGGAATGCTTGTGATTTATTGCTTAAAATCGGTAAACGTGAGCAAGGCTCCTTTTGGAATGCCGGAATTTGTGGCAGTGGCAGTCGTGATTTTTTTACATGTATGGAAGCGCAACAATCTGCTTAGCATAGGGGCGGGCACCGTATTATACATGTTTTTGATACAAGCGATTTAAAAGAGAGGAGAACGACAATGAAAAAAGAAACCTTTGTAACAAAGCAGCAGCTGGAGGAAATGGTAAAAAAATATCCCACCCCCTTTCATCTTTATGATGAAAAGGGGATTCGCGAAAATGCGAGGGCAGTTCGGGAGGCCTTTTCGTGGAATCCGGGCTTTCGGGAGTATTTTGCGGTAAAGGCGACGCCAAATCCTTACATTCTTAACATTTTAAAGGAATATGACTGTGGCTGTGATTGTGCCTCCTTGACAGAGCTGATGCTGGCAGAGTCGCTGGATTTTGACGGGGCGCATATTATGTTTTCCTCCAATGATACACCGGCAGAGGAATTTGTTCTGGCAGATGAACTGGGGGCAATCATCAACCTGGATGATTTTACGCACATTGATTTTCTGGAAAAAACGATTGGCAGGATTCCGGAGACCATCAGCTGCCGCTACAATCCGGGCGGAGTGTTTAAGATGAGCAACGGAATCATGGATAATCCGGGAGATGCGAAGTATGGGTTTACTCACGAGCAGATCATAGAGGGCTTTCGAATCCTAAAAGAGAAGGGAGCAAAATATTTCGGAGTGCATGCGTTTTTGGCAAGCAATACGGTAACAAACGAATACTATCCAAAGCTGGCAAGACAGCTCTTTTGGCTTGTTGTGGAGCTAAAGGAAAAGACGGGCTGTGACATCCGCTTTATCAACTTATCCGGCGGGGTCGGAATCCCATATTTGCCGGAGCAGACACCAAACGATATTCGGTTGATTGGGGCAGGAGTAAAGCAGGCGTTTGAGGAGATTTTGATTCCGGCAGGGCTTGGCGACGTTGCAATTTATACGGAGATGGGGCGCTTTATGCTGGGACCTTACGGTTGCCTTGTGACAAAAGCCATTCATGAGAAGCATACCCATAAGGAATACATCGGTGTGGATGCCTGCGCCGTCAATCTGATGCGTCCTGCCATTTATGGGGCGTATCATCATATCACGGTAATGGGAAAGGAGGATGCTCCCTGTGATCACAAATACGATGTAACAGGCTCACTCTGTGAAAACTGTGATAAATTTGCAGTAGACAGGATGCTGCCCGAGATTGAAAAGGGAGATTTGCTTGTCATTCATGATACGGGAGCACATGGCTTTTCGATGGGATATAATTACAACGGAAAGCTGCGTTCGGCGGAAGTGTTACTCAAAGAGGACGGTACAACGCAGCTGATTCGAAGGGCGGAGACGCCGGAGGATTACTTCCGCACCTTTGACTGCTTTGATATTTTAAAGAAAATGAGAAAAATTTAAACATTACTTATTATTTGAAGGAAGGAGATCGTGCATGTGTATCGATGTGCAGCGCTTTGAGCAGGCAAAAAGCAGGATTATCGGACTGGAGCGGGCACGCGCTGGGATTGGCACACTTTCGGAAAAGACGGTGCACGCTGTCCTAAAGCACTATTATGCTCCGGATACGGATATGCACGAGATTCCCATCGAAAATTTTGTGGCAGACATTTATACCGGGTCTGAAATCATTGAAATTCAGACCCGGTCTTTCCGGACGATGCGTCGGAAGCTGGCGACTTTTCTTCCCTTGTATCCGGTTACCATCGTCTATCCCATTCCCCATATCAAATGGCTGTCGTGGATTGACGAAGAATCCGGTGAGACTTCTCCAAAGAGAAAATCTCCCAAAAGAGGCAATGTGTATCAGGCCTTTGTCGAATTGTATCAAATTCGTCCGTTTCTGGAGCATAAAAATCTGCGGCTTCGTCTGGCTTTGATTGATATGGAGGAATATCGCCTGTTAAATGGCTGGAGCCGTGATAAAAAGAAGGGAAGCGACCGCTATGACCGCATCCCGGTTCAATTCGTAGAGGAGGTATGTATCCGGCAAAGAGAGGATTACATGCAGTTTATCCCCTATGACATACCGGAATCGTTTACGTCAAAGGAGTTTGCTGTCTGCGCGAAGATTCCGGAGCGTCTCGCCCGCACTGTGCTTTTGCTTCTCACGGATGTAAATATCGTGGAGCGCACCGGAAAAAGGGGCAGAAGCTATCTCTACCGCATCATGGAGGTGTGAGGCCTAATAATTGCTCACAACGAGCCTGTGACGGAAGGGAGCATCCAGTTGATCAATGGTTCTTCTCGCCTGTCCATAGCGGTTTCGATTGGTAAAAATCACATAAAACCGGCGCGCGCCCTTATATTTCTCGCGTAAAAAGAATGGAATCCGAATCTGACCGGTCGAAAACGGAATCCGATTTTCAATTAAAAGTTGTGTGGCCTGATTGCTGATTCGCTGGTTGGTGGTTCGGCACAGCTCCACATCCTTATCAATTTCTTGGATATTTCCCAACACCTTTAAATGTCCCATTGTCGTTTTCTCCTTCTTCCTTACTTAATTTTAATCTGTATCTGCTTACCGAGGCTGTCTGCGATTTTAACCAAAAAGTCCAAGCTCGGATTGTACTTACCGCTCTCAAAACGAGAAATATTCGACTTTTTTGTGCCAACACGTTCGGCAAGTGTCTCCTGTGTCATATCCTGCGCCTTTCTGGCATTTTTTAGCTGCTCCACCGCCGCAAGGCGGGTAGATAGTACGGTATTGCACTCTTTCATGGCTTCCCTCGGCTTTGCCTACATCAAAGCATCTTCCCTAAAATGATAATCAAAAGTTATCATATATGATAACTTTTGTCAAGGGAAGCTTTTGTTTCCTTGGTTACGCATATACAGATGAAAAGGATTTTTCTGCCGGTTTTGCTCGAAGTCAAGATTGTGAAATCAATCGAATTGTGCTAGAATAACATACCATAAAAAGAGAAAGACGCTTCTAAGAAAGGAGGATTTTTGATGCCCAACTTTAATGAAATGCCGGAGCTAAATGTTTGTCTGCTGTCGTTTTCGGCACTCGTTACGCTGTTTTTGCTTCTTGGGGTGGCAACCGAGCATGGCAAAAATCGTCCGTTTATCAGAAATTTTATCTGCCTGCTGATTGCGCATATCCTAATGCAGCTTGGAGAAGCGGGGCTCTGGTTTTTTGCGGGAACGCCGGAAAAAGTGGGGCTCTTAAAGCTTTCCGCCGTATTTTCCATAGGAGTAGGTCTCTTTGTGAATGTCTTTTTTACCTACTGTATGCTGGAGTTTTTCCGGGAGCGGGAGAAGGTTTCCTTGCTTCCTGCACATATTGTGGCTATTGTGGCACTGTTTCTGTTTTTTCTTACGCTCATCTCCGTATTTTACGGAATCTTTTTCCGGATTAACGAGCGGGGATATTTTACAGACGGACCCTATGCCTATGCCATTTATCTGTTTGATTTTGGCAGCTTTCTTTTAGAGGTATATCTGATTCTGCGTTATCGCAGATTTCTTACGATGCGAGGGCGAATTGCTCTGCTTAGCTACTGCACGCTGCCGTTTATCGCCATGGAATTGTTGGTAAACTGGTATCCTGTCCCTAGGTATCTGACGACAACGCTTAGTCTGATCGTGCTCGTGATTCTTTTTCAGGGAGAGTTGACAAGGCAGCTTGCGGAGAAGGAAAAGGAGCTGAATGAGAGTAAGATTGCCATCATGGTGAGTCAGATACAACCACATTTTTTATACAATTCCCTCAATTCTATCTACCATCTTTGTGACAAGGATATTCAGCTGGCAAAGAAGACAATCAGTGATTTTTCGGAGTATCTAAGGAATATTTTAGGCTCCATAAACCGTACTGCACCGATTTCGTTTGAGAAAGAGCTGCAGTACGTACAGACCTATCTAAATCTGGAGCAGCTGCGATTTGGGGAAGATTTGCATGTTGTATATCAAATCGAAGCAACCGGCTTTTTTCTGCCTGCCCTGTCGGTACAGCCCCTGGTGGAAAATGCGGTCAAGCATGGCGTTCTTGGGAGAGAGGACGGCGGAACACTTATCTTATCTACAAAGGAATGCACAGACTGCTATCAGGTCATAGTATCCGATAATGGTGTGGGCTTTGATGTGACAAGGGAGCCGGAGGATGGAAGGCTCCATGTAGGAATCCAAAATGTAAGACAGAGATTGTATGCCATGTGCGGTGCGACGCTTACGATAGAAAGTGAGCCGGGGAAGGGAACGATTGCCACAATCTGTGTGCCAAGGAAGGAGGAGGCAGATGAAGATACTTGCGGTAGACGATGAAAAGATTGCACTGGAGGGACTTGTCAATGCCATTCGAGAGGCAGAGCCTTTTGCGGAAATATATGCCTTTCAGAAGGCGGGGGAGGCACTGGAATTTTATCGGGAACATGCCTGTGAGATTGCATTTTTGGATATTCAGATGAGGAGCATCAGTGGAGTCGAGATTGCAAAAGCGTTAAAGCTCATCCATCCCAAGGTCAACATTATTTTTGCGACAGGATATGGGGACTATCGGGAGGATGCCTTTGAGATGCATGCAAGCGGGTATCTGACAAAGCCCATTACATCAAAGAAGATAAGAGAGGAGCTGAATTACTTAAGATATCCGGTTGCGCCTGTCGAAAAAAATCGGGTTCGCTTCTGTACCTTTGGAAATTTTGAGGTCTTTGTGGAGGGGAAGCCTGTCCGTTTTCAGTATGAACGAACCAAGGAAATGCTTGCCTATCTGGTGGACAGAAAGGGCGCCTATTGCAGCAATGACGAGATTATGGCAGTACTCTGGCAGGACGAGGAGCATTCCGGCTATCTAAGAAGGCTGCGGAAGGATTTGCTGGATGTTCTTAGGCAGAGGGACTGCATGGAGGTAATTGATACCGGGCGGGGAAAAATCAGAATCGATACAGAGAAGGTAGACTGTGATTATTATGACTGGTGTATGGGCAAGCCTTCTGCAATCAACCAGTATCGGGGGGAATATATGATGCAGTATAGCTGGGCAGAGTTTACGAATGCTGTCATGAGCCATGCTGCTATAGCCAATGAGAAAAAGAGAAGATAAGTCCGGAACCGTTATGGAAAATTCTTGTGTATCCTTGTGCAAATAGTATAAAAAACTGTAAAAATTTTATGTATTTTTGTAGATGGAGAGAGGCGAACTGTAACACTTGTGTAACAGTTGGTATGCTACACTTGTGACATCAGAGAAAATTTGTACAAGATAGGAGAAGAATTTTATGAAACAGATTGGAAAGGCAACGGCAAGGCTTTTGAGCTTTCTGCTTGTATTTGTCATGGCAGGAGGTTTGCTTGTCGGAATGGAAGCAACGGAGGTAAGAGCGGCGAATATGATTACCGCACAGGAATTTACCCTGACCCACAATTCAGACGGAACGTATACGGTAACCGGCGTGAGTGTTCCGGGTGGGAATAAACTTTACGCAGCTGCGATGAAACCGGACCATATTGATAATACTTTTTATGGCTCCAATAAACCGGAGACTGCTTATCAGGAGACGAAAGACTTATATAGCAATTATGTGATTAACGTTACAGAAGAATACCAGTGGGTGTTAGAGGCATCGCAGTTTGAAGTCGTTGAGATTACCAACGGAAATCCGTTTTCCTTTTCCTCCGGTAATCCGGATGCCGGAATTTACATTACAGTTTCACTGGGAGAGGGGAAGGGCATGTACCCTATTCTGACGATTGGAATGACGAAAAATCCGTCCGTCGGACAAAGTGGTGAAAATGAGCTTGGGAAAAGCAGCAAGCAGGTCATTACGGTGCAGGAATTTACCCTGACTCACAATACAGACGGAACGTACACGATAACCGATGCTGCCGTTGCGGAGGGCTATAAGCTCTATGCAGGTGCGCAGTTAAAAGAGCGCGTGGATGATGAGGGAAGTGCAAGCAAGGCGTATCAGGTGTTGCTGATGGCCTTTGGTGAAGTGGTCAACAAAGAAGAAGCACTTTCCCTTGGTTTAAATGAGAGTCAGTTTGAAGTGGTAGAGGTTACAAACGGAGTGCCCTTCTCTTTTACAGACATCAGTGTTCCCGATGCGGGCATTGTCATTTCAGTTGCAAAGGAAAAGGAGCCGGGTGGAATGTATCGTGCACTAACGATGGGAATGACCTCCAATCCGCCAAAGGGAAGCAGTCTGAAAAATCAGATTGGAAAAAGTGAGGAGGAAATACGCACAGAGACACGCCTTGCCGAGGCACGTTTTGCGGCTGCAAATGCAATCCTGGCCTTGACGGCAAGCAATGCCACAACAGAAGCAGACGTGACCAATGCAGTAAAGGCAGCGGTAGATTCGCTTGGCTATGGGATTGCGGTGGCATATTCGGATTTTGCAAAGACAGAGGCAACCGATGCCGCAGCAGGAACCATAACCGGAAAAATCAAATTGACCTTGAGCGGAAAAGAAGAAATTGTACCGGTAGACCTTATCATTGAGAAGCTTCCGACGCAGCCGGAGCAGCCAACACAGCCGGAGCAGCCGACGCAGCCGGAGCAGCCAACACAACCGGAACAGCCAACACAACCGGAACAGCCGACGGAGCATAAGCATACTTATACTTGGTCCATTACAAATGAGGCGACTGCAGATACGGAAGGCGCAATGCACGGCACCTGCAGTGTCTGTGGAGAGAAAACGACTGCAGTCATTCCAAAGGCGGCAGCCGGAGGCAGCGGTGCTGTGACGGTAAAGGCGGCTGACGGGAATACAAACAGAGGGCAGCTTACAAACGAAAGAGATGTGAAGGGGAAGGTACGCTTAACAGAGGAAGAGCGAAACCGACTGATTGGCGGAGAAGACTTGAACGTAATTTTGAAATTGGTTGATACAGATGTGGCTGTGAACACAACAGATAAGACGGCAATCCGCAACAAGCTTGGGGAGAATACCTTGGGAACGTTCCTTGACATTGAGCTGATTAAAAGAATCGGAACGACGGAAACCAAGATTTCCGAGACTGCCGGAGCAATTGAGATTCGCTTCGAGGTGCCGCAGAATCTAAGAAATACGGTCAGCACGGTAACAAGAACGTATAAGGTAATGAGAAATCACAATGGTGTAATCGATATTTTGGATGCAACCTATGATCCTGCAACGAATATGCTGACCTTTGAGACGGACAGATTTTCAACCTATGCACTGGTATATCAGGATACCACATCGATTTACGCAAACAATCCGTATTTTGTTTATGGCAGCCAAAATGTGAATGCAAATGCAGCAGCTGCAAATAACCAAGCAAAATCGCCAAAGACAGGCGGTACGGATACGAATGCCGACTTTGTCTGGATGCTTCTTGCGTTAGGCAGCGGAATTGGTGCAGTGTATTTCAAAAAAAGAGCGTGGAAGTAGAAACAGGAAACGCATTTTCCCGCCTTGTCGATGAAAGGACAAGGCGGGATTTTTTTATGCAATTTGGTTCTCTTGTCGGCACGAAAGCAAAAACAATTGTTTTTTGAAAAGATGTTGTGTAATTTTCTTCGCAAGCGCTATAATATGGATTGGAGGTGGGAAAGATATGAAATCAATTTTGGAACAGGCCAAGAATATAGAAACAGAGTTAAAAGAAATCAGACGTCATATCCATCAAAATCCTGAGGTGGGAGCGTGTTTGCCGGCTACCAAGCAATTTGTCATAGCAAAGCTGACGGAATACGGATATGAGCCACAAGAAATTTGTGAGAGTGGAATTGTGGCGATTTTGAAAGGGGAAAACGAAGGGAAAACAATGATGCTAAGGGCGGATATGGATGCGCTTCCCATATCTGAGGAGACAGGCTTGGAGTACCAGTCCTCGAACGGAAATATGCACGCATGCGGACATGATATGCATACCACCATGCTTTTGGGTGCGGCAAAGCTGTTAAAGGCAAATCAAGCGCTGTTAAACGGAACCGTTAAGCTTGTTTTTCAGCCGGATGAGGAGGGATTTACAGGGGCGAAAAAAATGCTGGAGGCCGGAGTGCTGGATCATCCAAGGGTGGATGCCGCCATGGCGCTGCATGTGCATGCGGGAACACCGACCAATACGGTGTTATACGGACAAGGTGTTAGCATTGCAGGCTGCCACCGCTTCCGTATCACAGTGAATGGGACGGGCTGCCACGGTGCAATGCCGGAGACGGGAGTAGACCCAATCAATATTGCGGCACATATTTATTTTGCATTGCAGGAGCTGGTCGCAAGAGAGATACCGGCGACAGAGTCGGTTGTCTTAACAATCGGAAAGTTTGCAGGCGGTGATGTGCCAAATGTCATTCCAAGTGAGGTAATCTTGGAGGGAACTTTACGCTATCTGAATAAGGAATTGGGGGAAGGTACCTTTGCGCGAATGGGAGAGCTGGTGCAATCTATGGCGAAGGCATTTCGGGGAATGGCAAAATTAGAAGAGCTTTCCTCCGTTCCGCCGTTAAAAAATGACAAGGAATTATCGAATCAGCTGGGGGAGTATATCAAAGAGGTCGTTGGCGATCGCGTCATTTCTTTTACCGGTGGGGGAATGGGATCTGAGGATTTTGCCTCCTACTCACAGAAAATCCCTTGTGCTTACTTTATGCTGGGCGCAGGAACAGAATCGGAAAATTCCTGCTATGGGAGACCGATGCATAACAGCAGAGTGATTTTTAATGAAGAAATTCTTTCAACAGGGGCAGCTATTTTTGCGCAAGGTGCACTGAAGTGGTTGGATGAACAGGAGGTCAGGGATTGACATTGCAAAGGAACAGTGTTACAATCCTTCGGCATAATGGACGAGCAGAGCCGAATCGTTGATTCGGCTTGTGTTTTCTTGTGGTCGTGTTTTCCGAATTTAGGTATTCTGACTGCCTTGTGCTTTATCGTGTTCATTTTTCAGGAGGCAAATACATGATTCGATTATTGAAACAAATGAAGGCAAAGGATCGCTGGCTGTTGTTGTTGTGCGTGCTTTTGGTTGCGGGTCAGGTTTATTTTGACCTGACCTTACCGGATTATACCAAGGAAATCACGACCTTGATTGGCATGGAAAACGACGTTTTGAAAAATTATTTTACCGCCGGCGGCAAAATGCTTGCCTGCGCTCTTTGCAGTGCGCTGCTTGCGGTGATGGTAGGGTACTTTGCATCAAAAATTGCAGCAGA
>JAQXLR010000212.1 GCA_029012225.1 Clostridiales bacterium
TTTTTATAACCCTCCATTTTGCCACCAATGTTTTCCGTGATGGTATTCTTGTATGCGAACACAAAATAAAGGAGGAATTACTATGCGAACAGCAATCCATGTTGAGAAATTGTCAAAGTCCTATGGCAATCGGCTTGCGATAGACAATATCAGTCTATCGGTAGAATGTGGTACTGTTTTTGGACTGCTTGGAGCAAACGGAGCAGGAAAAAGCACTACCATGGAATGTATTTTAGGGACAAGAACTGCGGATAGCGGTACCGTAACCGTCTTAGGGTACGACCCCAAAAAGGACAGGCGCAGCCTCTTTCAAAATGTAGGCGTTCAATTTCAGGAGTGTGATTATCAGCCGGAAATCAAAGTTTTCGAATTGTGTGAGGAAACAGCCTGCCTTTATAAAAGTCCGTCAGATTGGAAAGAGCTTTGTGTCCGATTTGGAATCGGAAGTAAGATTGACAGCGCAGTAAAAAATCTTTCCGGTGGGGAAAGGCAGCGGCTGTTTATCGTCCTTGCACTTATTCCGAATCCAAAGCTTGTATTCCTTGACGAACTGACAACTGGTCTGGACGCAAAAGCACGGCGGGATGTATGGAAAATCTTATCCGATTTAAAAAGCAAAGGATTGACGATTTTTCTCATGTCTCACTTTATGGACGAGGTGGAAGCTCTTTGTGACGAGATATGTATTCTCAAAAAAGGGAATGTAGCTTTTTATGGAACAGTAGAACAGGCAAAGGAAAAAAGCGGATGCGAGAAATTTGAGGATGCTTATCTTTTGCTTTCTGGCGAGGAGGGAATGGGCGAATGAAGACTTTTGGAGTACTTTTGAAAAATGAGCTAAAGCTCAACATCCGAAATATGAACATGGTGATTTTTGCAATAATTATGCCGTTGGTGGTTTTGGTGATTCTTGGTTTTATCTATGGCACAAAACCTGCCACCGATAGCGCAGCATATACTTTTATGGAACAGTCTTTCGGTGCACTTTGCACGATTTCTATTTGCGCTGGGGGTCTAATGGGTCTCCCTCTTGTTGTATCGGATTATCGGGAAAGAAAAATCTTAAAACGTTTTCAAGTTACACCCGTTCGTCCCTTCAAACTGCTTGTTGTTGAATTTATAATTTATGTCGTGTACTGCCTTGCGTCTATGCTTACCCTTGTTCCTACGGCAATGCTGATTTGGAACGTGAGAATAAGAGGCTCTTGGTTCGCATTTTTGGGAAGTTGGCTGTTAACGATGGTATCCACTCTGAGCATTGGTATGATGGTTGGCGGTATTGCAAAAAATTCAAAGAGCGCAAGCGTTATCGCCTGCATCTTATACTTCCCCATGTTAATTTTTTCAGGTGCGACACTTCCGTTCGAAGTAATGCCTGCCGCAATGCAAAAAATCGTAAGTACCTTTCCAATGACACAGGGGATTCAACTAATGAAGTCAACCTTTCTTGGCTGGCCGATGGACAATGTTTTATTTCCTATCATGGTTATGGTAGCTGTTACAGTTGTTTGTACAGGGATTGCGGTTAAATTCTTTAGGTGGGAGTAACGTGCAGCTATCTGACGATGATGCCTATTTGGCAACAGGTAATCAGAAGCATGATCCGATTAAGGGATCTTCTTGTAACGCCAACTGCGAGGATGGAGATTATTGAATGGAGAGATATATGAAAAAATTGTTATCTGCATTGATTGCAATAATAACAATGGCTTCTCTGTGTTCCTGCTCAAAACAGGAATTGGCAGATCTGACACCTTCAGTAAATGACGAATACGCTGCTATTGTTTGGGAAGACAGGACTTATGTTCCGTATTGTACAATTTCAAAAAGTGATTGTGGTCAACAAATTGGCATTGTAGGGATTATAAATTATTATATCATGGATAGTGCGATGTGATAGAGAGAGAAATGCTCTGATACAGAGAATAGTATGTATGTTTGGCAAAAGAATGGATGTTGAGGCACTGTTGCAGGAAGGGAAAGGTGATTTGCCAAAACGCCCGTCACCTGCCTACACGAGCGTCAAGCCAGAGCCGATGATTCATTTAGTATTTTTTAGAAATCCGGTATGTATAAAAGATATCTATGGAAGCTGTAATTACCAAAGTAAGCATACTCCATAAAAGGCAGGAAAAACCTCTTGTAGCCATGCATAGGAGCAGGATAAGAACACCGGAGAGGAGAAAGGAGATTCCGCCAAAGCGTTGACTCTTTTTCCAGATAAATTCATTTTTCAAGCTCCAGGGTGTTCTTAGACCAATGATAGAATTCATGCGTAACTTGGGCATCATATTTCCGATAATAATCAGGAGCAGACCAAGAAGCCCGAAAAGAAGCTGATACATATCTATGGAAACGGTAGATAAATTTTCAATCCTGTGAAAATCGGTGTATAAGGCATAGAGATTCATAATATTAAACATTACGAGTACAACTATACCGGAAATAAGAAGAACGTTTTCATTATTTTTACCGCCTTTCTCCTGTTTTGCAGCCAGCTTTGCCATGGCAAGCAAAAAATATCCCATGAAAATGGTAGTAATCGGATAAATGAGAGCTTCATATTTGCTTCCCCAACGTGTCACCTGATTGTCAAACCCATAGTGCGCAGGAATCTGCTCCGGTAAAAACGGGAGTGTAAGTAAGGTGAGAAGTAAGGGCAGGAACATAAGAATAAAATATACGATTCTTTTCGTTTTCATGATAACCTCCATTCCGAAGTGAAAAATAAGCTATCGAGCTTATTTTTCACACGAAACCTCCTTTTAATTGATTGATCCAAATAATCGCTTCATCAAGAATAGATAGATTCAATTCGTAATAAATAAAATTTTTGTAGCGTGTTTCATAAATCAAATCCGCTTTTTTTAGCTTTGACAAATGGTAGGAGAGTGCCTGCGGAGTCATATTTAAAAAAGCAGCCAAATCCCCTGAGCTTATCTTGCCCTCCTTTAGCTTAAGTAGAATCTTTCTTCTTGTTTCGTCTGCTAGTGCAGATAACACTTCATGGACAGCCAAAAGAATCCTCCCAACTATTAAAAAAAGATTTTAAATAGATTTTAACAATTCCATTCAAAAAGTCAATATCTATGAAAAAATAATTTTAAATAGAGGGAAAGAAAAGCTCCAATCCAAAGTTGCTTTCTTTGAGGGTTTTGGTATAATGTCCTCATGGCAATATGACAGATGTTGCAATGAGAGGAGCGCGGCTTTTTCGAGTACTTGCAAAAGAAGGGAGACCGGAATGGGAGTTTATTTTATCTTACTAAGCTTTTTTATCTATGGCTTTATCGGCTGGTGCACAGAGGTAGCATTTGCGGCGGCACAGCAGAGAAAATTTGTAAACCGAGGTTTTTTGAATGGCCCAATCTGTCCCGTGTACGGAATCGGAGTGGTATGTGTGGTAGAAATCTTACGCCCGGTAGAAAATCGTATGGTTTTGCTCTATCTCTCCTCCGTAATACTGGTTACTGCCATAGAGTGGCTGACCGGCTTTCTTCTGGAAACGCTTTTCCATCATAAATGGTGGGATTACTCTGACATTCCGATGAACCTAAACGGCTATGTCTGTCTGCCCTTTTCCCTGATATGGGGAGTATGCTGCGTCGTGATTGTCCGCTATATCCATCCGTTTCTCTACCATTTGATTCAGATGCCTCCGAGATGGATTGGACTTGTGGTTCTGCTCGTCTTATCGGTCGCGATGGCAGCGGATTTGTATGTGACTGTCGCAAGCCTGCTAAAGCTCAACAAAAGGCTTATCAGGCTTGACGGCGGCCATGCGCTGCCGTTTGAAAAAGAAGCCCTCGTCTTTCATGACATGGGCCAAACAAGCACCCGGCTGTTAAAAGAGCTTGGCGTATTATAATTATAGTATAGTTTGCAGAATGCCGAAAAAGTGGCTATTCGCCACTTTTTCGAGCTTTCACAGGCTGTGGTTTATTCATTGCTTATTCGGGAACACTATGCCGGTAAGCTCGCAAAAGCTGTGTATAACATAGTCCGGCTTTATGTCGTTGCGCTCAAGGTGCCTGGCCAAAGCCTTCTCCCTTTCGTAATCCTCAGGCAGCCAGCTCGTTATCTTGAGCAGCTTTTCGGAGTAGTCGTTATCCTCCCTGAAATAATTGGCCCAAAC
>JAQXLR010000213.1 GCA_029012225.1 Clostridiales bacterium
CAGGAATCGTGAGACGGATAGATGATCTTGGGAGAATTGTAGTGCCAAAGGAGATAAGAAGGACGCTGAGGATTCGAGAAGGAGATCCTCTTGAGATTTTTACGGATCGAGAGGGCGAAATTATTTTAAAAAAATATTCGCCGATTGGAGAACTGGGGCAATTTGCGGGGGAATATTCGGAGAGTCTGGCTCAGACAACCGGTCATCTTGTGCTCATCACAGATTGCGATCATGTGGTGGCAGTTTCTGGAAGCGGAAAAAAGGAGTTTGATGGAAAACCAATCAGCAGGGAGCTGGAGGAGGCGATTGGAGAGCGCAAAAATTTTTTGGCGGCAAAAGGGGAGACGGATTTTATCGCCGTGACGGTGGATGATGCAGGGGAGTACAGTCAGCAGGCGATCAGCACGATTATTTGTGAAGGAGATGCGATAGGGGCAGTTGTGCTCTACACGAAGGATGAGAAATCTAAGATGGGGGAGACGGAGAGCAAGCTTGCGACTGCGGCAGCAGGATTTCTCGGAAGGCAGATGGAGCAATAACACCTCAAAAAATAATCGGAACTTAGATTCGGCTCATCAAGCAGAGAATAGGAGACTGCCTGATGAGCCAGTTACATATTGACTTGCGAATAGAGGAATGGATGGGAGGATATCTTGTCTGGAAAGAAGAAAAAGAGGAAGAAGCATCGCGCGTTCTGGCTCTTTGTAAAATTGCAATTCATTCTATTTCTGGTGGTAGTGGCGGGAGTGGCATACTCCCTTTTCGGCAGTTACGGAAAAGATGTACAGGCGATGAAGGATAAGGCATATCGGACGGTAAGGGATTCAACGGAGGAGACCTTCCGAGGAAGCCAGACAAGCATTGTCTATGCGTCGGACAAAAGTGTGATTGCCACGATGAAAAGTGAAAAGGAATCCTATTATCTGCCAATAGAAGAGATTCCCACAGAGGCAATTACGGCGATGGTCAGTATTGAGGATAAAAAATTTTATCGGCACAACGGAGTGGATTACAGAGCATTGCTGCGTGCGGGAATATCTATGCTGAAACACGGAAGGATTACACAGGGCGGAAGCACCATTACGATGCAGCTTGCCAGAAACGTATTTATTTCACAGGAGAGAACATGGCAGAGAAAAGTAGAGGAAATGTTTCTTGCATGGAATCTTGAGGAAGCATATACCAAAGATCAAATTATGGAATTTTATATGAATAATATCTATTTTGGGAATGGATATTATGGACTGCAATCTGCCAGCAGAGGATATTTTAACAGTGATGCGAATGAGCTGAGCTTGTCGCAGCTCGCTTTTTTGTGTGCGATTCCCAATAATCCGACCTTATATGATCCGGTAACAAGTATGGAGAATACATTGGCTCGCCGAGACCGTATTTTGGAGAATATGCGAAAGGACGGAAAAATATCCAAGACAGATTATGCGGCAGCCGTTGTCGAGCCAATTGTGCTTGAGCGACCAAGTGAGCCCGGTAAGAATGACTATGTGGAAACGTATGCTTACTATTGCGCGGCGAGAGCCCTGATGGAGAAGGAGAATTTTCACTTTTTGTATCAGTTTGACAGTGAGGAGCAGAGAAGGGATTATGAGGAGAGATACAGCAGTCTGTATGAGGCATGTCTTAGAAAGCTTTATTACGGCGGCTATCGTATCTATACTTCAGTGGATCTTACGCTTCAGGATCAGCTGCAGACATCGATAAATGAGAGACTTGAAGAATTTACAGATGTAAATGAAGAAGGAGTCTATACGATGCAGGCAGCCGCAGTCTGCATTGATAATGGAAGCGGACATGTGAAGGCGATTGTAGGAGGAAGAAGTCAGGGACTTGCCGGCTATACGCTAAACAGAGCCTATCAGAGCTATCGGCAGCCGGGCAGTGTGATTAAGCCGCTGATTGTGTATACACCTGCCTTTGAGCGAAATTATACACCTGAGACGATTGTGGTGGATGAGCCGATAGAGGACGGACCTCAAAATGCGAACGGAAGATATCTTGGGGCATTGACGGTGCGGGAGGCTGTGGAAAGATCTACAAATACAGTAGCATGGAAGCTATACGAGGAGCTGACTCCCGCAAGAGGCCTTTCCTTTTTGGAGGAAATGAATTTTTCAAGGTTGGATAAGGAGGATTACAGACCGGCAACGTCACTGGGAGGCTTTACGAATGGAGTATCCCCATTGGAAATTGCAGCTGCCTATGCGGCGCTTGAGAATGACGGAATGTATCGTATGCCAACCTGTATTGAAAGGATATTGGATGCGGACGGGAATGAGATTTATGTCGGAACGCAGACGGAGAAGCAGATTTATCGCCAAAATGCGGCGCGTATGATGACGGATGTCCTGACCGGTGTGCTAAAAAAAGGAACAGGAAAGGGGCTGGGCTTAAAGGACATTCCATGTGCAGGTAAGACAGGTACGACAAACGAGAACAAGGATGGATGGTTTGTAGGATATACAAGGTATTATACGACCAGTGTCTGGGTGGGGTATGATATGCCAAAGGCTATGGATGGACTGACAGGTTCCACCTATCCGGGGCTGATTTGGCAGAGCTTTATGACACAGGCACACGAGGGAGTTGATCCACTGGATTTTCTGCCGTATGCAAAGCTTCCGGAGGAATCCTTGCAAAAGGAGGAGGATAAGGAAATCGGGCAAGAGGAACTTTGGGAGGATGCGGTGGAAGAACCGGAAGAGAATGGGGCGCAGCAGCCGCAGGAGAATGAGGTGCAGCAGCTGCAGGAGAATGAAGTGCAGCAGCCGCAGAGTCCGTAGCAGATTGACAGACAAGATAGAAAGCATTATTATAAAAGCATCATTCCGAAGGGAGAAAAGCAATGAAAAAATACGCATTTGGGGTGGATATCGGAGGTACAACCTGTAAGATAGGTTTTTTTGAGACAGATGGAAACTTATTGGAAAAATGGGAAATTCAGACAGACATAGAGGAAAATGGGAAAAATATTTTGCCCAACCTGATCCGAGAGGTCACAAGGAAACTGCAGGAGAGAGGAATCGAAGGGGATGAGGTAGAGGGCGTTGGCATTGGCGTGCCGGGCGCTATCACAGATGGCGGAATTGCACAACGCTGCGTCAATCTCGGCTGGGAGGCGGTCAATGTGAGAGAAGCCATAGAGCAGGGTACAGGAATTCGCGTGAAGGTGGGAAATGACGCCAACGTCGCGGCCTTGGGTGAAATGTGGCAGGGAGCGGCAAAAGGCTGCAGGGATGTTGTTATGGTTACCCTTGGAACAGGTGTCGGCGGTGGAATTATCGTAGACGGGCGTATGGTGTCAGGCTTTTGTGGTGCGGGCGGCGAAATCGGTCATATTACCGTTAATTTGGAGGAAACCGAACGATGCAATTGCGGAAGATGCGGCTGTCTGGAGCAGTATGCGTCGGCGACCGGAATTGTGCGTATGGCAAAAAGAAGGCTGGCGCAGAGTGGAGAGCAGACAAGGCTTCGAGCATATACCACACTGACGGCAAAGGATATTTTTGATGCGGCCAAGGCGCAGGATGAGGTGGCGGTGCAGCTGGTAGAGGATGTATGTGAGATTTTGGGAGTGGCGCTTTCCAATATTTCTTGCGTGGCAAATCCCGAAATCATCGTCGTTGGGGGCGGTGTTTCAAAAGCAGGTGATATGCTGATTCACACGCTTTCTAAGCACTACATAGAGCACGCATTTCCAGTCTGCCGCAACACAAAATTTGTGCTGGCAGGACTTGGAAATGATGCGGGCATGTATGGCTCCGTGCAAATGCTGTTCGATTAGACATATTTACATATGTAGATTGTTTATTTTTGTAAGGCTTGCTGCTTGATTCGGTTGAGCGCGCTTGAAACAGGCGGAAGGCTGATGAGAAACAACGTAATTCCGGCCTCTGCCGCCAAGTACGGAGCGTTGTAGCCAATGGAGTAAATCAGTGGATGAACACCCTCGGGTGCATAGGCTGCAAAAAAGAGGACGCCGGAGAGGACAGAAAACACAAAACGTCCAAATACACCGACAACATAGCCGATTTGCAGTCCGTATTTCCTCTTGTTGAAAAATCCGGCAAGCCCCAGTGAGCCAAAGGCGAGGAGATAGTCGCAAACCATCTGCGGAAGGGAGTAAAAGTACGGCTCCAGAATAAATTGGATGAGACCATAGGCTACAGCGGTCGTAATTCCCACGCAAGGACCGTACCAATAAGCAATCAGCACGATAAAGAGCATGGAAAAGAGGGTGACAGAGCCGCCCTGCGGCATATCGAATACCTTAATCATGGAGCAGACTACCGCCAGAGCAATCGCAACGGCGGAGAATACAAGTTGTTTTGTAGTAATAAATTTGTGCATAAAAAAACCTCCTTGGAATGTGATACACAGCCAAAGGGGTTGTAGATTGAGAAAAAGCTTCCTTACGCCGGTATTATCCGGTTCAAGTAATAAGGGTCGATGAAAATCATCTCTCAGCATCTGACGCTGTGTGTTCAAGTAAACAGCACTGCGCCCTTGACAGAGCTTGTCAAGGTGTGCACCCCTAGCTGTGAGTATTCAAATTTTACCATGTTCAATATAACAATTTTAGAAAGAAATGTCAACGGAAAAATAGTAGGAGGACAGCAGGATGCTAAAAATCAATAATTTGACAAAGGTCTACGGCGGGAAAAAAGCGGTTGATAATTTGACTTTGCACATTCAGCCGGGAGAGATTTATGGTTTTATCGGTCATAATGGTGCAGGAAAGACGACAACAATCAAGTCTGTCTGTGGTATTCTACAGTTTGATGATGGAGAGATTATGATTGATGGTGTATCCATGCGGGAAAATCCCATACCATGTAAGGCGAAGATGGCATATATTCCGGATAACCCGGATTTGTATGAGTTTATGACCGGAATCCAGTTTTTAAACTTTGTGGCCGATATATTTGGCGTTTCTGCCTCAGACCGCAAGAGCCGTATCGCCAAGTATGCAGATGCCTTCGGGCTAACCGAGGATTTGGCGCAGTCCATTTCTGCTTATTCCCATGGAATGAAGCAAAAGCTTGCCATTATCTCCGCTTTGATACACGAGCCTAGGCTGATTATTATGGATGAGCCTTTTGTCGGTCTTGACCCGAAAGCCAGCTATATTCTGAAGGAAATGATGCGAGATATTTGTAACAGAGGAGGTGCTATTTTCTTTTCCACACATGTGCTTGAGGTCGCGGAAAAGCTTTGCGATAAAATTGCCATTATCAAGCAAGGCAGGCTCATCAAGGCGGGAACGATGGATGAGGTAAAGGGCGACGACTCTCTGGAAGAGGTATTTCTGGAACTGGAGGCGGAAGAATGACAAAAGCATTATTAAAAAAGCAGATTATGGAGGCTTTTGCCTGGGTCTATCGAAATCAAAAGACGGGTAAAAATCGCTCAAAAAGCGGAGCCATTCTGGTGGGGGTGTTTTATTTTGCGCTGATTTACGGGGTGCTTGGCAGCATGTTTTATGCGATGGCTGTTTCTCTTTGTGCACCGCTTATGGAGGCTTCCCTTAGTTGGATGTATTTTGCGATTACCGGTCTTGTAACAGTAGCGCTTGGTGTATTCGGAAGCGTATTTAACACGTATGCCGGTTTGTATCAGGCAAAGGATAACGATTTATTATTGTCTATGCCGATACCGATAAGAAGAATACTGACGATGCGTTTGCTGGGTGTATATCTTACGGGTGTCATGTATGAGCTTGCCGTGATTGTACCGGTACTCCTTGTCTGGTTTTTGGAAGGTGGAAGCCTATGGGCATTGCAGCTGCCTTTTGTACTTTCGGTCTTGGTGCTGGCACTTGCTTGTATCCTCGGATGGGTGGTGGCACTCGTGGCCAGCAAGGTTCGAAACAAAAATGCTGTGACGGTTGTTCTCTCTTTAGTGTGTATCGGTGGATACTATTATCTTTATGGAAATGCCTATAATATGCTGGCGGCGCTTCTGGCAAATCCGGTCATAATCGGGGAGAAAATGAAGACCTTCTTATATCCGCTTTACCACATGGGCATGGGAGCAGCAGGGAATGTTCGCTCGGTATTTGTTTTTATGGCAATCGTGCTTCTGCTGTTTTTCTTGGTCTGCCTTGTGCTTTCACACAGCTTTCTTAAAATTGCAACAGCAAATAAGGGTGTGGCAAAGGTAAAATATAAAGAAAAGAGTACAAAGGCAAGCTCTGTGGAGAATGCATTGCTTCGAAAGGAGCTGAGGCGTTTTTTGGGCAGCGCGAATTATATGCTAAACTGCGGTCTGGGTATTGTGGGTATGGTTATTGGGGCGGGCGTCATGTTGCTCAATCATAATATGGTAACTGCGATGCTGGCGGATCTGACTGTGATTTTCGGGAGCGCTATGCCGCTTTTGGCGGCGGCACTAATTTGTATGATGACTTGTATGTGTGATATGTCTGCGCCTTCGGTATCCTTGGAAGGCAAGAATATCTGGCTGGTGCAGTCCTTTCCGGTTCGTGGCAGACAGGTACTGACGGCAAAGCTTAAGATGCATCTCATATTGACCATACCGCCGGCGATGTTTTTGACGATTGTTGTGCTGTGGTTTCTTCGTCCGGCATGGTATTATGCAGTTCTGATTCCTGTGACAGTTGCGGTATTTATTCTCTTTTTGGCATTCCTTGGATTGTTTCTCAATCTCAAAATGCCGAATTTGAATTGGACATCTGAGATTGTACCAATTAAGCAGAGTATGGCTGTTATTGGCGTATTGCTTGGTGGCTGGGCAATTATTCTGATTTTTGCCGGGATTTACTTTTTGCTGAATACATATGTCAGTGCACTGCTTTATTTGCTTTGCGTTACAGTTCTGTTGCTTGGGCTGGCAGTGTGTCTGTCGCAGTGGATGAAGAAAAAGGGAGAAAAGATTTTTGAGGCTTTATAAAAATAGGTTGACTCTCCTCCAAGGGGACGCTCTAACATATGGTTTGTAAGAGGAATGGAGGTAAGATGAATGCTGAAAATCGGAGAGTTTTCAAAGCTTACGCTGTTGACGGTAAAGGCATTGCGATTTTATGAAAAGGAAGGAATCCTTGTCCCGGCATTGATTGATGAGTGGACAGGATATCGCTTTTATGATACAAGTCAGCTGGAAACCGCTGCAAGGATTAAGGCGTATCGACAGCTTGATTTATCCGTTCGTGAAATCAAAGCAGCCTTATCCGGTATGCAGATAAAGGAAATACTTGCAGCGAAAGCAGAGGCTTTAAGGGCACAGCAGGAAGAGATTCGCATTCGCCTCTCCATTATTCACCATATTTTGGAGGACAATCAGATGAGATATCAGGCAGTAATCAAACGTGTGCCGGCTGCTATTGTTTATTATGAGGAAAAGAGGCTCTCGCACATCAAGGAAAAAATGACGTTTATCCCGGAATCAGGTGACGAGTGCATGAGGCTGAACCCTGATTTGCAATGTACGACACCCGAGTATGAATTTATTGAATATTTGGATTCGGAGTATAAGGAGACGGATGTGCTGATTCGCCACTCGCAGGCGGTTACACGATTTGGCAATGAGAATGAGCGAATCAAATTTAAAGAAGTTCCTGCCACCAGAGTAATCAGTATCTACCATAAAGGCTCCTATGAGCAACTGGGGGAGGCATATGCATACCTCGCGAAATATGCAGAGGAAAATGGATATCACGTTAAGGGGCTTGCCAGAGAATGCTATATTGACGGCATTTGGAACAAGGAGGCTGTGGAGGATTGGCTCACGGAAATACAACTGCCAATTGAATGAAAAAGGACAAGGCTCACCTGCTGCATTTTGCGGCAGGTGCTTTTTATGCTCTAAAATAAAAAGGTGAAAACTTAGAGAAAAATACTCTTGATTCACTCCACCGCATCATGTATAATAAGACACATCAAAAAATACGTATCTTAGTAGAATGATTCATCTGCTCGTTTCGGGCAAAATTCAGCAATGATAGACTACAATTTTATAGAACCTTTTTTGCAAAAATAATGGCAGTCAAACGGGATATACAAGGGGCATTACCGAGGTATCCGGGTCGGCTATAAAGATTTGTGCACAATACCGAAAAATTTAGTTTGTAGAAAAATATTTTTGAATTTATATACGGAAATGTTATAATAGGACAAAACAGATATTCTACCTTTTTAAGCAGATTGATATTTGGTATAAAATCATATTTTCCATACCGAGGAGGGAGTGAACAAAAGAAGTATTTTCATGGTAGGAAGCCTTTTCGTGCGACATCGGCCTTGGATGCGGAGGAAAGAAAAAGAAAGAGGCGGCGGAAGAGCCAAAGATTATGATAACAGACAGATTAGCAGTGGTGTATGCACAAAGTCTTGTGCGTGCCTGGGTAGGAGTATAGGTGGACGACAAAAGAATTGGATTACAAATACAAGCAAAAAGCTGTTTGCTCGAACAAACCGAAAAAATAGGAGGAAAAAGAAAATGAAACAAGCACTGAAAAAAGCAACTACATTACTTACGGCTGTTGCAGTCAGCCTTAGCGTCGCTGCAGGTTCTTCTGTAACGGCAAAGGCGGCAGACGAGGGCGGCATCCGTGCCTTTGTGACAAGGATGTATGAGGTATGCCTTGGGAGAGAGCCGGAGGAAGCCGGGTTAGCAGACTGGTCGGGTCGCTTACAGGGCGGACAGGCAAGGGGAGCAGACATTGCCTTTGGGTTTGTGTTCAGTGAGGAATTTCGGAATATGAACCTTTGCAGGGAGCACTATGTGGATTCGATGTATGCCGCATTCTTTGGCAGGACGCCGGACGAGCAGGGAAAGGCAGACTGGATGCAGGCTCTAAGCACCGGGAAAACACGTGGGCATGTGCTGACCGGGTTTGTCAATTCACAGGAGTTTGACAATCTCTGTGCCTCCTATGGGATTGTGCGCGGAGAGGGAGATTGGAGCGCAGACGAGATTCCGGTAGGTGGAATTTGCTCTGTCTGCACAGCGCAGGGAGCCAGTGCCGGAACAATCGCAATGACAGACTTTGCAAGCAGACTGTATACAGAGTGCCTTGAGAGGGAGGCAGAGGAAGCGGGCTTGCAGCACTGGGCAAAAGCCCTTGCGAGCGGCGCAAGCGGAAGTGAGGTGGCATCCGGCTTCATCTTTAGTGAGGAATACAGGTTAAAGGATGCATCGGATACGCAGTATGTTCTGATGCTCTATCGGACGATGCTTGGCAGAGAGCCGGAGACGAGAGGCGTGACGGATTGGGTGCTGAGGCTTCGGAACGGAGCTTCGAGAGAAGTGGTGTTTAACGGATTTTTGGGAAGTGCCGAGTTTGCAAATCTTTGCAGTGCAGCGGGGATTTTGGTAGGAGAGGCGATTGCCGATGGCGGCACAACAGGACGGCAGAGTACCGGGCTGGATGTGAAGGTGCGCCGAGACAAATACGAATACGGAGTGTTTGTAGAATCAAATTATTTCTATGTTAAAGAAGGAGAACTCATTAATTTAAGAGATGCCTTTATCCTGCGTCCGGGGTCTACGAAGATTATCGAAACAGAGCCCTTTATTGCTTATGAGGGAGTAGTAGGGACTGTAAATACTTATTATCCGTAAGAGGAGGAATTGAATGAAAGAAACCGCAAGAAGAAAAAAAGGATGGAGGAGAGTGCTTCTCGTCGCCGCACTGATAGTTGGACTGATTTTTGGAGTGCAGAGGGAGGAGGCAGAGGCAGGAACGATAGAGTATCAGGCAAGGCTTGAGAGTGCAGCGAGTGGAGATAACGTGACGTTTACCTGCAAGCTAACCCAGACCGTAGACGGGCAGGAGACGGTCTATCAGTGGCAGGAGTACAGACAGGGGAGCTGGAAGGATATCCCCGGGGCAACAGGAGAGACGTATACGGTCAGCAAGCTTGGAAAAGAGGGGTATCAATACCGTTGTCTGGTTACGGTTACGGTTAGAAATACCTATTCTTTGATGAATGAGGCCTACAAGGCATTTTTGCACAGGCAGGGCGTAGAGGAAGAGTTTCGGCACTGGTGGCCATATCTGTACAACCATACGCAGGATGAATATTTTGTTGTTGTTTGCGATACACTTAAGACACCTCCCGTCAATGAGGCGGCAAAGGTGGCAATGCAGGTGGTATTTTCGGATGAGTACATGAAAAAGTATAACGATACGAATTTAGCCTACAATGCATCGGTCAATATGGGCACAGAAAACGGTCCCAAGCAGCTGATTATCGACTGCTATCGCTTCCTGTTACAGCGTGTACCGTCTGATGAGGAGGTTGAATACTGGTATACCGTGTATGTAAACAACAATAATAAGGGATATTTTGTGGAGCTTGAATATCCGGATGGAAATGGTGAGGGACATGATAGGAAAACCTATTACGGCATGGGAGCTGTCATCAACCGGATTGCGGCATCTGCAGAGTGTGCCCAGAAGATGGCTGCAGCCTACTATTACAACGGAGACCTCGGAGCCTTTCTTTATACGCAAAGCGATGTGGAGAATCGGATGGATACCTATTCTGTTATAAGTGATGTGGCAGTGATTCCATCCCCGGAGCAGCCAAAGGAGCGCTACACCGTGACTCTGCAAGAGGGGACAGGCATTGAACGTGTAAGCGGAGATGGAACCTATGCAAAGGGAGAGCAGGTAAGCCTTGATGCAGTCGTAAAGCCGGGCTACCATTGGACGGAGTGGACAGGGACATACCAAACCAGAGCAAAGAAATATGCCTTTCAAATGCCGGCGCAGGATGTTGTAATGACGGCGAATGCCGAAAAGAACAGCTCTACGCTAAGAATCAATCCAAACGGCGGCACATGGAACGGCAGTACACAGATACAAAATCTCCGGGAATTTTATGCGGTCACAAAGTACATCCCGGATCCGGTCAGAGAGGGCTATACCTTTTCCGGCTGGGTCAAATCGGAGCCGTTTTACGGAAGGCTTGCGGGAGGTCTTACAGGAAGTTTGTATACCTTTGGAGAGCGCAATGATATTACCGATGTGCTGACGGCATCGTGGACGGCAAATGCCTACACGATTCGCTTTGATGCAAATGGGGGCGAGGAGACAACGCGCATTGAGGATATCGTGGCAGAGTATGGCACACAAATCACACTGCCGGATGGAGCTGCTTACTATGTACGCAACGTCGTAGACGGCGCACACACCGCAGAAGCGTCGGAGGGAGCAGAAGCACCGCGCACCTATCCCTCCTTGTACATGGGGTGGTCTTTGGAGGAGGGAAAGGATCGCTTTACCCCACAGTGGGAGGCAAATGTGACGCTTGATGTGGCAGAGCTGGCAGCCGCGGCCGGAGTCACAAACCAAAACGGAGCCGTTATTTCCCTTTATGCAATCTGGGACGACTGCCCGTGGATTCAGGCAAGTGACCTTTATTATACCTTAAAACAGGCGCAGAGCGGCTTTATTACGCATGATGAGCTGATGAGCTATGCAAAAGCGGAAGACAGAGAGGACGGCAGTCCGATCCTCCCCGGATACGATGAGGAGAAGGGGACGCTGTTTTGGATTCAGGACTATCAGGAAACCGATTTTACCATGTTTATCGGAGACGGAAGTGTGACCGAGACTTACCGGGTACAGGACTCGGCCGGGAACGTCTACAAAAAGATGATAACCGTGCACATTGTAGACACAAGGCCAAGAGAGGTAAAGCCGGTCGGAACGACACGCTTTATCAATGAGTATTACTATAACCAGCCATACGAAAACGGAGGCTTAGAGGACGATTCCATTTGGAAAACAGACCCGGAGTATGTTGCAGCGATTCAGGAGGCATTTGATAACCTTCGCAACAACACCCCGGAGATGGTCTTTTACTTTAAGTATGAGGATATTTTAAAGATGAAGGAGTTTGTGGATGTAAACGGAGTGGGCACGACCAAAAGTGAGGATGCGCTCTTACGGTTTTACGATGAGTTTATGGCACCAAATCGAGTGAGATAGGAAGGTACAGCGCGATTATTGCATAGCAATTTGTCGCATTGGCTAAGAGCGTGAGCGTGAAGAAGCCTTTGCTATGAGCTCGCCTGTGATGTTTCCTTTGGTTTATCTAAAAGCTGTGGAATCAATACGGCAATAAAAATAATAGCACAGCCGACGCCCTCTGTTTTTGTAATTCTTTCTCCCATAAGCAGGATGCCGAATATCACGGCAAACACAGCCTCTAAACTCATAAGAAGTGTTGCAACTGTGGGCTCGGCATGCTTTTGCCCCATAATTTGCAGGGTATATCCCAGACCTGCAGAAACGATGCCGCTATACAAAATAGAATTCCTGCATTCCAGAATGGAAGAAATGGAGGGATTTTCGAAAATAAGCATAAGCAGCATGCTCGTGACACCTGTAGTTAAAAATTGGATACAAGATAGCTTGATGCCGTCACATTTGGGAGAAAAATGATCGATTACCATGATATGACAAGCAAAAGCAAAGGAGCATAGCAGGATAAAGAAATCTCCTTTTTGTAAGGAAAGGCCACTTGCACTTTGGCTCATGGTAAGAAGATAAAAGCCAAAAGCAGCAAGGAGGACACAGACCCAAACGACGGGACGAACCTTTTTTTTCAGAAAGATTCCTAAAAGAGGAACAAAAACAATATAAAGCGAGGTAATAAATCCTGCTTTTCCTGCATCCGTTTCAAAATACAAACCGAATTGCTGTAAATTAGAAGCAATGCATAGGACGATTCCACAGCAAATGCCGCCCACAAGATTAGAAGCATTGAAGTGCCTGCTTGCTCCTTCGGACAAAAGCTCGCTGCCTGCTGTCTGCTTGCTGCTCCAAAAGGCAAGTGGGAGCAAAGCCAGACCTCCAATAAACATTCGGATTCCGTTATATGTAAATGGCTCAAGCGTGGCGCCCGCTTTTTGCGCGACAAAACCGGAGCCCCAAATCATTGCAGTAAGAAACAACAGAATATTGTATTGCATTTTTTTGCTCATAGTTACCTCATATCCCATCAAATAAAATGATTTCCAATTATAATAGAAGCGCAAGAAGAATTCAAGCAATTATTTCAAAATAAGGACTAGACATATGAGAAAAACTGTGCTAATATGATTAGGCGCAATTCGAAAGGGATTGATGCAACAAAACGATGCGTGGCTCAGCTTGGTAGAGCGCTGCGTTCGGGACGCAGAGGTCGCAGGTTCAAATCCTGTCGCATCGACTAAAAGCAGATACGAAGGATATCTGCTTTTTTGTTGACATGGCGGAAGAAAAGAAAAAGGTAGACGATCGGGGTGGCAGCATGCGTTCGGGACGCAGATGGACATCATTATGGAAAAGAAATTTATAAAAATAGCCGTGTGAAAAGTAAAATCTGTACCGACCTCAAAAGTTAGACCAAAAATCTAACGATTGGAGGTCGGTCTTTTTATGATCTAAATTTTATCGGAATCAACATACGGTTGGAGGCTTTGTTCAGGAATTTGTACCTGAGTACTAAACCGGAAAGCTTCTATTCTTTGAATAAAAGAATGTGATGTAAGCAATCAAAAAGTAGAGCGCTTATGATAAAACAGCGTTTCGGGCGCAAGGATATAAAAATCACGCAAAATACATATGGGCACTTGTACCCAAATGAGCAAAAACGGCTGGCAGAGCTGCTGAATACAAAGAAATAGTTTGTCTTAAAAGGCTTTGATGGCCGTGTCAGAGCCTTTTGATGTGAGAATCCTAATGCGGAACAACGGATGTTATGCTATCATTATAAATAGAAGTTGTATTGGCTTGATAAATCAGAGTTATGGGGGAAAGAGAAATGCTGGCTGCTATATTTTTTGATTTTGATTATACGTTAGGAGACTCTACAAAGGGGATTGTATTAAGTGTAAATTTTGCACGAAAAAAACTTGGATATCAAGAAAAAGGTTTAGAGGAGATTAAGAGAACGGTAGGATTGTCGTTAAAGGAAACACATTTTGCATTGACGGGCAAAAAGGATGAGAAGGAAGCGTTGCTTTTTTCCAAGTATTTTAAGGAGGAGGCAGACCGAGTAATGGTCGATTATACCGAGCTGTATGCCGGTGTAAGAGAAAATCTTTTACGTCTTAAAAATAAAGGGTATAAGATTGGTATTGTCACAACAAAATTCCGTTATCGGATTGAGCAGATCTTATCAAAATTCAATGCATGTGATAGCGTTGATATCATTGTTGGTGGGGATGACGTAAAAATAGAAAAGCCCAATCCGGAAGGATTATTAGGGGCGATAGAATATCTTGGAATAGACAGGCGGAATGCTTTGTATGTGGGAGACAGTATGGTGGATGCCAAAACAGCGAAAAATGCTGACGTAAGCTTTGTCGGAGTCCTGACCGGAACAACGACAAGAAAAGAATTTGAGGAATATCCGAATTTGTGTATTAGGAAGCATGTCAATGAAATCTGTCATGATATCTTAGAAGGTCTAAAATAAGGAGTCGGACTTTGTGTGATGAAGGACAAACGCATTACAGCTGACGTGTCGATTCAATGAGCCTTGCAAAACACC
>JAQXLR010000214.1 GCA_029012225.1 Clostridiales bacterium
ATATCAATCTGACTTCTGTGGCACAGCATTTCGGGTTTAATTCCTGCTACTTAAGCCGTAAGTTCAAGCAGGAAACAGGAAAAAGCTTTGTGGAATATCTGATGACATGCCGAATGGAGAGGGCGATGGAGCTGGCAGGGACGAATGCCAAGATGTTCTGCACAGCTACTGAGGTGGGGATTCCCGATCCGAATTATTTTGGAAGATGCTTCAAGAAGTATACCGGGGTCAGCTACTCAGAGTATGTGAATTCCATTTCTTCGAAAAATTAATATTGACAAGTGAGCATTTGGTCACTAAAATAAAGACAAAAGAGAGCAAATGGTCACTTTATTAATGATGAGAAGGAAGGATAGTTATGAGTAATGAAAATGGAGCAATGATAATCAATGACAGGATGATTCGAAAGAATAAGGCACTAAAGATCATCCGCAAGAATTCACTGAAAAGATATGGGAAACCATCAAAGGGAGCCATCCGGAATAAATTTGGTAAGGTCGTTTCTGTTGAGGCATGTTCTAATCCGATTCCGGAGTTGGCAAAACCGGCAGAAGGAATCCGCCTGGAAAAATTGCTTGAAGTCTGCAAAGAGAAAAAGATAACAGGAATGAGCGGAAGCGGTTTTCCGGTGGACATAAAAATAGAAGGCTTTATTCAAGCAGAGGAGGACACCAAATACATAGTAATAAACGGTGCTGAATGTGAGCCGGGACTGCTTCATGATGAATGGCTGATTGAGCATCGGTTTGATGAGATTGTTGCGGCAGCAGCGATGCTTGGCAGGATTCTTGGTGCCTCCTGCGTTGCAATAGCGGCGAAAGCATTTCCGGGTGCGCAGACGGAGAGCACTTCAGATGTTGTGCTTAGCAAGGTTCCTGCGCTGTATCCGATGGGAGAGGAGAAGATTCTGATCCGGCAGGTGCTGGGAATGGAGCTGAATGTGGAGGATATACCGGTTCAGAAGGGTATCCTTGTAATCAATGTTCAGACCCTGCTTCAGATTACCAAAGCGCTTGCAGGACAAAGCATTGATGGACGGTATGTCACTCTTTGTAATCTTGACACAGGAAAAGCAGTTGTTTCGTATGTAAAATACGGAGAGTCGATAAAGGATAAGCTGATACAGGCCTTTGGACAGAAAACACTCTATAAATGCGGCTTTGGAGTCATGTGTGCGAGAGATGTACGCGACGAAGACACCTTTGAGCCGACCACCTGCTTTGCCGCAGTGCAGTCTGTGGCAGCCGTGATGGACACGAGCAATAAATGCAAGGGGTGTGGGAAGTGCACGAAGGTCTGCCCGGCGGGTGTTGAAGTGAAGAAGGTAATCGCAAAACATGATAAGCATCTGACGAATGAGATTGCCGGATTCGGAATAGAAAAGTGTATTGGATGTGGAAGCTGCTCCTTTGTATGTGCAGCAAATAAAAATCCTCATGAGATAGTTGGAGAGTATCATGCCAAGATTAAAGGGTAACGCCAAAGAGATTATTATGGAGGAATCGCTAAAGCTGTTTTCAGTGTATGGCTTTGAGGCAGTTTCCATCCGGGATATTGCAGATAAGGTCGGGATAGGAAATAGTGCTCTCTATAAGCATTTTCCAAGCAAACAGGCGATTTTTGAAGCACTGGTGGAGGAACTGAAGGCTCGTTATCTTGAGCAGTGCGGTTCTGTAACAGCCCGGATAAGGGGAGTGGAGGAAGTCAAAGATAATTGCCTTAGGATGTTTGAATATCAGACACAGAACGAGTGGATTGTGAACTTCAGACAGCTGTTGTTGATTGAGAAGTTTCGCAATCCCGAGATGGCAGCACTTTACAGGGAATTTTTTGTGGATATTCCGCTCAACCGTCAGATGGAGATATTTGAATCACTGCAAAAGCAGGGACTGATGATCGAGGGGGATGTGCGTGTTTTTGCCATGGAATTATATGCGCCCTTTTATCTGTATCATTTTGTTGAGCACGACTATCAGAAACTAAAAAAAGATTTCCAGAAGCATGTGGAATATTTTTTTAACAGTCATTTTTGCGCCCTTCCAAGATAGGGCGCTTTTGTATTTTCCCATGCGTTGTGGTAAATGCTGGTTGACGATAGAAACGGTCGTTAGCTATAATGAAGATAAACGGTAGGTAATAATCAATT
>JAQXLR010000215.1 GCA_029012225.1 Clostridiales bacterium
TTTCTCATACGCCTCACGCTCTACCTTGCACATACCGGACAACTTGTCTGCCACCTTCTTGGTAATGTACTCGGAAATTTTCTTTACAAAACCGTCATTCTGCAATGCGCTTCTGGATACATTCAGCGGCAGATCAGGACAGTCGATAACGCCCTTTAACAGCATCAGGAATTCCGGAATGACTTCCTTGATGTTGTCTGCAATAAACACCTGATTGTTGTACAGCTTAATCATTCCCTCAAGAGAATCGTACTCTGTGTTGATTTTTGGGAAATACAGGATTCCTTTCAGGTGAAACGGATAGTCCATATTCAGGTGAATCCAAAACAGCGGTTCCTTGTAATCCAAAAAGACCTTGCGGTAAAATGCCTTGTAATCCTCATCGGTGCAGTCGTTTGGATTTTTCATCCAAAGCGGATTGGTATCATTGAGAGGAACCGGGCGTTTTACGATTTTTAGCTTGTCTTTTGCGGGAGAAACCTCAACCATTTCCTTCTCGCCGTTTTCCTTTTCTCTCTCCTCAAGCTTTGCTTCCTCGTGGATTGTCTCAATGACAGTGTCATCCTCACGCTTTTCTGAAACGTCGATTGTCTCGTACTCCTCCGGGGCGTTTGCCTTGGAGAGATAAATTGCGGTTGGCATAAAAGAGCAGTACTTCTCAATAATCTCTCTCGCACGGTATTCATTGGCAAATTCCAGACAATCCTCATTCAAATGGAGCGTAATCTCAGTACCCACCGTGCTCTTTGTACCATCCGAAAGCTCATAATCCGTACCGCCGTCGCAGGTCCAGTGAACGGGAAGCGCACCCTCCCGATAGGAGAGCGTATCGATTTCGACCTCGTCTGCAACCATAAAGGCAGAATAAAATCCAAGACCAAAATGACCGATAATCTGGTCATCTGTGGACTTATCCTTATATTTTTGGATAAAATCCGTTGCACCGGAAAATGCAATCTGGCAGATATATTCCTCCACCTCATCGGCAGTCATACCAAGACCATTGTCGATAAATTTTAACGTTTTTTCCTCCGGGTTTACAATAATTTGGATATTTGGCTTAAAATCAGCAGGAAGGGGGTATTCGCCCATCATATCCAGCTTTTTTAGCTTGGTAATGGCATCACAGCCATTGCTGATAAGCTCCCGATAAAAAATATCGTGGTCAGAATACAGCCATTTTTTGATAATCGGAAAGAGATTATCGCTGTCGATTGAAAGACTTCCATGTTTGTTCGCCATAGTATAACACTCCTTTATCTGAAAAATTTGAAATACAGCTTCATAAATAGAATATTATAACCGCAAATTCAAAAAGTCAATAGAAAATCAGCACTCTTTTCAATCGAGTGCTAACAACGCAACGAAAAGCATCGGAAATAAAGGCATTCGGAGAATTCTAAAAAGTTTATAAATTTAATCAGCCTGTTGAAAATTCACGCTTTTTCGAATAAAATGAAAAAATAACAAGACAAGAAAGGCGTTGGGATTCGTATGATTTTACTTCGTGCAGACCGTGAGCTGCGGCAGACCTTTGACCGATTAATCGAGACAATGAAGGTGCCTGTTGTATGGAACGGGATTTTTGTGGTAATTGACAATTATATTATCCTGCAGGGGGAGCTGCGCTCGCTGTTTTTCCATTTTGACAGCAGAAAAGTGATGACAAATATCATTGACCTTTCCATCAAGGAAGAGGACATTCAATCTGTGGAGGGAAATATTCAGATACGAAATACCATTCATATGCTTCTCTATGTCTTCGGGAAGTGGGGCTCGATTGAGGGGGTTAAGGTAGAAAAAAATTACGGACAGCTGAATCAGCTCTTTGGCGATATTCTGCGGGAGCTTCATATAGAGCCCGAGTATAACCAGAACAGCCTCAATTTTTATAAAGACGGAATTCGTATTACGTATGAAGATGTCATTCAGTATGCGCTGGAATACCGGGAGACACCGCTTGAGGAAGCAAAAGAGGAGTATGGAGGACTATGGCACAAGCTTGTCTGGAAGAAGGAGTTGGTAAAATTTGCGCATGTGGAGACAGATCTTAGAGAGAGGCAAAAGGAGAGACTGGGCAATAATTTTTATATGGTAGGCTATCTTTGTCCAAGCTGTGGACAGAAGCTTCATATGGTAGTTTACCCTGCCGACAAAGAATTTAAGATAGAGACGGAGGAAGGAGCAGTGCTGCTCGCAAGGGCGGCAACCTGTGAGAAATGCGGAAGCTTTTATACACCGCGCCCCGATAAGCTTTTTTCGGAGGGAGATGTCTATACCATTGGATTTGGAGATGACAAAAAGGCATATGAGGACTATTTAGAGCTGATCGGAAAAAGAGGTGAGAGAATTTCCAACCACAGGTTTAATCGCTTTGCAGATGGACGTAATCTCAAAAAGGAGGCAGAAGCGGAGGAGGCAGGCAGTGCGGATGCGCTTGAGGAGCTTTGCGAAGATTTGCCAAATCGTTCCGAGACGGAGCTTGCACGGCTGCGAGCCTGTATGGAGGAGGGCTTTTACCCGGATGAGAAGATTCTAAGACTTGAGAGAAGAATCAAGGAGTATAGCCAAAAAGAGGGAGGCAAAAGACAGGGAGAGGAAAGAGAGGAGCGAAGCAAGCAGCAAGAAGGCAGACGGCAAAGAGGTGGACAGTCGGAAAGGGAAGGACGAACGCCGGAAAGCAGGGAGTTTGGCAGGCAGCGTCAAGATGAGAGCAGGAGAGAATTGGATAGGGAAGTGTCAAGGTACAATCAGGCCGGAACAGAGGGAAGCTTCCATAAGACGAAAAGAGGGCATGAGGATGTTATGCTTTCCTTAGGTTCAGAGGGAGAGCAGAGACAGTTTGAGAGAGTGCGAGAGCAGAGACAGCAAATACAGTCCGACGGAGAGGGAGAATGGAGGCAGTCCATACAATCCGACAGGGGAGAGAGGACAACCGATGCTCCAAAGTCAGAGGAGGGAGCAGAGCTCCATAGTGGGAAGGAAGCCTACAGCAATGAGCTTTGCGAGAAATATGAAGCGAAGCTTAAGGTGTGTGAGCGTCTTTCAGAGCGCCAGCTTGGAGAACTGCGGGAGCAGCTGCGAAGGGAAAAGGCGATTCCGCCGGAAAGCAGGCAGAGATATCTGGATCGGGTAGAAGCGCAGCAGAGAAAGCTTCGTATGGAAAAGCTGACAAAAAAGGCAAAGCTTTGCGAGGATAAGCCGTATGCGGTGATAAAGAGAGTGTATGAGGAGGTATTGGAAGAAGATTTGCCTATGACAGAAAAGCAGTCTCTTTTAGAACAGCTGAAGGGACAGCTTTTACGACAGGCAGAGCAGGAGGTTCATCAGCTGATGGAAAAAATGCCTCCAAAGCTGGATCGCGCAGGATATCAACGCTTTGAGCAGAGATTGAGAAGCTATCAGGAGGTTGATCTGTCTCCATATGAGGAAAAGCTGCGCCATAGTCGGGAGCTGGCAGAGCGTCAAGAGCTTGAGCAGCTTGTGAAAAGAGCAAGGAAAACAACAAGGGAGGATTTAAAGGAGCTATCGAAACGTTTAGAGGAGGGGGATTTTCTGCCGGAGCTGCTGGTTCCCTATCAACAGAAAATAGAGGAAAAAATCCGAACCATAGATGCGGAGGAGATTGCCCGGATTTGTCCAAATCCGAGAGAGATGTCATTCGAGACTGGAATGGAAGCTTATCAGAAAATACAAGAGGGCGATTTTTTACCTGAGCTAAAGGTGGATGCACTTAAGATGCTTGCGATGCGGCTTTCCAAAATCAAGACAGACGAGTGTGAGCTTCTTGTCCAAAAGCTAAAGGAGGAGTTTGCTGGGGCAGGGATTGCACAAAATGACAGGCATCATTTTTATCCTGCAAGAAGGGTGTTGTTAGAGCAGGCCTCTTCGGAGGAGACGCAAGTCATTGATTTTGCGATGGCAAGCTATGCAGCCGGAAAGGGGCCGTTTGAATATCCGATTTTTGTGGTCGACAGTACAAGAAACGGAAGCGGAAAGGAGGGAATGATTCTGACACCGGAGCATCTTTATTACAGTACGCTTTTTCGTGCATATGGCATGCCAATCGCTTCCGTTGCAAAAATTACTGCCGTAACAGGGCTTTTAAATCGAGGCATCTACGTATACCAGAAAAACGGAAACAAGACAAAAATTCCTTATACCGTGGAAAATGCAAAGCTGACAGAATATGCTGCAGTACTGGATGGATTTGTACGCTATTTGCAGGAAAAGCCGGATTCCAGAAGAGTAGACTATCTTGTGAGAGAAAAGCATACGACAATCTGCTGCTTTCGATGTGGTTATGTGTATGAGGGAAATGCGCCCTGCCCGAAGTGCGGATATAAAAACAATGAATAGCGGACAGATTGCTTTGTATATATTATAAGAAAAAGATGTGGGATTTTATGAAAAAAATCAAGAACAGCAGACTTTTTCTGGTACTGGTGCTTGCCTTGGTGTTTTTGGCCGGACAGGGAGCGGGAAAACTAAAAAGTGAGGGCATATTGGATGTTTTTTCGGTTGCGGGTCAGGCAGAGAACTGGGGGCTTGGCTTTGGAGCAGATGGAACAAGACCGACCGGTAATGCGACGGCAGAGGAGCTAAAAAAGGAAGAGGCATACTATGTTGGGAAAGAGGATGAGAAGGTTCTTTATCTGACGTTTGACTGTGGATTTGAAAATGGGAACACAGCTCCGATTTTAGATGCACTAAAAAAGCACAATGCTCCGGCAACCTTTTTTGTGGTTGGACATTTTTTAGAGAGTGCCCCGGAGATTGCAAAGAGGATGGTTGCAGAAGGACACACAGTCGGCAATCACACCTATCATCATCCCGATATGTCGGCGATTTCAGATTTGGAATCCTTTCAAAAGGAGATTGACGATGTCGCAAAGCTTTTCAAGGAAACGACAGGGGTGGAGATGGCAAAATACTATCGTCCGCCACAGGGAAAATACAGCACGGAAAATCTTAAGATGGCAAAGCAGCTTGGTTATCAGACTTTCTTTTGGAGCCTTGCCTATGTAGATTGGAAGGAAGACTCACAGCCAACGAAGGAGGAGGCCTTTGCAAAGCTTTTGCCTCGCGTTCATCCGGGGGCGATTGTGTTGCTGCATAGCACCTCCAAAACAAACGGAGAGATTTTAGATGAACTTTTGACAAAGTGGGAGGAACTGGGATATACCTTCCGGCCATTGTCGGATTTTTCGAAAATTTGATAGGAGGAGAGGGAGTTTTCCTGGTTTTTACCACAAAATCGCTGAAGTCACACGTGACCTCAGCGATTTTGCGTTCGGGAGGTTTTCTGCACTCCCTTCTTTTCATCCGGCTTAAAAAATTATGACTGCTATGAGCGAGCCTGCAAGTTTTTGCTTGCAGTAGAGAGCATCAGCTTAATCCGATTGAGCTGATTTACTTCACTTGCGCCCGGATCATAGTCAATTGCTACGATGTTCGACTCCGGATGCCTATGGCGAAGCTCCTTGATGACCCCTTTTCCTACGACATGATTTGGCAGGCAGGCAAAGGGCTGCGTGCAGACAATATTCGGTGTTCCGGTGTGAATGAGCTCCAGCATTTCTCCGGTCAAAAACCAGCCCTCTCCGGTCTGATTTCCTTCTGATACGATATCTCTTGCATAGCGTGCAAGGTCGTCAATGCGAGCAGGAGCCGTAAAGTGCTTGCTCTTTTTTAGCTCATCTCTTGCCGCACTTCTTAACCATTCAAAGAAGTTGATGCCAAGACGTCCCATTCGCTTTGACTTTTTGCTCATGCCAAGATGATCTGCCCGAAAGCCCGTATTATAGAAGCAGTAGAGTAAAAAGTCAGTCAAATCCGGGACAACTGCCTCTGCCCCCTCGTTTTCCAAAAGCTCAACAAGATAGTTGTTGGCCGCCGGGTGGAATTTTACTAAAATCTCACCTACAATACCGACACGAGGCTTTTTGATATCAAGACGAGGCAGATTGTCAAAATCACGGATGATTTGACGGCACATCTTCTTGTATTTGCGATGAGACAGCATCTTATCCTGTGTGATAAAACGGATAACCTCCTTTTTCCATTTTTCGTGCAGCGCATTTGCGGAGCCGGCAACCGCCTCATATGGGCGTGTTGCATAGAGACAACGGAGGAAAATGTCTCCGAATATCAGCGCATACAATCCGTGCTGAATCAAGGACGGTGTGAGCTTAAAGCCGGGATTTGACTCCAGTCCGCCCAGGTTTAAAGAGATAACCGGAACATCCGGATAACCCGATTTTTCCAGAGAGCGGCGCAAAAAGCCGATATAATTGCTCGCCCGGCAGCCTCCTCCGGTCTGAGAAATCAAGATGGCAGTTCGACTCATGTCAAAGTTGCCTGATTTAACGGCGGCCATAATCTGTCCGATGACAATCAGAGACGGATAGCAGGCATCGTTATTTACGAATTTCAGACCAACATCCACACATTCTCTTGCGGGGATGTCGGGCACAACAAGATTGTAGCCCGCGGCGCAAAAGGCCGGCTCTAAAAGTTCAAAATGAATCGGTGACATCTGCGGGCAGAGAATCGTGTAATTTTTGCGCATTTCCTCTGTGAAAAGGACACGCTCATAGCTGGAAGGCGCCATATCATGCTTCGTTTGGTTTTTCTCGCGTACGCGGATGGCGGCCAAAAGAGAGCGGATACGGATTCTTGCAGCGCCAAGATTATTTACCTCATCAATTTTTAAGCAGGTATAGATTTTATTTCCTTTGGCTAAAATCTCGCCAACGGCATCGGTGGTAACGGCATCAAGACCGCAGCCAAAGGAATTTAGCTGAATCAGGTCGAGATTCTCTCTTGTTTTTACAAAGTTTGCCGCTGCATACAGGCGTGAGTGATACATCCACTGATCCACGACAATAAGCGGACGCTCCACCTCTTGAAGATGAGAAACAGAGTCCTCTGTAAGGACGGCGATTCCATAAGAGGTAATCAAATCCGGGATACCATGGTGGATTTCGGGGTCTACATGGTAGGGGCGTCCGGCAAGAACGATGCCGCGCTTGCCGTTTTCCTTCAGATACTTTAAGACCTCCTCGCCTTTCTTTTGCATCTCCATACGGACAACCGCCAACTCCTTCCAGCCATCCGAAACGGCATCGCGGATTTCCTCCTCCGTAATGCCGAAATCTGCGTTGCAGAAGGTCTTAATCAGCTGGGAGGACAGGGAATCCTCGCTGGCAAAGGACATAAACGGATTGAGAAATTTGACATTTCCCAATGTGATTTCGTCCATGTTATTTTTGATGTTTTCCGCATAGGATGTAACAATAGGGCAATTGTAGTGATTATCGGAATCGGGAAATTCATTTCGCTCGTAGGGAATGCACGGATAAAAAATGAAATCCACATTCTGATGAATCAGCCACGCAACATGTCCGTGTGCAAGCTTTGCCGGATAACACTCCGATTCCGATGGAATGGAGTCAATGCCCATCTCGTAAATCTTGCGGGTAGAGGATGGCGATACCACAACCGAAAAACCAAGCTTCTGAAAGAAAACTGCCCAGAATGGGTAATTCTCGTACATATTTAAGACTCTTGGAATACCAACTGTGCCCCGCTTTGCATCTTCTGCCGCAAGAGGTGGATAGTCAAACAGTCGGCTGTTCTTATAATCAAACAGATTCGGAATATCGTTTTCGCTTTTCTCCTTGCCAAGACCCTTTTCACAGCGGTTGCCGGTAATGTAGCGGCGGTTGCCGGAAAAGCGGTTGATGGTAAGGACACAGTGATTGGTACAGCTTTGACATCTTGCCAGCTTTGTATCGTAGGTCAGCTCATTGATTGCCTCGATTGAGAGCATCGTCGTCTGATAGCCCTCCTCATGCCTTTCTCGTGCAATGAGAGCAGCACCGAAGGCACCCATGATTCCTGCGATATCGGGGCGCACGCATTCACAGCCGGAAATTTTCTCGAAACTTCGCAATACGGCATCGTTGTAGAAGGTACCGCCCTGTACGACAATATTTTTTCCGAGGTCGGAGGCATCGGAGAGCTTAATCACCTTAAACAACGCATTTTTGATTACGGAATAGGCAAGACCGGATGAAATATCCGACACGGCAGCCCCTTCTTTTTGCGCCTGCTTTACCTTGGAGTTCATAAATACGGTGCACCGTGTACCAAGATCAATCGGATTGCTTGCAAAAAGGGCTTCCTTTGCAAAATCCTGTACCGAATAATTGAGAGATTTTGCGAAGGTTTCAATGAAGGAGCCACAGCCGGCAGAGCATGCCTCGTTTAGCTGTACACTATCTACGGTTTGCTCCTTGATTTTGATGCATTTCATATCCTGACCGCCGATATCCAAAATGCAGTCCACATCGGGATTGAAAAACGCGGCGGCATAATAGTGGGCAACGGTTTCCACTTCTCCTTCATCCAGCAGAAAGGCTGCTTTTAACAAAGCTTCACCGTAGCCGGTAGAACAGGAGTGGACAATCCGTGCCTTTTCGGGAAGCAGAGCATAAATCTCTTGGATGGAACGGATAGCGGTAGCCAGCGGACTTCCGTTGTTGTTGCTGTAAAACGAGTAGAGCAAGGAGCCGTCCTCGCCTACCAGTGCGATTTTTGTAGTGGTAGAGCCGGCATCAATGCCAAGATAGCAATTTCCTTCATAAGAGGAAAGCTCTGCCGATTTTACATGATGTCCGTCATGGCGGGCAAGAAAGGCATCGTATTCCTCCTGGCTATCAAACAAAGGCTCCATGCGGGCGACCTCAAATTCCATATGTATGTCTGCCTGCAATTTCTCACGCAGCTCAAAAAGCGAGGTTGTCGCATCGGTCTGATAGCTTAGGGCAGAGCCGATGGCGGCAAACAGATGAGAGTTCTCCGGTGTAATGGCATGCTCCTCGTCCAGATTCAAGGTGCGGATAAAGGCAGCCTTTAGCTCAGATAAAAAGTGAAGCGGACCGCCAAGAAAGGCCACGTGACCGCGAATCGGCTTGCCGCAGGCAAGACCGCTGATGGTCTGATTGACGACTGCCTGAAAAATAGAAGCGGCAAGGTCTTCTCTTGTAGCGCCCTCGTTAATCAGTGGCTGAATATCGGACTTGGCAAACACACCGCAGCGTGCAGCAATGGGATAGATTGCCTTGTAGTTTTTTGCATACGCATTTAATCCGGTAGCATCTGTCTGGATCAAGGATGCCATCTGATCGATAAAAGAGCCGGTACCGCCGGCGCAGATACCATTCATTCTCTGCTCTACATTGCCACCCTCAAAATAGATGATTTTTGCATCCTCCCCACCAAGCTCAATGGCAACATCTGTCTTGGGAGCGTAGTGCTGCAATGCTTTGGAGACAGAGATGACCTCCTGAACAAAAGGCACGTTTAGGTGCTTTGCGAGTGTAAGACCGCCCGAGCCTGTAATCATCGGGGCAATCTGAATGTTTCCCAGCTTTTCGAAAGCCTTCTCTACCAAAGAAGAAAGTGTCTCCCGAATGTTGGCAAAGTGCCGTTCGTAATCGGAAAAAAGAAGATGGTCTTTTTCGTCCAGCACAGCGACCTTTACCGTCGTGGAACCGATATCGATTCCCAACTTGTGAAGTAAATTATTTTCCATAAAAAGAACCCTTTCTAATACTTGGCAGTAAATGCCAAGTATTCTTCATTATACGACAGATATCTGCAAAATACAATGGAAAAACTTTTGAAAAGTATAAACTTTTTGTGAAGTAAAGATAGGCTGATTGACAGGAAAAAGTGGGACTGATATACTAAAAAAAGCGACATTTTTGCGTGAAAAAGAACAGAAAAACAGAGAAAGGCAAGGTTG
>JAQXLR010000216.1 GCA_029012225.1 Clostridiales bacterium
AACAGACAGGCGATACAAGAAAAGCCGGGTCTATTGGAAAATACAGGTATGTGAATGTTGATTTTGGAAAGAACAGCAAGGGATATTTGATGCATAATAGGAGGAATGTAGATTATGAGTAAGGTGGCAGTTGTGACCGACAGCAGCAGTGGGATTAGGCAGATAGAGGCAAAAGAGCTGGGTATAACCGTCCTTCCCATGCCCTTTTTAGTGGGAGGAAAGACATACTATGAGGATACCAGTCTGACGCATGAAGAATTTTATCGCATGCTGTCTGAGGATATGGATATCGCCACCTCCATGCCGGCGGTAGCGGACGTTACCGATGTCTGGGACAAGTTGCTTGCCGATTATGATGAAATTGTCCACATTCCGCTTTCGTCAGGCTTAAGTGGCTCTTGTGAGACGGCAATGATGCTGGCACAGGACTATGAGGGAAAGGTGTGCGTTGTCAACAATCAGCGAATTTCCGTTACGCAAAGGCAGTCTGCTCTGGATGCCGCAGCCCTTGTACGAGCAGGAAAAGGTGCGGCTGAAATAAAAGAAATTTTAGAGAAGCATAAATTAGAGGCCTCCATTTATATTATGCTCAATACCCTGCATTATCTGAAGAAAGGCGGAAGAATTACGCCGGCTGCGGCTGCGCTTGGCACTCTTTTGAAATTAAAGCCGGTGCTTCAGATTCAAGGAGAGAAGCTGGATGCATTTGCGAAGGCGAGAACGGTAAAGCAGGGAAAAAGTATCATGATAGAGGCGATGAAAAGTGATTTTGCCAATCGCTTTTTCGACCCGACGGGAGAGAACTTACATCTATATGTGGCATACTCTGACAATCCTTCGGAAGCAGAGGCATTTAAGACAGAGGTGCAGGCGGTATTTCCGAACATGGAGATACATACGCAGGTGCTTCCGCTCAATATCTCCTGCCATATTGGACCGGGGGCATTGGCACTCGCATGCTCCTGCAAGCTGCCTAAGTTGCAAGACTGACAGGAAGAATATGAATTTTATTTAGGAGGATAAATCAATGGTAAAAGCAGTAGTAGGCGCCAACTGGGGCGATGAGGGAAAGGGCAAGATTACAGATATGCTTGCGAGGGAAGCGGATATTATCGTCCGCTTTCAAGGAGGAGCAAATGCGGGGCATACCATTGTAAATGATTACGGAAAATTTGCGCTTCATACCTTACCATCGGGTGTTTTTTACAATCACACTACGAGCATAATAGGAAATGGTGTGGCGCTCAATATTCCGATCTTATTTGAGGAGATTCAGTCGATTGTAGACAGGAATGTTCCCATGCCTAAAATCCTTGTGTCAGACCGTGCGCAGATTGTGATGCCTTATCACATTCTGTTTGATGCATATGAGGAGGAGAGACTGGGAGGCAAATCCTTTGGCTCGACAAAATCCGGAATTGCACCATTTTATTCCGATAAATATGCAAAAATCGGTTTTCAGGTCAGCGAGCTGTTTGAGGAGGAGGTATTAAAGGATAAGGTCTTTCGCGTCGTAGAAACGAAAAATATACTGCTTGAGCACCTCTACCACAAGCCGCTGCTGGATCCGGCAAACCTGCTTGAGACACTACATTCCTATCGTGACATGGTTGCACCTTATGTCTGTGATGTATCCTCCTATCTAGATCAGGCAATCAAAGACGGTAAGACGATTTTGCTGGAAGGGCAGCTTGGAACCTTAAAAGATCCGGATCACGGAATCTATCCGATGGTAACCTCATCCTCCACGCTGGCAGCTTACGGAGCAATTGGAGCAGGCTTGCCGCCCTATGAGATCAAAGAAATCCTAAGTGTGTGCAAGGCATATTCCTCCGCAGTCGGAGCGGGAGCCTTTGTCAGCGAGATTTTCGGAGAAGAGGCAGACGAGCTAAGGCGGCGCGGTGGTGACGGCGGAGAGTTCGGTGCGACAACAGGGCGCCCGAGACGTATGGGATGGTTTGACTGTGTGGCGAGCAAATATGGCTGTCGCCTTCAGGGAACGACAGACGTTGCGTTTACGGTGCTGGATGTACTCGGCTATCTGGATGAAATTCCGGTGTGTGTCGGCTACGAAATCGATGGGGAGATAACAACCGATTTCCCTACGACTTCAAAGCTTGAGAAGGCAAAGCCGGTATTAAAGAAGCTTCCGGGCTGGAAATGCGATATCCGGGGGATTCGAGAATACGATAAGCTGCCTGAAAACTGCCGCAAGTATATCGAGTTTATAGAGGAGCAGTTGGGCTATCCGATTACAATGGTATCGAACGGGCCAGGCAGAGAGGATATCATTTACCGTAAGAAATAAAGTCTGTATATGGAGACAGGAGAAGGATGATAAAAAACATTATTCTGGATGTAGGGAATGTTTTGGTGGCATGGAAGCCGGAACGGATTTTTTCACATCTTGGATTTTCCGAGGAGATAATACGGGCAGTGGAGAGGGCTACCGTGCAATCGCCGATCTGGGACGAGGTGGATCGCAGTCTGGAAAGCGATGAGGAGCTTTTGCGCCGTGTGATTTGCAATGCACCTGAATATGAAAAGGAAATCCGCCTTGTATGGGAAAACATCGAGCTTGGAATTTGGCAGTTTGACTATGCGAGAGGATGGATTCGAAGTATGAAGGCAAATGGGTATCATGTCTATTTGCTGTCCAACTATGGAAAGCGGGCGTATCAAAAGACCGCCAATGCACTCTCTTTTTTGGAGGAGGTGGATGGGGCGGTATTCTCCTTTGAAGTGCATCAGGTAAAACCGGAGCAGGAAATTTATCAGACCCTTCTGAAAAAATACGCGCTTTCTCCTGCGGAATGTATCTTTTTGGATGACAGGGAGGAGAATGTGAAGGCGGCAGAAGCGCAAGGCATGGCAGGCATCCCGTTTTCCACCTATGAAGATGCGTTAAAAAGACTGGATGCTTATGGCATCCGGCTATGATTGTGAGATAAAATAATAAGGTTTAAGAAAAAACACTGTTTTGTAGATAGTAGGTTTATCTATGAGACAGTGTTTTTTCTTAATTTTTTCTTGATTTTTTTAGAAATGTGGGGTAGAATGGATGCATGAGTGGAGGAAAGTGGTGTAAAATGGTTTAAAGTGGTGGATAAGTTGATAACTTTGTGGAAAACTTCTCATCCGAAGCTTTAAGCTGCGGAAAGGCGCGTGGATTGCTATGTTTATGGGAGAATACAATCACACAGTGGATCCGAAAGGCAGACTGATAGTCCCCTCCAAATTCAGAGAACAGCTGGGCGATGAATTTGTTGTGACAAAGGGACTGGATGGATGTCTGTTTGTCTATACCACGGAAGAATGGAAACGCATTGAAGAAAAATTCCGAGAGATTCCCATGACCTCTAAGGATGCCAGAAAATTTTCGCGCTTCTTCTTTGCAGGTGCGGCTGCAGTGGAGTTAGACAAGCAGGGCAGAATTCTTCTTCCTCCGGTTTTAAGAGAATATGCCGCTCTGCAAAAAGATGTCGTACTGGTCGGTGTCTTAAGCAGAATCGAAATCTGGGATAAGTTGAGATGGCAGGAAAACACATACGAAGAAGATGAGATGGATGAGATTGCAGAGCATATGGCGGATTTGGGATTTAGCATATAGCAGACAGAGGTGCAGAGAGTGGAGTTTTCGCATTATTCCGTTTTACTGGAGGAGACAATTGAAAATTTGAATGTCAGGCCGGACGGAATTTATGTGGATGGCACCTTGGGAGGAGGCGGACATGCTTACCAAATCGCAAGGAGACTCTCAAGCAAGGGCAGGCTGATTGGCATCGACCAGGATGCTGATGCAATTGCGGCAGCAAAGACGAGACTGCATGAGTTTGAGGACAGAGTAACCATTATCCGTAATAATTATGCCAATATGGCAGAAGAGCTTGCCTTCTTGGGTATTTGCGCCGTAGACGGAATCGTGCTCGATCTTGGAGTATCCTCTTTTCAGCTTGACACCCCAAAGAGAGGGTTCACCTATCGGGAGTCGGATGCGCCTCTTGATATGCGGATGGATGACCGGCAGGCGATGACAGCAAAGGATATTGTAAACCAGTATAGCGAAATGGACTTATACCGTATGATTCGTGATTACGGGGAAGATAAATTTGCGAAAAACATAGCCAAACATATTGTGGCAGAGCGGGAGAAAAAACCGATTGAGACAGCGGGAGAATTGAATGCAATCATTCAGGCTGCAATTCCAAGGAAGGCTCGGGCTACGGGAGGACATCCGTCAAAACGAACCTTTCAGGCGATTCGGATTGAGCTTAATCATGAACTTGAGGTTTTGCGGGATCATTTGGATGGGATGATTGATTTGCTGAATGCAGGAGGAAGGCTTTGCATCATTACCTTCCATTCTCTGGAGGATCGCATTGTAAAAACAAATTTTAAGCACAATGAAAATCCTTGCACCTGTCCGCCGCATTTTCCGGTGTGTGTATGTAAAAATGTATCAAAGGGTAAGGTCATTACGAGAAAACCGATTTTGCCGACAGAAAAGGAGCTTGCGGTAAATTCAAGGTCAAAAAGTGCAAAGCTCCGTGTATTTGAGAGAGGATAAGCGTGAACTGTTATGAAAACTCAGGTAGAGAGAAGCAAGAGATTTACAAATGAACATTATATTGATGGGAATACAGTTCGCCGCACCATAGAAGCGCCGGATCCGTTTGAAGCAGAACGTCTGCGGCGTGTGAGAAGAGAGCGCTATGAGAGAGAAAGACAAGAGGAACTGGAAAGAAAGCGTCGCATGGCGAGGCGCTTGCACGAGAGAGAACTGCGCAGAAGCAGACGAAGCATGGCGGCGCTCACGGTTCTTGTGACGATGTTTGCCATTACAGCCGGTGCCTATATTAACCTTCAGTCTGACATTACGACAAGAATGCGGACAATTTCCAATCTGGAAAGCAAGATTGCAACCCTAAAGGCGGATAATGACGAGGCATACAAGAGAATCAACACGGCCGTTGACCTTGAGAGCATCAAAGAAAAAGCGATGACGGAGCTTGGGATGTCCTACGCAAAGGAGTCGCAGATTATTTACTATACAGTCGGTGCAGAAGATTATATGAACCAATATGGTGAAATTCCGAAGGAGTAAGAGCGGGAGAATATATGGCAACAACAAAGAGGAAGAAAAAGCCGTTGGCAAAATTTCCCCAGAGCATGAAGAAGAAGCTGCTTGTGATGTTTGGTATGGTTTCTCTTATGCTGATGGGGTTAATTTGGCGTCTGATGTATATTGAATATACAAGCGGTGAAAAATATGAAAAAATTGTTTTGTCACAGCAGGAATATGACAGTCAGACGATTGCTTATCAGCGAGGAGATATTTTAGACTCCAAGGGAACGGTTCTTGCGACCAGCATTGCGGTATACAATGTCATTCTGGATTGTTCTGTTATGACAAGCAAGGAGGAGTATATTGCGCCTACCATTGAGGCTCTTACCCTATGCTTTCCGGAGCTAAGCAGCAGTGAGCTTTATGAATATGCCAGAGAAAATGCTGACAGCAAATACATTGTTTTGGTAAAAAAAGCAGCCTATACCCAGATTGAGCCTTTTGTGCAAATGCAGGAGGCGGAGGACGAATATGGGAATAAGGTCAATCCGAATATCAAGGGTGTATGGTTTGAAAAGCTTTATCAAAGAGAGTATCCATACGGATCACTTGCGAGTGCCGTTGTTGG
>JAQXLR010000217.1 GCA_029012225.1 Clostridiales bacterium
CGCAATTAAATCGGCTTTTGACTCATCCAAACACACCTCAAACAGAGCATTGATACCTTCAAAGCTCTCATTCCTCGAAATCAACCCTGTGGAATCCTCATATTTATAACCGGTTCTATAGTCCGGTCCCTGCGTGACTGCCAGATAAATCTGCCTATCCGCAAACATTTCATGGAATCACAGCATAGGCGGTTCCTGATACCATAAACAGCGCTGCTTATGTAAAATCTGTGCGATTTCTTTACTTGTGTAACCCTCGTAGTAATATAGAAAAATGGTTGTTTTGTATTTATCCGGCAATTCCAAAACCGCATCTAATACCGCATCATGATCATAAGAATCATCCGGCTTATCCTCAATTTCTCCCATTTTTGCACGTCTGTTCCACCAATGTCTTAACATGCTTTTGCAATAATTCGATGCCGTCACAATAAGCCACGCCTTTACATGTTCTTCATTGGCAAAATCAGGCGTTTGTCTCACGAATCGGAGGAAGGTTTCTTGTACCACGTCTTCTGCGTCGTTTCCGTTTTTCATATAGGTGAAGCCTAAACGATATATCATGTCAGCATAGGCTTCATAATAAAGTTGCATTTGATCTTTATCCATGGATTAATTGTGTTCTCCTTTCACTAATCATACGATTTTGCAGCAGAAAGTGTTGAGATTTTTGAAAAAAATGTAATTATTCGTAAGGTGGCTCGAATAGAGTCACCGTCCCCTAAATGAGCATTTTTAGTCCCGTAAGGGACGGAAAAGCACTGTTAAGTGCGGAAAATGCGAATGTCCGGGAAGGGGTTCTGAATATCAGTTACAAAAAAAAATGAAAGTGAAAAAACTCAGATAAAGCTTTGCTTCCGGCAGTGCTTTATCTGAGTTATGTGTAGTCGTATGTATCGTCTATTCCGTAAATCCTATGTGGATGCCTCCACTCGTATTCTTAACCTGGAGAACCCGGCTTCCTCCTGTCGAGTTTGCAAGATTACAGGAGCCCGATCCCTTTTTTACATTGATGCTAAAGTCACTCTCAGCACCTGCAATAGAGCCCTTGATAGATCCACTAGTGCTGGACAATGAGATATCTCCGGATGCACGAAGTGTCGTAAGTCTGACACCACCGGAGGAGTTCTTTGCCTTGACATTGCCATCCGCAGTCACTTCGTCAAGTGTAATGGATCCCGAAGTATTTTGCACGTCACAATTCTGACAATACACTTCGTCCAATTTTATGGATCCGGAGCTGTTCTCCACATGACAATTCTTACTGGTCACTTCCTCCAGTTTAATGCTGCCCGAGGAGCCGTCCACCTGTATATCTCCATCTACGCTGACATTTGTCAGCTGAATTCGACCTGAGGTATTCTTTACGGATAACCCAGTTCCGGACAGGTCTGAAATATCTACGATGCCGCTGGAATTATGAATATCCAGCATTCCGGCATAATCTCTCGGAACCGTCACACAAATCTCATATCTGTTAAAGTCAATCATCCAGAAAAGCATCTGAAGCTCCTTCTCTCTCTCGACCCTCAAAACGCCATTCTCTTCTGTAATCGTAAACTTTCTCCTGTTGCTCTCGACGTATTCCACCTTGGGAGTGCTCACATCCCCTCCCAAAACCTTGATAGCTCCGGAATACTCTTTGACGTAAATCTCGTCAATACTTGATGCACACTCATATACACGTTCCTGACCGGATCCAACATTCTTTGAATTCATTTTTGTAAAATCTCCTTTCATCATCAGCCATGATACCCCAATTAATAACACACCTGCGAGACAACATGCCCCTGCAATTCCATATCTTTTCTTCATTACTATCTCCATTTCCGAGCGGCCTAGCCGCAAATTATTTTTTTGACACTTCTTACAAAGGACTTGGCCATTCCAATCACACTCTTTGCCAATGTCAGCAGCGGCTTCCACAGAAGAAATGTAATCCCTGCAAGCAGTAACGAAGCCCCAAGCAGAAAGACAGCGGACACAATCGGTATGTATCCTGCAACAATGGTTAAGGAACCAAGGAAGCCGGCGACTGCGGCTGCCGCAAGTGAAAGCTCCACCGCAAACAACGTCAAAACAAAGGCCCACAGTACTAAATAAGCACTAAGAAGAACAGCTGCAACGGCCGTCAGGAGCGGAAACCATACCGGGAATCCGATCACCACCAGTGCTGTCCAGACTCCCCCATGTCCTTTATTCTTTGCAGATTCGTGGCTTTCCTTTATTCTGGTCTTAACAACTGCAGGCATCCATGCGGTCACTGATTGCCTCATCGTGAACTACCCACCACTTA
>JAQXLR010000218.1 GCA_029012225.1 Clostridiales bacterium
TGTAGGTTGCGCTGCAAGTTGCAGTGTAGGTTGCGCTGCAAGCTGCAACATAGGTTGCGCTGCAACTTGTGTTGTAGGTTTCATTGCTGCTTGATGGTAGCCTAGAATCGTCCCCTCATGAATGCCTACCTGATTTGTTACATGGGCAAGAAGTTGATATGCGGTAAGGTCTGCGTCCTCCTTGGGAAGTCCCATATTGTTCCAAGTTACATACTTGGTTTTAAAGATATCACCGGATTTCATGTCTTCGTCAGAAAGCCCAAGCGTCGGAAGATGATCTCCAAAAAATACGATGATTGTATCTTCACCACGGCTGTCAATGGCACGGATGAGGTCTCCGATAAAATCATCTACCTCATGCATCATGTTTACATAATATTCCCACTGGTAATTTGTTGCCTCATCCGAAGCTCCGCTCACGAGAATCGCAGGATCGGTCAGTACTTTCTCGCTTGGATAATCTCCATGACCCTCCACGGTAATCGTGTAGACAAAATCACTTTGATTTTCCGTCGCATCCAAAGCCTTGACTGTTTCTGCGACGAGCACATCATCCGTCGGCCAGCTGCCCGTTGGGGTGTACTGCGTAATATTCATCAGCTCCTTACTGGTAAACGTGTCAAAGCCCATCATAGAAAAGGCATTGTTGCGACTGTAAAACGTAGCTGTATTGTTATGTACTACGTGCGTTGCATAGCCAATGCCGGATAGATCGGAAGCAATGCTTTCGCAGCTGGTCTGCTTTAAAATCGTTTTATAAGGATATTCTCCTGTGCCAAAGTACTGCATGCTCATGCCGGTCAAGATTTCAAATTCTGTATTTGCCGTTCCTGCACCCACTACCGGGACTGTCAGATAGCCACTGGAATAATGTTCCTCAAGCTGCCGAAAATTCGGGATTGGGTCTTCGGAAAGCTCTAAAAAATTCACTTCATATGGATCGGCAAAGGATTCCAATAATACGCAAATAATATTGGGACGTCTTTCCGTAAGCATCGCATCGAAGGAGTCAGAGCCAGTGGCTGCCGTAATTTTTTGTATGGTTTCCTCCGAATAATTTTTCGGTTTACTCATTCCTCTTCCGACGACGCTGGTGGAAAAACCGTAAACAAAGCCATAATCGGAATACCCCTGTGCAATGTTTGAAAAATAGGAAGCCAGGATGTTGGTGTTTTGTGCAGCCTGTGTTGTAACAGGAAGAGCAACCAAAAGCAGGGCGGCAATCGAAACAGAGCCCAGCACGGCATGCTGCTTTCCCTGATACTTCGGCCCCTTCACGAATAAAAAGCCCACGAATGCCAAAAAGGCGAGGATGACAATTACAATAAAGGTGGCCTCCTCCGCAGAGAAATAGCTTGTATTTTGCATCGCAAATAAATCAGAAATACATTTTAAATCGGTATAGCTAAACGGTGTGACACGATTTGAGAGAATCAGACCGTTTATCGTTCCAAGAAAAATCCAAACAGCACTGATTAACAAGCGAAACTGCGTTCGGTATCGGGTTAGGTACACGAGAGACAGCGACGAAAAAATAATCAAGGCATTGTATAGGTAAGCCAAGGTGTTCTTGCTGATGAAGGTCACTGCTCCGACGATGCTTCGCCTGGAAATAGCCTCAATAATAAAAATCAAAAAGCCGGCCAGTAAAAAATGAAAGACCAGCGAATATTTATTTAAAATCCGAATCCATTTATCACGCATAAGAGTCCTCCAATCATAAAATTCGTACTAAGAAAATATATCGTTTTTGTACGAAAAAATCTACTGGGAAGATGTATAAAAAAGAAATCGGAAAAGAAATCTTTTCTATGGAATGTGAATAAAAGATGAACAAAGTGTGTCCAAACAATATAGCGTCGAATTAGTAATCCGACGCTATATTGTTTAACGTAATGAGAAAGGTTTTTCCATCCGCTGTCTGCTCCAGCTCCAAGTTCCCACCATGCATCAAAATGATTTTTTTTGCGATGGAAAGTCCCAGACCATTGCCGCTTTTTCTGCTTCTTGAGGTGTCTCCCTGTACAAAGGGGTCAAAAAGATGAGCGGCGGCTCCTGCAAGGATGGGGCCGTTATCATAGACACCGATCGAAAGAGTACTTTCTGTTGACGCAAGAAAATGACGACTTTGGTTTTAGGGGGATTGGTTCATCCGGAATCTTAATGTCAAGCTCCATATTCTTGTCCTCGTCTGCTCCTTTTGCAGAGAGAAATACAACAGGAATGTTGCTTTGCCTGCGCAGATGGGCAAGTACCTCATAACCATTTTTTCCGGGCATCATGATGTCCAAAAGTGCCAGATGAATTTCTTCCTTATTTAAAAGAGAGACAGCGCGTACGCCGTTCTCCGCTTCAAGGAC
>JAQXLR010000219.1 GCA_029012225.1 Clostridiales bacterium
TTGAATGGTAGAGATTCCCATCTTAGAAGCGATCTTTACAATTCCATGTAAAACAGCATGGTTATAATCATCCACCGCAGCATAATAGTCTTTTTCCAGCATTCCCTTCTCAATCAATTCCTTGATGGATTCCTGCGCCAGATATGGATTTACCGCACAGGCTCCATAGCCGAGGAGGGTTGCAAAATCGTGCACCTCACGAGGCTCTGCCGACTCTATAATCAGTGCTACGCTCGTTCTTTTTTTTGTGCGGACAAGATGCTTTTGCAGGGCAGATACGGCAAGCAGGGAGGGAATTGCCACGTGGTTTTCATCGACTCCCCGATCCGATAAAATAATAATATTCGCCCCGTCTCTGTACACCCTGTCCACCTCAAGGCATAATCGGTCAATCGCACGCGCAAGACCCGTATTTTTGTAATACAAGATGGGCACGACCGCAGGCTGAAAGCCTTCCCGCTTCATATGCTTAATTTTGAGCATATCCGTATTGGTAAGAATCGGATTGTTTACCTTTAAGACGTTGCAATTTTTTTCCGTATCCTCCAGCAGATTTCCATCCCTTCCGATATAAATGCTTGTCGACGTGACAACCTCCTCCCGAATCGCATCAATCGGTGGATTTGTCACCTGTGCAAAGAGCTGCTTAAAATAATGGAACAGGGAGTAATGCGTCTTTGACAGCACGGGAATCGGGGTATCCACTCCCATCGCAGCAATCGCCTCGCTGCCTGCACGTGCCATCGGCAAAATACTTGACTTTAATTCATCATACGTATAGCCAAAGGCCTTTTGCATTCTCTGCCGCTCCTCTTTGGTATACTCCGGCACTCTTACATTTGGTATTTTTAGTTCCTTTAACAGCACAAGATTGGAGTCGATCCACTCTCCATAGGGACGCTTCCTTGCGTACTTCTCCTTTAACGTATCATCATCGATGACCTCGCCCTTTGCCGTATCTACCAACAGCATTTTCCCCGGACGAAGCCTGTCCTTTTTGATAATTTTTGTATCGTCAATCGGAAACGCTCCTACCTCCGATGCCAAAATAAGCTGCTCATCATCCGTGATATAGTAACGGGAAGGACGCAGACCGTTGCGGTCTAAGACTGCTCCCATGATATCGCCGTCAGAAAAGAGAATGGAGGCCGGACCATCCCACGGCTCCATCATCGTCGCATAATACTGGTAAAAATCTTTTTTGTGCTGCGACATTGTCTTATTGTTTGCCCACGGCTCGGGTATGGTAATCATCACGGCAAGAGGAAGCTCCATCCCGCTCATCACCAAAAATTCCAAGGTATTATCGAGCATGGCAGAGTCTGAGCCCTGCGTATTGACAACCGGCAAGATCTTATGAAATTCACGGCTCAAATACTCTGATTCCATATTTTCCTCTCGGGCAAGCATCTTATCTACGTTTCCGCGAATCGTATTAATCTCCCCGTTATGTACGATGAAGCGGTTCGGATGTGCTCTCTCCCAGCTCGGATTTGTATTGGTAGAAAATCTGGAGTGTACGATTGCAATGGCAGATTTGTAGGCCTCACTCTGTAAATCCGTAAAAAAGGTTCTCAGCTGCCCTACCAAAAACATTCCCTTATACACAATCGTTCTGCTGCTTAGCGAAACAACATAGGTCTCATCTGTGCTCTGCTCAAACACCCTTCTTGTAATGTAAAGCTTTCGGTCAAAGGCAAGCCCCTTTTCTACCTGTGCGGGCTTTCTCACAAACCCCTGCAAAATACACGGCATACAATCCAAGGCTCTCTGTCCAAGCACCTGCGGTGCGCACGGCACCTCTCTCCACCCCAGAAATTCCATGCCCTCTTTTTCTACAATAATCTCAAACATTTTCTTCGCCTGATTGCGCTTTAGCTCATCCTGCGGAAAGAAAAACATACCGATTCCATACTCTCTCTCCGCGCCAAGTACAATGTTTGCTTTCTGCATTTCCTTTTCGAAAAATTCATGGCAGATTTGAACGAGGATACCGACCCCGTCTCCTGTCTTTCCCTCCGCATCCTTTCCGGCTCTATGCTCCAGATTCTCCACAATCTGCAATGCCTTTTCCACCGTGTCGCGGGTCTTTTGTCCTTTTATGTTGACAACTGCCCCAATTCCGCAGTTATCGTGCTCAAACTCCTTTCGATACAGCGGTGCCTGCGGCCAAGCTTGTTTTGCATCAAACATACGTCTGCCCTCCCTTTTGAACGTAATCGTACAAAAAAAGACAAAAAACGCCTTTCATGTGTATTACATGAAAGACGCCATTGCCTTTTTCTATAAACAAAATGTATTCGTTTTTTTTTGTACAGTGTAGATTGTATCTCGCAGTTTTCAAAAAGTCAAGAACTTTTTTCTTTACAACCCATAGCTTTGTACCATATTTGCGAACTCCTGTGAATTTGCAAAGCCAAAAAATACATCGATTCGGTTCATTGCGCCGGAACCAAGCTCATTTACCCAGCGACTCACTCCTGCCGCCTCGCCGTCGCGATCAAAACACCCTCTGTAGAGCATCTCTACAAATTCCTTGTCAGACAGATTCTTATTTTCACATTCGGCCGAAAATACAAAGCCAAACGCAATCTGCTGCATTGTTTGTGTACGGTTGTTGATTTCCGCACACCAATTATTCAAGCCTTGCTCATCATAGTCCCGTCCCAAAAACTGCGTATAGTTTCTGGCGACAAAGCGCGCAACATCATAATTTTGATCCCTGGCCTCCGTAAGCTCCACTGTCCCCCTTTGGATTCCGTAAGCATTACACAGGTTATTAAATTCACTGGAATCGATAAACTGCTTGAATACATAGATTCTTGATGCGCCATTATCCAAATATGTTACCCAGCCTGCCTTTCCGCCGGCATCGGAGGGTCTGCCCATCAGACACAAATACAAGTGCTCTACATAATCGGAATTATTATAATTGTGATTTTCAAATTCTTGGCTAAACAGAAAACCGTATGCCACCTCAGCGCCTTCTCTTCCATCGGAGAGCTGGTCTTCCCAATAGCCAATCTCACTTGAATCGGCCTCTCGTCCAAGTGCGTTTCCATAGAGCAGTGCAGCAAATTTTTGTTTTCCCTCATAACCGTCCATCCACGCAGAGTCAGGAACTGTAACGGAGCTCTCTGCCTCAAACACCGCCACAAGCGTGCGGTTTGCGGCTGCGTCAAAGGAATAACTTGCCTGCGTGCTTACCTCATTCCCATGTTCCAGCCAGCGTACAAACCGATACCCGCTGTTTGCCGTAGCCGTAACCGTAACAAAAGTATTTTCTCGATATGTGCCGCCGCCGGAAACGACGCCGCCTGCTGCCTCAGCCGGACTTACATGGATTGCATACAGCCCTGCCTCTTTGTTATTAATCACAACAACACCCGACATTGAGTTCTTGTTTGTGTCATAATTCGCATACGCATCTTTTTTTACTGTCCATCGGAACGTATTTGCTGCTCCCGGCGCAGCATTGTAGGCTGCACCGCCCGCATTCTCTAAGCTCCACTCCACATCCATCATGACAGAAGTCGGCTGAACGCTTCCCTCAAAAGTAACCTGTGCCTGTCTGCCAAGCTCGCTGTTGACGCCGCCTGCCAAAACGTTGGCTGCGGTATAGTCCCCCACAAATCCTGCCGGAACAAACGGTGCCGTTATTCCTGCTATCTTTCTCTTTGCTGTGGTAAAATCTTTCGTCACAGTCAGTGTTCCGTCTGCATTTCGCTTGAAAGGAACTGCCGGTTCCCCATCTATCGTTACAGATACCGTATCGGCAAACATATAAGCTGCACTTGTACCAAGTGTAATCTGCGCCTTATATGCTTTGTTCCATTCTGCAACAGACTCTGTTACCGCCACATCCCTTCCCCCGAGTACAGTTGTGTACGTAATGCCGGGAGACGGCGTCGAAATTCCTCGTGTAACGCAAGTCGCTGCCCTGTTAAATGCCATACCGCCTGTAGATGCAGTCAAGCCTGTGACGGCAACGGCGCTTATGATGCTAAGACTTCCGAATGGTGATGGTGCCAGCTTGGCATATGCCACATTATCCTCAGTGATTTCCAACCAGATTTTGCAGTTGTCGAGGTTTGGTCTATCGGCAAGTCCCACGCTCGTCCTAATCTGCTCTGCCGTAAGCGTCTCCTCTCCTGACGGAGAGGTCAGTAGAATACTGTAATACCAGTCGGCTTCGGCGGTATCTACCATACCTCTGCCCTGCACCACAAGAGAAACTGCTCCTGCAGCACTTGTATCCTTCTTGGCCGTAATTCTGCCACTTGCTGCGTCATACTCTACCGTTCCGATTGACTTCTTGCTTCCGTCCAAACGAAGCACCATCGCCGCATCTGATGCTGCCGTTCCCACTAAAGGAGAGGAGGCTGTTGCCGCTTTTGCGAAAGAGGCAAAGAGAACCGAGGTGAGATTCAAATTTGAGGCAGGGCGAACTCCCCTGCTGCCCGTAACAGAGCTGGTGAATACATACGTGTTCGGCCATGCGACGCTCGCATTTTGGGCATAATTCTTGTAACCATCATCATAGGGAGAACGCAGCCAGAACGCTTCTCCGCTGCTCCAGTACGGATTCCTGACAATCCCTGCACTGTCACTGCTTCCTGCAACTATTTTTTCTTTTGTCCAATAAGTTCCCCCAAGCGCATATAATTTATCGGTGGTGGTATAATCTGCATGATTATAGGTATCCTTCGTTGTTACCGTCGTGGCATTCATCAAACCCTGCTCCGCTGCGGTAAAATATTTCGTATTTGCCTCCATGGCCTTTAGTTGTGCCCGAAGGTTACTGATTCCGTAATGGTTTGCATTTACGGTTGTTACTGAGATTCCGTTCGGATAGGTCCAGTCATTTATCAAGGAATGTCTTGGGTCTGTGCCTTCTATGTCCTTTAATATTATCTCACCTTCACTTGCACCAAAAGGTCGTTCCCATCCAATCGGAGCTGCGGCAAAGATGATGATATTATCTCCTGCTACACCACTATCCTTTCCTGCAATGTACCACTCCTGCGCTGTGCTCGCTGTGTGTTTCCCAAAGGCAAGTTTTCCCACGGTATCATTGTTTCCGTCAAGGTCAAAAGCAGTCATCAAGTCGTTTGTCGTAGAAAAGGCGGTTACACTCGGCACATTGCTTGCAGCTGCCAATACGGTATCTGCACTGCCTGGTATGACAGGAACGATTCCGGTTGCCAAGGCAAATACCAAAAGCACCGCCATTCCCCTTTTTAGCTTCTTTTGTATTTTTTTCATAAAAGTCTCCATACGATTGTAACTGGCTATAACAGCAATCTTCTTTCTTTTTCTATTATATTTTATCAACCACATGAAAACAACCAAATTTTTCTTAATTTCGACGATAATTTTATTTTTCCAATTTTCTTGTTATTTGGAAACAGCCCATGTATAATGTTCCTTAATCAGAAGGAAGGAAGCATATTTTGTTGAGCAATCATGAAATCACTTTCTACCCTTCCATCAGAAAGCAGGTGAAGCAATGAAATATACAAAACAGGAAGTCATGCAGTTCGTGAAGGAAGAAGATGTAAAGTTTATCCGGCTTACTTTTTGTGATGTTTTCGGCAAATCCAAAAATGTTTCGATTATGGATCACGAGCTAAGCCGCGCATTTGAGCACGGGATTGCCATGGATGCCTGGTCGATTGCAGGATTTGACAGTCAGGTTCATTCGGATTTATTTCTTCATCCCGACCCCTCCACGCTTGAGATTTTACCGTGGCGTCCGGAGCACGGCAGAGTTGTCCGGATGTTCTGCGACATTACATGGCCAAACGGTGCCGTCTTTGAATGCGACACAAGACATATCCTAAAAAAGGCCATAAAGACAGCTGCAGAAAAGGGCATACAGTTTCAGTTTGGCTCTGAAATGGAATTTTATCTGTTTGAGCGGGACGAAAGCGGCAATCCCACCAAAACACCTTATGACCATGCGGGCTATATGGATATCTCGCCGGAGGATAGAGGCGAGAACATACGAAGGGAAATCTGCCTTACACTGGAGCAAATGGGAATTTATCCGGAGAGTTCCCATCATGAGGAAGGGCCGGGACAAAATGAGATTGACTTCCGTTATTCCGACCCTTTGTCAGCTGCCGATAATGCCATCACATTTATTTCCGCTGTAAAGACAATCGCAAACCATAATGGTATTTTTGCTTCCTTTGACCCAAAGCCACTGGAGCACGCCCCCGGAAACGGTATGCACATCAACTTTTCCATCAAGGGGAATGAGGACGATACATTGCTGCATTGCTGCATTGCCGGCGTTTTAAAATACATACCCGATGTAACGTTATACCTGAACCGCACCGAGGCTTCCTATCAGCGGCTGGGAAGCAATAAGGCTCCCGGCTTTATTACCTGGTCAGCAGAAAACCGCTCTCAGTTGATTCGGATTCCTGCCGCAGTAGGCAGCTACAGACGCGCCGAGCTGCGTTCTGCAGACCCAATGACCAACCCCTATCTTGCATATACCCTGCTTATCTATGCAGGTCTATACGGAATTGAGCACAAGCTAAAGCTCCCTCCGGCAGCAGATATGAATTTGTATACAGCTCCAAAAGAGATTTTGGAACAATTTGCCCATCTTCCCAAGACCTTAGCGGAAGCAAAAGCAATCGCAAAAAACAGTACGTTCATCCAATCCATTCTGCCAACACATATCATGAATGCCTATGACAACAGCCGGTAGAAAAAATGAGGAACGAAAGGAGGGATGCCCATGCCCTTAAAAGAATACGTCTATAGCGTTTTGATTGTATCCTCGTCAGAAAGCTTTAATCATTCTTTTGCGGCAATGCTACCCCAAAAGGACTACTCTCCTGTCCATATCGTTCAAAGCATAAGCCATGCAAGGCGAAAAATAGCAGAGAGAGCCTATGATCTGATTATCATTAACGCCCCTCTGCCCGATGATTTTGGCAGAAAATTTGCGGTTGATCTGTGCAGCCATAAAAACATGGTTGCCGCCTTATTAGTAAAAAATGAGGTCTACGATGAAATCTATGCGAAGGTCTTTGAGCATGGTGTATTGACGATACGCAAGCCAACGTCTACCACGATTCTAAATCAGACACTTGATTGGATGCGGGCAATCAAGCAAAGATTGGAAAAGCTGGAGAAAAAATCGCTCTCTTTGGAGGATAAAATGGCAGAAATACGAATTGTAAACCATGCAAAATGGTTTTTGATTGAATCCTATGGAATGACAGAGGCAGATGCCCATCGATATATTGAAAAGCAGGCAATGGATCGCTGTATGACCAGACGTGAAATTGCAGAGGACATTCTCAAAAAATAGAGTTCTTTTGTTTTATGAGAAAAGTGTCAGGGGAAAGTAAAAAAGTGTGCGTAAACGCACACTTTTTTAGCAGGAAAATACATTGCAGAGCTTGTCATAGGCTCGGTTGATCTCCTGTATCGTACATACATCTCCAGAGAGATTATCCGGATGATAGATTTTCAGCAAATCCTTATAGCGCTTCTTTAACGCGTGGGAATCCTTTACCCCGACAAAAAAACCGTCTCCCTGCACGACTCTTTTTTGCTCCTGTGCCCGGAGCCATCTCTCATGCTCCTGAACATGCTGGTGAAACTTGCGCTGACGCTCGAACTGTTCTCTGTCTGCGACCAGCTTACGCAGCTCCTCCTCCAGCAGCTTCCATTTCATCTCAAAAAGCTGCTTTTCTTGCTCCAACCTGTGCAAATCCATCTTTTTATGAAGGGCAAACTCGCGACGCTCCCGCTCAAACTCACGACGCTCTGTTTCCAGCCTCTTTTTCTCTTCATGTAATACATTTCGTTTGTATTCCAGCTCGGCAAGCTCATCGCTATCCTCAAGGGGTGCAGCTTCCTCTTCAAGCCCGTCTGTCCTTTTATCCTGCTGCGTTGTCTCGCTTTTCATATCCTCTTCCTCAAGGAGTTCTTCCCGGCTCTCTGTGATGGTTTCGCCTATATCCATGACACTCGTCTCCTTCTTTGGTACAAAAACTGTGTCGCTCTGATTTCTACCATCATACTATATTTCGCCCAAAGGCTCAATTAGCAATATTACACAAAATGCCTAAATATCATCTAAGGATTCCTTTAGCTTATTCATAAAGCTTTTTTTCTTCTTTGGCTTTTCGTCTGCTTTTGCGCTATCGCCTCCGCTGTGCCTGTTTAGAGACCCTCCCGTCTCCTCATCAAACCTCCGCAAGGTCTCCTTCGCTTCTGCAGAAAGTCCGGTAGGTACCTGCACTACAAGTGTCACGTACTGATCTCCGCGTATCGATTTATTGCGAAGGGAGGGAACCCCTTTCCCCTTTAGCCGAATTTTTGTACCCGTCTGTGTACCCGGCTTTACCTCGTAAAGTACCTCTCCGTCAACCGTATGAATCCGTATCTCTCCTCCCAGTGCAGCCTGCGCATAAGTAAGGGGTGCTGTGGAATAGATATTCATATCCTGTCGCTGGAACATCGGATCTCTGGATACCACAACCTCCACCAGCAAATCTCCTCTTGGTCCGCCGGCTCTGCCGGGTTCGCCTTTCTCCCGGATTCGAACGCTTTGTCCGTTATCAATTCCTGCCGGGATGGAAACCTGTATTTTTTTCCTGCTTGCGATATATCCGCTTCCGCGACAGTCCACGCATTTCTCGCGCACAACTTTTCCTGTCCCGTTGCACTCCGGGCAGCTTTGCACATTCTGCACGGTTCCAAAGAAGGATTGCTGTGTAAAGACTCTTTTCCCTTTTCCACCACACTTAGGGCAGGTTTCCGGACTTGTTCCCGGCTTCGCTCCGCTGCCGTGACAGGTCTTACACTCATCCTTTAGTACCAGCTCAATTTCCTTTTCACAACCAAATATAGCCTCCTCAAAGGTAATACGGACACTCGTTCTTATGTTCTGCCCCTTCATGGGCCCATCGTTCGCACGTCTTCTTCCGCCAAAAAAGTCTCCGAAAATATCCCCGAAAATATCTCCCATATCCATTCCGGAGAAATCAAAGCCGCCGGCTCCCCCGGCACCATCAAAGGCAGCATGACCAAATTGATCATACTGCTTTCTCTTTTCCGGATCGCTTAGAATGGCATATGCCTCCTGTGCCTCCTTAAACCTCTCCTCGCATTCCTTGTCTCCGGGATGCATATCAGGATGATACTTTTTGGCGAGGCCTCGAAACGCTTTTTTTATCTCGGCATCATCCGCGGTCTTGCTTACGCCCAGAACCTCATAATAATCTCTCTTATCTGCCATAACTCTTCCTCTCTTGACCGCATATGAGGGCTTTGGATGTTACCATCCAAAACCCCTCATCACGGAAACCTCTTTTATACCTCCTTGAAGTCTGCGTCTACCACATCATCATCTGCTGCATTCTGACTTCCCGCATCCGCAGCGCCGCCCATATCCGGGCCTGCTGCACCCTGTGCCTGTGTCTGCTCATACATTTTCGCAAAAACCTTTTGCGCACTCTGTGTCAATTTCTCCTGCAGGGATTTCAGCTCTGCCACATCCGCATCTGACATCTCCTCTGCGTTCTGATGTGCATCCAAAAACGACTTCACGGCATTCATATCATTCTCAACTTCTGTCTTATCTGCTCCGTCAAGGCTTCCTCCGACCTGATCCAATGCCTGCTGTGTCTGGAATACGAAGGAATCTGCATCGTTTCTCGCATCGATTGCTTCTTTTCTCTTTCTGTCCTGCGCCTCATATTCCGCAGCCTCTTTGACTGCCTTATCAATCTCGGCATCCGACATGTTTGAGCCCGCAGTAATCGTAATGTGCTGCTCCTTTCCTGTTCCGAGATCTTTTGCAGATACGTTTACGATTCCGTTTGCATCAATGTCAAAGGTAACCTCAATCTGCGGTACACCGCGACGTGCAGGCGGAATTCCGTCAAGACGGAACTGTCCAAGCGATTTGTTATCTCTCGCAAACTGTCTCTCGCCCTGTACAACATTGATATCTACAGCTGTCTGGTTATCTGCTGCCGTTGAGAAAATCTGGCTCTTCTTCGTCGGAATCGTTGTATTTCTCTCAATCAGCCTTGTTGCAATGCCTCCCTGCGTCTCAATTGACAGGGAAAGCGGCGTAACATCCAAAAGTAAGATTTCGCCGGCTCCTGCATCTCCTGCAAGCTTACCGCCCTGAATGGAAGCTCCCAGTGCTACACACTCATCCGGATTTAGGGATTTACTCGGCTCCTTACCCGTCAGCTGTCTCACCTTATCCTGCACTGCCGGAATACGTGTAGAGCCTCCGACCAAGAGCACCTGACCCAAATCGGAATTGCTAAGACCCGCATCCTTCATTGCACTTTGAACAGGCCCTGCTGTTCTCTCTACCAAATCATGTGTCAATTCATCAAACTTTGCTCTGGTAAGATTCATGTCAAAGTGCTTTGGTCCCTCAGATGTAGCCGTGATAAACGGCAGGTTGATATTTGTTGTTGTCGCAGAGGACAACTCTTTTTTCGCCTTCTCTGCGGCTTCCTTCAATCTCTGAAGTGCCATTTTATCTCCGGAGAGATCCACACCCTCTGCCTTTTTAAACTCGTCAATCATCCACTGCGTAATCTTATTGTCGAAGTCATCTCCTCCAAGGCGGGTATCGCCATTTGTTGCCAATACCTCGATGACACCGTCGCCGATTTCGATGATTGATACATCAAAGGTTCCGCCTCCAAGGTCGTATACCATAATTTTCTGCTCTTTTTCATTGTCAAGTCCGTACGCCAGCGCTGCGGCAGTCGGCTCGTTGATAATACGCTTCACATCAAGTCCCGCAATCTTTCCGGCATCCTTTGTTGCCTGACGCTGTGCGTCATTAAAATATGCCGGAACGGTAATCACTGCCTCTGTTACCTTTTCTCCGAGGTATCCTTCCGCATCGGCCTTTAATTTTTGAAGCACCATAGCCGAAATTTGCTGCGGAGAATATTGTTTGTCATCAATGGAAACTTTGTAATCGGTTCCCATATGTCTTTTGATGGATGCGATTGTCTTTTCTGCGTTTGTCACTGCCTGGCGCTTTGCCGGCTCACCAACCAATCTCTCCCCTGTTTTTGTAAATGCAACGATGGATGGTGTTGTTCTTGCACCTTCCTGATTTGCAATCACAGTCGGCTTCCCGCCTTCCATAACTGCCACACAGCTGTTTGTTGTTCCTAAATCAATTCCAATAATCTTTCCCATGATAAATTCCTCCTGCTTTCATAATATAGAATAATAGATATAGTAAATGGCAGTTTCCCGCCAGTTTCCTCAAAAATCAGGATACGACCGCAACCATACTATGCCTTACCACAGAATCCTTATACAGATATCCCTTCTGCAATTCTTGTGCAATGATGCCTGATTCATATGCAGCATCCTCGACCTGCATCACTGCATTATGGAACTCCGGATTAAACTCCTTACCCACGGCCTCAATCGGCTTTACACCTGCTGCCTCCAACTCTGTCAGCATTTGGCGATAGGTCTTATCCATTCCCACAACAAAAGCATCTTCTTTTTGCTCCTCCGATACCGCGGCAAGTCCGCGCTCAAAGTTGTCTATGACCGGAAGAATCCTCTCTATGATACTTTTTGCACCCATATCATACATCTGCGATTTTTCTTTTTCCGTACGCTTTCTGAAATTCTCAAATTCTGCCATCTGCCTTTTTAGCTTGTCATCCAGTTCTTCAAGCAGCTCATCCTTTTTATC
>JAQXLR010000220.1 GCA_029012225.1 Clostridiales bacterium
AGTCAATGTGACATTTCGGAAACTACTAGGCTTTTTCTTCGTCTGACTGTATAATACAGAAAGAATTGACTTTTACAAAAGGGGGATTTTGAATGAATTACAAGGAAAAGCTGAATGAATACATGGAGCAGCTGAATTGCACGGCAAAGGAGCTTAGCGCTGCCTCCGACTTATCGCCCGCCACACTGAGTCGTTACCGCAGCGGTGAGCGTGTTCCTGAAATAAACAGCGATCCCTTCAACCGAATTTGCACGGCAATCGCTTCCCTTTCCGAGCAAAAGCAGTGCAGCAAGGAGCGCCTGACTGCAAGCGTCGTAGCGGAAAGCTTCCTAAAATGTCCTGACATTATCGCAACTGACAAGGAGCAGTTTCGTCAAAAATTAAATACTCTGATTTCCGTGCTCAATCTCAACCTTACCAACCTGTGTCAGCAGACAAACTATGAGATGTCTTCCCTGTTTCGGATTCGAAACGGCTCACGCACCCCGTCCAATCCCGTAAAATTCTCCTCTGATATTGCAAGCTTTGTAGCGCGTGATCTTGGCAGCATACAGGATAGAGAAATACTCGCACAGTTAATTGGATGCCAGACAGAGGATATTTCCTGCTCTGCAAAGCTTTGTGAGCGTCTGCGAGACTGGCTGATTGCAGGACAGCGCCATCCTGCGGACGATGTTGCAAAATTTCTTGGAACGCTGGATTCTTTTGATTTGAACGAGTATATCAAGGTCATTCACTTTGATGAGCTAAAGGTTCCGTCCGTTCCGTTTCAGCTTCCTACCTCAAAAGCATATTTCGGTCTGGCGGACATGATGACAAGTGAGCTGGATTTTTTAAAGGCAACTGTCCTTTCAAAGTCGATGGAGCCCGTCACAATGTATAGCGATATGCCGATGGAGGAAATGGCAAAGGACCCGGATTTTCCGAAGAAGTGGATGTTTGGTATGGCAATGATGCTAAAAAAAGGACTGCATTTGAATCAAATTCATAATTTGGATCGCTCCTTTGAAGACATGATGCTCGGACTTGAGAGCTGGATACCGATGTATATGGCAGGGCAGATTTCACCTTATTATCTGGAAAATGTGCAAAATAACGTCTTCCTTCATTTTTTGAAGGTATCCGGAGCGGCAGCTCTTTGGGGCGAGGCCATTTCCGGCTGCCACAGTGACGGAAAATATTATTTAACCAAGAACAAGGACGAGATTGCATACTATAAAAAGCGGGCAGAGGAGCTCCTTGGCCATGCCAAACCACTAATGAATATTTACCGTACAGAAAATGCGGAGGAATTCCGTGCATTTTTGCTTGCAGACTCCTATACGCCCGGAAAAAGAAAGAGTATTTTGTCTGCACCACCGCTTTATACGATGGACAAGAAGTGCCTGGAGCAGCTTTTACAAAGTCATTCTGTTTCGCAAGCAGACAAGCAAAAAATTTTAGATTATGCCGATGTACAAGGGCAGATGGCAGAAGAAATCTTAAAAACCGAACCGGTTGAGGACGAGATTCCCATACTCACACGGGAAGAATTTGAGCACTACCCAGCCGTTCTCTCCCTTTCGGGAATGTTCTTTGAAAAAGATATCCCCTACACCTATGAGGACTATCTGGAGCATATCAGACAAACGGAGGCATATGAAGCAAAACATCCGAATTACAGCGTGAAAAAAATGTCTGTATGTGCTTTTCGAAATCTGCAAATACGGATTCACGAGGGAAAATGGGCGATGGTATCCAAAAGCAAATCTCCCGCCATTCACTTCGTCATATACCACCCCAAGCTTCGCCGAGCCATAGAAAAATTTGTTCCCCCGGTGGTGGAGACAACTTCAGAATAAGAAACCGGCTTAAAGCCGGATAAAAAAGAATCCTGTTCCACAGGATTCTCCGCCTGCGGTGGGTTGAGGCAGTGACATCATTCATTCCCACCGCAGTGCGATCCTTGCGGAGCATTTTTGTTCAATAGGAAAGGTATTTCCTATTGAACAAAAAAGCCGGGAAGCAGCAAGTGCCCCGGCTTTCTTACAGCTCTTTTTCTATTCTATTACCTACCAGAGAAATTTCTCTGCAAAATACGCATCCAGCTTCTCAATCGGAACACGCTCCTGCTCCATCGTATCACGATCACGCACCGTTACCGCACCGTCGTTTTCCGAATCAAAATCATAGGTCACACAGAAGGGTGTACCGATCTCATCCTGTCTTCTGTAACGCTTTCCGATGTTTCCTCTCTCGTCAAACTCGCAGTTGTATTTTTTGGAAAGCTGCGCATAAATCTTCTCTGCACCCTCACTTAGTTTTTTAGACAGCGGCAATACACCGATTTTTACAGGCGCCAATGCCGGATGGAAATGAAGCACGGTTCTCATATCCGGCTTCTCCTCCGTACCGATATTTTCCTCATCATAGGCCGCGCAGAGGAAGGCAAGCACCACACGGTCTGCTCCCAAAGACGGCTCGATGACGTAAGGAACGTAACGCTCATTTTTCTCATCGTCAAAATAAGTCAAATCCTGTCCCGAAAGGTTCTGGTGCTGCGTCAAATCATAATCGGTACGATCTGCAATTCCCCAAAGCTCACCCCAGCCAAAGGGGAACAAAAATTCAATGTCCGTTGTTCCCTTGCTGTAAAAGCAAAGCTCCTCCGCCGAATGGTCGCGCAGACGCATCTCCTCCTCCTTGATGCCAAGTGACAGCAGCCAGTCGCGGCAAAATGCCCGCCAATACGCAAACCATTCCAAATCCGTACCCGGCTCACAGAAAAATTCCAGCTCCATCTGCTCAAACTCTCTTGTGCGGAAGGTAAAGTTGCCCGGCGTAATCTCATTGCGGAAGGACTTTCCAATCTGACCGATTCCAAACGGAATCTTTTTGCGGGACGTTCTCTGCACATTTTTAAAATTGACAAAGATTCCCTGTGCCGTCTCCGGTCTAAGATACACCGTGTTCTTTGCCTCCTCCGTCACGCCCTGAAACGTCTTAAACATCAGATTGAACTGACGAATATCGGTAAAATTATGCTTCCCGCAGGTCGGACACGGAATCTTGTGCTCCGTGATAAATGCCTTCATCTCCTCCTGTGTCCAGCCGTCTACCGACCCATTGAGCGCAACATCCTTTTCCTCTGCATAGTCCTCAATCAACTTATCTGCGCGGAAACGCTCATGACACTCACGACAGTCCATCAGAGGATCGGAAAATCCTCCGAGATGTCCGGATGCCACCCAAGTCTGCGGATTCATCAAAATCGCACAGTCTACACCCACATTATAGGGATTTTCCTGCACAAACTTCTGCCACCACGCCTTTTTTACGTTATTTTTCAGCTCGACACCCAGGTTGCCATAATCCCATGTATTTGCAAGACC
>JAQXLR010000221.1 GCA_029012225.1 Clostridiales bacterium
ATGTCTGTTACAGAATGCTTCTCTCTTTTTTCCGTCTGCCTTATGTATGTAAAGTATGTTTTGCTGCAAGGTTCCCGTGCTGCTGCCAAGCTGCAACATCTCTTCTTGGCGAATACAGACAATTAACAGCAGCATAATCGAAAGCACAACAGCAAAATCTAAGATTGACTCAAGCGTGCCGTCCTGGTAAAAATCCTCTGAGTCGCTTCGCTGCAGCTTCCCGCTTTTTTGCTTCTCGGGAAGCCCATCCTCCTCAAAAATCTGCATCTTAAAAGCAGAAAGCTTCTCCTGACTGACAACGGAGGGTGTGATCTCTGCTCGCTTGCTTAAAGAGGGCATAGATGCCCGAAAGAACAATAGCATAATCGCAAGCACAAGATACGCGATAATTCTTTTGCATTGTTTCATTTGCCGCTTTCTCATCCATGTCCTCCTTTCTTCGGTATGCAATGCCAAAGCCAAAAATCTTTGACATCTTTGACATATTGTTGTCAATCTTTTTTCTTTGTACTCAATATTACAAAATTATACCACAAAAATCAATTAACAAACAAAGCATTAACCTTTTATTAATTCTTTGCTCTTCTTTGCTTTAAGATTTCTACATTGTGCTCTACCGCAGCCCTGTCAAGGGGATAAATCAGCCAGAGAATCAGTGCTACTGCAAAAAATCCGATTGCCGGAGCGAGAGTCGAGGTCGTGTAGATTCCGGTTAACACACGCTCCGTTTGCACGATGGCGGAGGATTCATAGCCAATGGCAGAAAGCGCCCAACCGCCGATTCCACCGGCCAGAGCCTGCCCGACCTTCCTCGCAAAGGAATAGACCGCATACACCGTTCCATCCTCCCTGTGTCCTGTTTCCACCTCCTGCGCATCGATCACATCTGTGATGTTCGCCCAGATAACCGTATTAAAAAATCCAAGCCCCAGATATCCGATGGTGGCCAGTATCAAAAACAGCCACATATTATCTGTCTTTAGGAAATAGAGCAGCGCAAAAACGACTCCCGACAGCAGCATCCCCGCAACCGATGCCTCCTTCTTTCCAAACCTCCTTGAAATCGGTACACTTAACGGCGCCACAAGAAACAGCATGATAAAAGTCGATAAAACCGTAAAAATAGAAATCCCTCCTGCATTCCGAAAATAGTCCGGATACAGATAATTATTCATGCTATTAATCAAAAGCTGACTTAGCAGCAAAAAAATCGCTTCTCCGATAATTCCCAGCAATGCCCTGCTGCGAAACACCACCTTTATATTGCCTGCAAATCCAATGCGCTCGCCCTTATCCTGCGGTTTTGCGTGTACTCTCTCTGTCGTAAGCGCATAACAAATCAAATAGCAAATCACAGCCAAAATGGAAAATACCCCTGCAACGATTGTAAAGGTTGCGCCTCCGCGCACGACCTGATTTCCCTTATCGTCTGTCGTATAAAGAATCAGAGGGGTCAATACTCCGATTGCCAGTCCCGCAACCGATGCACCGATGGAGCGAAAGGCCGACAAAGCCGTTCTCTCGTTCGGCTCTGAGGTAATGGCCGATGCCATGGAGCCGTAGGGAATATTGATGGACGTATAAAAAATACTTCCCCACAACAGATAGGTTACATACATATACACCATCTTCCATGCCATAGGAGCATTCGCCATTGACGTCTGATACATCAAAAAACTGGCAATCGCAACCGGCCCGCACATCATACGAATCCATCTGCGGAACTTACCATCCTTTGACTCTGCCGCAGAGTCTACGATATATCCCATTGTTACATCTGTAACGGCATCCACAAAGCGCGCCACAAGAAAAAGTGTCCCGACTGCACCCCCGCTTACTCCCAGCACCTTCGTATAAAATACCATTAAAAAGGAGCTTGCAAAAATAAAGGTAAAATCATTGCCGATATCCCCGAACATATATCCAAGCTTATCACGCATGCCAAATGGCCGAATTGTTTCTCTTCCTGCTTTCATGTACAACCTCCAACTTTTTGTCTATATGGAGTATTGCCCATCTGCATGGAATTTATGCAATCGGCCATTTTTTGTATTACTGATATTTTCTTCGAAACTGAACAGGTGTCATCTGGTATGCTTTTTTAAAAAGGCGATTAAAGTGCTCTACGTTCTCATAGCCGACATAGGCCGCAATCGATTCTACCGTCTGATTTGTCTCTTTTAGCATGCTGCGCGCCTTTTTCATCCTCGCCTTCTTGACTGCATCCTGAAACGTCATCCCTGATTTTTCCTTAATATATTTTGAAAGATATGGCTTTGAAAGAAGAAAGGTCTGCGCCAAAGCATCCATTGTCACCTCTGCATAATGCTTTTGAATGTAGTTCATGATATCGACGATACGCTCTTCTCTTCCCTCTGTAATATGCTCAGCCTTTGCCATCTTATTGGCTGCCGATACGAGTGCCGCAATGGAACTTGTGATAATATCCTCGTCAATGCCGACACCCCAATAATTTTTTCCTTTACAGATAATCTCCACATAAGTCGCCGCTTTGGAAGACGAGCCCTTGGAAATTGCATGCTCTTCATAATTGGCCAGCTCATAGCTCACACCAAAATACATCTTGATGGCATTGCTCACAGCATCCAGTCGTCCATTTCCCGTCGTCTCAACCACGCGATGCTCACTCCCCTGCTCAATCGTTACTCTTGCGGTAATTCCGTCCTTCTTTTCGAAATTGCACTCGGAGATTTTGAACACATCCTCCACATGAATATAATTCTCATCAAAAATACGATAAACAGACTCCGGCGTGAGCTCCTTGTGGCTTCTGTCCGATATCCCCTTTACCAGATAACCAACCTCTTCTTTCATACGGTCAGGCAGCGAAATGCCAAAATTCTGCTTTAAAATGAAGGCAACACCCCCCTTTCCCGACTGACTGTTGATTCGAATGACATCCGAATCGTATTCCCTTCCGATGTCCTGCGGATCAATGGGAAGATAGGGCACATTCCAGCGCTCTCCGCTCTTGCCCGCCTCTCTCCATGCCATACCCTTAGAAATCGCATCTTGATGGGAGCCGGAAAAGGCGGTAAATACCAAATCTCCGGCATAAGGGGTACGCTCATGTACCTTCATACCCGTAAAATTCTCATATTTTTCCCGAATTTCCGCAATATTGTGAAAATCCAGCTTTGGGTCTACGCCATGACAGAGCATATTCAGGGCAAGCGTCACAATATCCACATTTCCCGTGCGCTCTCCATTTCCAAATAAAGTTCCCTCCACACGATCCGCTCCTGCCAAAATGCCAAGCTCTGCCTCGCTGATTCCACAGCCTCTGTCGTTGTGTGGGTGTACACTCAAAATGACGTTCTCTCTATATTTTAAATGCTTTGTGATGTATTCAATCTGACAGGCAAATACATGCGGCATAGAAATCTGCACCGTTGTCGGAATATTGATAATCGCCTTATGCTCTGCATCCGGCTGCCATACATCCAGTACCGCATTGCAGACCTCCACCGCATAATCCACTTCCGTTCCCGGAAAGCTCTCCGGGCTGTACTGGAAGGTAAAATTGCCCTCTGTCTCATCCGCAAGCTCCTTTAAAAGCTTTGCGCCGTCGATGGCAAGCTGCTTTACCTCTTCCCTGCTCTTTTTAAAAACCTGCTCCCTTTGCGCTACAGACGTAGAATTGTATAGGTGAATCACAGCATGCGGCGCCCCCTTCACCGCTTCAAAGGTTCTTCTTATAATATGCTCGCGCGCCTGTGTCAGCACCTGCACCGTGACATCAGCCGGGATTAGATTTCTCTCAATCAGCGTACGCATAAAATTGTATTCGGTATCCGAAGCAGCCGGAAAGCCCACCTCAATCTCCTTAAATCCAATCTTTACCAGCATCTGAAAAAATTCTACCTTTTCCTCAAGGCTCATTGGCTCAATCAGCGCCTGATTGCCATCTCTTAAATCGACACTGCACCAAATCGGCGGCTTTTCAATCGTCTCCTTTTTCACCCAGTCGTAGGTCACCTCAGGCGGCATAAAGTAAGATGTTCCGTATTTATGTACAACACTCATAATTCCCTCCAAATAGTTCAAGAAAGTTGATTTCTATTATTTATAGTGTTATACTAACACAGACAGCAGCTCTCTGCAAGGTGTGATTTTATCAATTTAATTGATTTATTTTGTCTTTTTAACGCCGATTTTCGGACAAATCTCCTCCAGACAGCATTTCTCGCAATGCGGCTTTGTGCGGGCACTGCAAACCTCTCTCCCATGATCCACAAGACGATGGCAGAAGTCACTGCCTTCCTCGGGAGGAATAATTTTCCAGAGCGCCATCTCTACCTTCTTTGGCTCCTTGATTCCATCCACCAGACCCATCCGATTCACGAGACGAATACAATGCGTATCGGTAACAATCGCCGGCTTTCCAAATACATCACCCATAATTAAGTTGGCACTTTTTCTTCCGACTCCGGGCAGCTTTAGCAACTCGTCAAAATCATCCGGCACCTCTCCCCCATACGTATCACGCAGCATCTTCATGCAGGCACTGATATCCCTTGCCTTGCTAGGACCCAAGCCACATGGCCTTACAATCGCCTCAATCTCCTCTACCGGCGCATTGGCAAGCGCATCCACATCGGGAAACTTGCGATATAAATCCTGCACTACCACGTTTACCCGCTCATCCGTGCACTGGGCAGCCAGCCTTAGGGACACCAGCAGCTTCCATACGTGGTCATAGTCCAGCGTACACACCGTATCGGGATATTCCTTCTTTAGCAGCTCGATAATCTTTTGAGCCTGTTTCTTCTTATTCATATAAATCTTACCTCATTTGCATTCTTTTCAGATGACGTATTCTCCGACTCTTTGCATCTCATATTCCATCAGTTCTTCCAGCGTAATCCCGTCCACGACCTCATTGATGGCATCATTGAGCTTCTTCCAAACCATAAGCGATGCGCAGTCATGCATTTTCCCACACTGCGGATCCTCCTCCACGCAGGCTACAGGAGCCAGACTTCCCTCTGTCAGTCTTAAAATCATACCTACCGTATATTCCTCCGGCTTCTTTGTCAGGATATAGCCTCCCTGCGCTCCGCGCACGCTCTTGACATATTTTGCCTTATTCAAGACCGATATGATCTGTTCCAGATACTTATCGGAAATCTCCTGGCGCTTTGCGATGTCCTTTAGGCTGATTGGCTCTCCCGTATTGTTCATTGCCAAATCCAGCATCAATCGCAGTGCATACCTTCCCTTTGTCGAAATCTTCATCTTCTCCTCCAAATGTGCCGATTTTATTCTTTTCCTTGCATTATTTTATCTAAAAGCAGTATATCCCACTATTCATACTGTGTCAATGGGATTTGCCTGTCAAAATATCCGGAATTTCCCGGCAGCTCTTAGAAAAGCAAGGAGGGTTTAAGGAGTGTTTTGTCGCCTGGCACACGAAAAATGCTAAGCCACAGGTCTTCTTCTGCAGCTTAGCACGATTCTTTCTTTGTATTCTATCGCCTGTCATCTACACAACGGCTTATTCTTCTTCCATAACCTTTAAATCAGGCGCAAACGTCAGCTTGCAGCCTGTTGCAGCTTGGATGTCCTCTTTCGTATAATCGGGATGAAGCTCTGTTACCACAATTCCTTCAGAGGTCACCTCCATCACTCCCATCTCTGTCACAATCATGTCGACACATTTTTGCGCAGTTAAAGGAAGCGTACATTTGTCTAAAATCTTGTGCTGTCCCTTTTGCGTGTGCAGCATGGCGATGATGACTTTTTTGGCACCAACCACCAGATCCATGGCACCACCCATTCCTGCCACCTTTGCTCCCGGAACAATCCAGTTTGCAAGATCGCCGTTTTCTGCTACCTGCATTGCTCCAAGCACGGTAATGTCCAAATGCCCTCCTCTTACCAGTCCAAAGCTTACTGCAGAATCAAAAAAGCATACCCGGTCAATCGCCGTCACGTATGCACCACCGGCGTTTACGACATCCACATCTTCCTCTCCCGCTGCCGGTATTCCGCCAAGACCGGCAAAACCATTCTCGGAGTGCAAAACGACGTCCACTTCTTTTGGGATATAATTGGCTACCATAGTCGGAAGTCCAATTCCCAGATTGGCAAAATCGCCATCTTTAAATTCCTTTGCAATTCTCTTTGCAATTCTCTCTTTTAAATCTGCCATTTCGCTTCTCCTTCCACGATAATGTCCACTACAACGCCGGGGATATCATAATCATCCGCATCCAACTCTCCAACCTCAGCAACCCGCTCACTTGCTACCACAACCTGATCTGCAGCGCCGGCCATCACATAATTGAAGTTCTTTGTTGCCTTTGCACATTTAAAATTGCCAAACTTATCGCATACAGATGCTCTGACAAACGCATAGTCTGCCTTCAGGGGCAACTCAAGCAAATATTCCTTTCCATCGATGGTAAGTACCTGCTTCTTTCTTCCCAATTCATCCTCTGCATCCTGCACCGGTGTTCCCACACCTGTGGGAGTCAGCACTCCACCCAGTCCGTAGTTCGCAGCCCGAATCTTCTCTGCCAAGGTTCCCTGTGGTACCAGAGTGCACTTTAAAGTTCCTGCATTCATACCCTCCGCAATCATTGGGTTCATGCCCACATGGCTGGCAATGATGTGGTCTACCATTCCCGCCTCCACCAGCTTGGCAATTCCTCTTGCCGTCTTCGCCCCGTAGGTTCCTTCCGGAAGTCCTGCATCATTTCCGATTACCGTCAGGTGCTTTACCCCTTTGCGCACCAGAGCGTCCATCAAAATCTCCGGAGAGCCTGTCCCCAGAAATCCTCCCACCATGATTGTCATGCCGTCTTTTACACCGGCTACTGCCTCGTCGGCCGTCAAAAACTTGTTAACCATTTTCCCCTCCTTTTGGAAGCCACTTTTCCTTCATTGTATAATGATGCCATACATAACTGCCGTCATGTATGGCATTTTATTTTTCAGAATATCCTATTGTTCCATCTTCCCCTATAATGAATCAGGAATATTCCAGCCTCAATTCTCCTATGCCGCTTCTAAATCAGCTTTAGAAAGGCAGAAGGAAACCAAATCCTGCAAGCAGGAGGCAAGCGCACACTACAATACCGCTAAACAGCAATGCAATGACGCAGTAGCCCATGATGTCACGTGCAGACAGGCCTGCAATGCCCAGCGCCGGCAGCGCCCAAAACGGCTGAATCATATTCGTCCATGCATCACCCCATGCAATCGCCATACCGGTTATAGACGGATGCACGCCCAGCTCCAATCCGGCAGGCATCATAATCGGTCCCTGTACTGCCCACTGTCCGCCGCCGGAGGGTACGAAGAAGTTTACGATACCGGCTGACAAGAAGCTAAACAGCGGGAAGGTAACGTGATTGGAAATGGATACGAAGAAGGTACTGATTACACTTGCCAAGCTTGTTCCGTTTGGAGCAAAGGTCATCAGTGCCATAATTCCTGCATAGAAGGGGAACTGTAAAATAATTCCTGCCGTTCCTTTTGCCGCATCCGCAATCGCATTTACATAGTTAATCGGTGTCTTATGTGCCAGCAAGCCCAGTACAAGGAAAATCGTATTTACGATATCCAGCGTCAAATTGAAGCCATTGTTCATAAAGTAGTTTACCAAGAAGACTGCTCCTGCAACTACGATGATCAGAGAGCAGATCGGTGAGTTTTCCAGCTTCTCTGCCGGAGTAACCGCATCCTTCTTTTCCACCTTCTTCTCCTCTAACAGCTTCGGGTCTACGACAACAGCCTCTTCCTTGCTCGGGTGCATTTTTGCATTAATCAGCGGCAAGCCTATCAGAATCACCGCACAAGCCAAGATATTATAAGGTGCAAAGATTGTCATAGAGGTAGAAACCGCCTCCGATAACGCTCCTCCTGTCGCCTTTAAAAGCGCTTCCTCGCCCGGAGTTGCCAGTGCCAGAGGGATGGAGCCTGAAATACCTGCATGCCATACCACGAATCCGGTATAGGCAGAAGCAATCAGCAAGCGATAGTCGATTCCTTTTACCTTCTTTGCAACCTCCTTTGCAAGGATTGCCCCGATTACCAGGCCAAATCCCCAGTTTAACCAGCAGCAGAGAACCGACACCACAGTTACAACCACGATTCCCTGTGTAGGAGTCTTTGCAATTCCTGCAACCTTATCAATAATTCCTTTTACAATTGCTGCATTTGCCAATGCACTTCCCAGCACCAGCACCAATGCCATCTGCATCGAAAATGCCAACAGATTCCAGATACCTTTTCCCCATCCTGCTACTGTTGCCACAACACCTGCCCCGGTTACGGCCAACGAGCCTGCAAATACAAGCACGGTTAAGATTACGCAGAATAAGAACGGATCCGGAAGAAATCTATTGACCAGATAGACACAGCCATTTGATAGTTTTCTTAACATGTTCTTTTTTCCTCCTTTTGCATGTTTCATTTTTTGTCTTTTTTTTAAAGACAATTGTCTCAGGCATATGCGGCCAGACAAAATGCACGTAGTAACAAATATATGGGGAAATTACACCGTGCATAGCTTTTTTATTTTACATTTTTTTTATGAATTAATCAATATTTTTATGCAACATTAAATATTTTTCACAAATCTTAGCGAAAATATGGACAAAAGTGTGTGCTTTTCATGCACTTTTTCTCCTCATAAAAACAAAAAAAAGTGTGCAAGCCGCTCATAACCGAGAGGTCTGCACACTTTTTGACGCTGATTTGATTTTTATTCCTCAAAGGAAATCACTGCGCCATCATAAGTATTCTGAATAAACTGCTTGATTTCATCTGATTTTAACGCAGAAACCAATGCCTGGATTCCCTCCTGACTTTCATTGCCCTCCTTTACGGCAATCACATTTACATAAGTCTGTGCTGCCTGTGAGTCAGACTGCTCATATGCAACCGCATCGTTTGCTACGGAAAAGCCTGCCTGAAGTGCATAGTTTCCATTTAATACTACAAAAGCCACCTCGTCTGCCACACGAGAAACCTGCGCTGCTTCCAGCTCCTCAATTTTGATATTCTTCGGATTCTCCGCAATGTCCTTTACCGTTGCCTCAAGACCTGCGCCCTCTTTTAAGGTAATGATTCCGTTGTCCTGTAACAAAAGCAGCGCTCTTGCCTCATTGGTGGTATCGTTTGGTACCGCAATTGCGTCTCCATCTGCGAGTTCATCCAAACTGCTTTTTGTTCCCGGATAGATTCCAAACGGCTCATAATGAATTCCGCCGGCATTCACAAGGCTTGTTCCATGCTCTACATTAAAGTTATCCAAGTATGGGATATGCTGGAAATAGTTTGCATCAAACTCTCCGCTCTCCACTACATTGTTCGGCTGAATGTAGTCATCAAAAACCGTAACCTCCAAATTCCACCCCTGCTCTGCCAGAATTGGCTTTACCTGCTCTAAAATTTCTGCATGGGGTGTTGCGGAGGCTGCAACCTTGATTGTACCTTTCGCTTCCGGTGTCTCTGCCTGCGCTGCCTCTGTGCCTTCTACTGCTGCATTGTCTGCTGCGTTGCCTGTCGCCGCATCGCTCTGTGAATTCTGCTCTTTGCTGCCGCAGCCTGCCAATGCTCCAAACGCCAAAACTCCTGCCAAAATTCCTGTTAAAACTCTCTTCTTCATTTTCTTTTCCCTCTTCTTTCCTTTTCTATTTATTTCCTTTTATCCAGTCTTGCGGCAATCAACATGCCGATGCTCTGGAAGATCTGGACCAAAATCACAAGCAACACCACATTTACAAGCATGACATCCGTCTCATAACGGTAATATCCATAACGAATTGCAATGTCGCCAAGTCCGCCGCCGCCAACGATTCCCGCCATAGCAGAATATCCGAGTATTGTTCCGATGGCAATTGTGCTTCCAACAATCAGTGATGTCCTGGCTTCTCCAAGCAGCACTGTCTTTATAATCGTAAAGGTACTCGCTCCCATAGAGCGGGCGGCCTCAATCACACCTGCGTCCACCTCCTTAATGGAGGATTCCACCATTCGTCCGATAAAGGGCGCTGCCGCTGCCACAAGCGGGACGATCGTCGCTGTTGAGCCGTAGCTTCTCCCGACAATCAGCTTTGTGACCGGCTGTATCGTAATCAAAAGTATCAAAAACGGAATGCTTCGTACAATGTTGGTAAAGACATCCAATATCTTATAGCAGACACGATTTGGATGGATTCCGTCCCGATCCGTGACCGCTAGGACAATTCCAAGCGGCAAGCCTAAAACATATCCAAACAGTGTAGATACCAGCGTCATGTAGACAGTCTCCCCGATTCCCAAAATTACCATGTTTATCATTTCACTACTCCACATCGTCTGCCACCTCCTCAATCGCCAGTCCCTTTTCACCCAGGTAGCGTATCATCTCCTCTTGTAGGACGGCGTTCTCCGGAAGTCCGAGAATCATCTCGCCCTTGGCAACACCACCCACATTTTTTGTGTCGGCGCGAAGAATGTTGACCGGAGTTTTAAATTGCAGCACCATGTTGGCAATGACCGGCTCAAAGGCCGAGTTCTCGGAAAAGACAATTCGGATTTTCCTGTCTGCAGCAAGGATGCTTCTCTGTCCTCCCGTCCCCTGATACTCCTCTGCCTGTCCATCCTTAAAAATCAATTCTCTTGCCGCCTGTGACTTTGGGTGTGCAAAAATGCCCTCGACATATCCCTGCTCGACAATCGTTCCCTTATCTACGATTGCAACATGAGTGCAAATCTCGCGAATGACCGACATCTGATGTGTAATGATCACGATGGTAATCCCCAGGGTGCGATTAATCTCTTTTAAAAGCTCTAAAATAGAGGCCGTTGTCTGCGGGTCAAGCGCAC
>JAQXLR010000222.1 GCA_029012225.1 Clostridiales bacterium
CAAGACAGTAGGTGTCCCCAGTATAGCCAGGCTTCGTGCAGGTCGCATCCGTTTTGCCGGAAGCCGCTCCAATATGGCAGCTTCCACTTTATCCAATAAGTCATTTGCTGCTTTTGGATTTTTTAACTTCTCTTCAATATAAGTCACTTTTTCGTCAAGCTCCTCATAAAAAAGCGGCAGATAACTTAATCTGTATTTTTTACTGAGCATTTATCTTCCTCCTCAGGTTCCCGAAAACTTCGTCATGGCTCATTCTTCTGCTGTCCTCCTCTGCAAATCTGTCTGCTTCGTCCAACGCAGCTTCCACACCATCCGTCAGTTTTGAATACGCATCAAGACTGAGTACCACCATCGCACCATATCCGTTCTTTGTCAGATATACGGGTTCTCCCCCATTTACTATTTTTTCAATATCCGGAAATTTATTTCTCAGGTCTGAAACAGGTCTGATCTGTAACATATCGCTTCACTCCTTATCGATATTTTATCATAACTTTATCATCTTCTTTGTTGTACCTGATTATTCATCAAAAAGCAATAAAATATTCCTTTCTGCTTCTTATCTGCTTTTTCCATATCCGGCTGCCTGTTCTGCGCTCCTGCCTGTTCCCGCCTCATATAATGTTTTCCATTGCCATATCTTTTAATAATAGTCGGAACACCGTGACCGGTATGTTCCGTTACCCAACCTGAAAACTTTGCTGCCAGGTTGTTGCGGTACTCGTGCAAAATAGGGGTACAATGGGGGTACAAATACCATCCTCATTTCCCAAAAGCCTTGATTTTAAGCCATTTCAGACAAAAGTACGGGTTCTGCCGTGGCAGATGAATCGTACTTTTATCATAGTTATCAATCTCCTTGTTTTGCAAGGAATTTCGGATGTAAGTGAAACTTATTACTACCCATTAGTAGTAAAATGGGTTGGATTAATATTAAGGAATTTTTTCCATACATTAAAATTCCCCTCTTGACATATAATACGAATGTAGTATATTTGAATTAATCATCTACCAAGTTGTAGAAGGATGTGCTGGAACGTCTTTGGTTTCTAACCCAATGGCGTTTTCTGTTTTTTATAGGTTTCATATTTTTTTATTCTCTTATTTAATTCCCAATCTTTTTCAATATAAAAACTAGTTATTATGAAATATACATCCCTAGCCCTTTCGAGAACAATATGAAATCTTTCCACACTGCTTTTCAACTGAGCACTCATATTTTTCAATCATCGGTTTAACCCAGTTAAGTCTTTCACTTCTTCTAAAATCCGGAATACGATCATTGGGATTGTTCGATGTATGCAATAAGTCAACATGGCTCATATAGGTAAATCCATGCTCCCATCTCCCATCCATTGGTTCTTTTCGGCTTAATACATTCCAACCCATAAATACTGGTTTTGTATCAATAAGCTGTGGTTTGAATATTGAAGAATAAAGTTTTTCCAAATACTCGTTCCATTCAATCAATTTCTTAAAATAGTCTAAATTGCATTGAGATACTTTATTCCATTTAATCTCCGCATACTTCGGAATATCGAATTCCTCTTTAATCGCATAAATACTTTCCGTTACATATCGTCTAATCTATATACAAGTGGGACGTCGCTTCGTCCATGTAAAGATAGGCACTAAACACCCTCAACGTAGGATTTCGCCACTGGAAATCCTGCATATATTTATCCAGCACCTTCGCCAGAAGAAAAAGTGGGATGAGCCCGCTTTTTCCATGATTACTTTCCCGTTCATTTTTCAACTATTTTCCTGATGCTTTCAGGCTCTTTCTGCCTTTCTTTGCGGTAAGGAGCAGTCCCGTTCCCGAAAGACCTGCCGGAATAAACAGCCATACAATCGATGTACTGTCTCCGGTCTTAGGTACATCATCCTTCTTATTTGTGCCACTCGGTAATGCACTGTCATTGGAAGTACTTGCATGGATTGTAACCGTAGTACTTGCAGAGCCATCCGTCCAAAGGATTTCAACCGTGTGGTTTCCTGCCGAAAGTGTATTCAGGTAGGAAGCTTTCAGTGTGATAACGGTAGAGCCTTCCTTTGCGGTGTAATGGCTCTGGTCAAGCAGCTTGCCATCCACCTTGACTCCGGTAAACTTGTCAAAATCTCCGTTTCCCCGGATGGTAAGTCCTTCACTGCTTCCTGCTGTCCAACTGCTCTCTGCACCATTAATGATCTGATAGGTGGTATCCGGGTTACTTTGTGTGTCCGTATTATCGGAGCCGCTATCACCCGGATTAGCAGAACCGCCGCCCGGATTACGGCTTTCCTCATAGACTGCTCTCACTTTTACTTCGCTTGCCGGCATCGTAAAGCTGGTTGTCTCGCTTGTACTGCTTGCAAGCGTGATATTACCGCTTACTACTGTCCATTCCTTAAACTGCTGTCCACCTGGCGCTGCATCGGCTATAATCGTTACCGTCTCGCCCTGTGCATAGTCTCCGGTGGTGCTCCCACCACTTAAGGTTCCATGCGTTACGGTTACGGTATATTTCTGTAACGGTATGGTAATCTGCACCGGCGCACTTGCATAATCGGTTGCCTTATCGCCATTTACATCCTCCGCCACGATATAGTAATAGTAGCTGCCATTCTTCATATCTTCTGTCAGGGTGAATGTTCCGGTTATACTGCCTGCATCTGCCAGCTTCTCATATGCCACCAGCCTTGCTCCATTGGTATTGCCTTTCGTGTATTCCTTATCCAGAACCATAAGAGACACCTGTGTGGCATTCCCTCCATTCGTTCCGCCTATGGTGTATGGAACTGTTACCCCATCACCGGAATCTCTGGTAATGATCCCCGGAGCGATGGTGATGTTTCCATTCTGCAGTGTCAGCTTGTACTCTGCTCCCGGCTGCCCTACCGTACCGGAGAGGACAGAGGAGAAGAGGACAGAGGACAAATTCACATTCAAAGCGGGACTCACTCCAACGTTGTTGTAATCCACGAAATTGAGGCAGATGAGACCGTCGAAGTTCACGATGCCGGCATAGTTATCAATGCTAGAATTAGCCGGCCGCAGCCACCAAGAGGCGTTGCCGCCTGTCTTTTTTCTGTTTGCGGCTGATAAATCTGTATTACTATACCCATAGCTTGTGTTTGTTGCTTCCTTTGCATCCAGCAGGAAGATTTTATCGCTGCTTAAGGCAGCATAGTTTAAGAATCCCACTCCATTTCCGTCTGTGGCGCTTGCGTTTGCTTTCGAGCTTGCCGCAATGGCTGCCTGCTCCAAAGATGTAAAGTTGTTTGTCAAAAAGGTTCCATTCAGATAAGTCTGTATTTCACTACCTGCCCAAACGTTCGAGATATAATCAAATCTGCTCTCTGATTATCACCATTTGTACTTGTCCCTGCCCACAAGATGCTGTCAGAGTCAAGGAGCATGGTGGTTCCTCCAAAGTCTGTTGTAGTCCGGTCAAGGACACGGTATTTCACCGGATTACTATTATATGTACCAAAATACAAATAGCTTCCTTTCCATGCATCCATATCATTTTTCGGTGCTGTGGGATCGGCTATGATAGAAACGCCAAGTCCTTTTTCGTTTACCGGAGCTACGGGAGTATCCGGTGTCACCGAAGCAGAGCCGGATGCTGCGGATATGGTAATTACAGCAGGCGCACTTGCATAATTGGTTCCCTCCGCCCCCGCTTCATTTTCCCAGATGTCACAGACGAATGTATAGGGACTTCCTTCGGAAACTTCCACATAACCGCATTCTGCGGTATGCTCTGTGTGATGTTCACACAGTCCGCTGCCTGTGCTGCCATTCTCTGCCCTTACCGAAATCGGAAGCATCGTTCCCATCAGGCTCAGGCTCATAAGAAGGGCAAGCCACCGATTCCCATATCTTCCCGGGTGTCCTTTCCTGCAAAATTTCTCCATTACAATTCCCCTTCGTTCAACCGTTCGTTCCAAATAAAAGTATAATTTATATAAGTATAATATATATCTGATTAAATGGCACTATATTTTGGCATTCTAATGTACAAACTTTTTGAAAATTTCTGATGATACGCCCCTTTGGTTAACAGTCGAATGCTCAGACGGACAGATTGATATCCTTCTTTTCGTAATGTCATTGTCCTTAACATACTCAGACAGAATCCTTCCACAACCGTTTCCGCCTATTTCTCGCTTCATTCTCACTTCATCTTTTCTGCAAATATATAGGCGCATTTTTCTTGACAGCAATTTTGTGTATGCTATAATAACATCGTATTATTTTGAAACTTAGTTTTATATTATAAAACCAAGTTTTCTTTCAACCTTATTATGTTTTGATTTTCTTCGGGCATAATGACATTAGATGAGAATTTTGCAGGATAAGCAAAAAGGAACCAAAATCCCGCACAGGCTCATAGGAGCAAGTGTTTAATATGAGAAAAGGAGCAGAAAGATGAACAAAGTATTCGAAGAATTTTCCAAAATCGGCATTATTCCCGTGATTGCACTGGAGCATGCAGAGGATGCCGCCCCTCTTGCAAAAGCATTGATTGACGGCGGGCTTCCCTGCGCCGAGATTACGTTCCGCACGGATGCGGCAGAAGAATCCATTCGCATTATGGCAGAGCAGTTTCCCGAAATGCTTGTCGGCGCGGGCACCGTGCTTACCACCGAGCAGGTAGACCGTGCGGTAAGCGCCGGAGCCAAATTTATCGTAAGCCCCGGTCTAAATCCCAAGGTCGTGGCCTACTGCATCGAAAAAAATATCCCCATCACACCGGGTTGTTCCACACCGAGTGATATCGAGGCAGCAATTGAGCTTGGACTTGATGTCGTCAAATTCTTTCCGGCCGAAGCCGCAGGCGGTCTTAGTATGATTAAGGCTATGGCTGCGCCTTATACAAAAATGAAGTTTATGCCGACCGGAGGCATCAATGCCAAAAATCTGACAAGCTATCTTGATTTCAAAAAAATCATTGCCTGCGGTGGCTCTTGGATGGTAAGCAAGGAGTTGATTGCTGCAAAGGACTGGACAGGCATCACCGCTCTTACGCAGGAGGCGGTTGCTACCATGCTCGGCTTTACTCTTTTGCACGTCGGCATCAACAATGCTTCGAAAGAAGCTGCCACGGAAGATTCCAAAAAGCTGTCCTCCCTTTTTGGTGCAGAGAGAAAGGAAGTCTCCGACTCTTGCTTTGTGGGCTCTCTCGTTGAGATGATGCATACTCCCGGACGTGGAGCACACGGACATATCGCTGTTAGAACCAATGATCTAAAGCGCGCGATGTACCATCTGGAAAAGCGGGGCTTTGCCTTTGATGAAGCTTCCTTCCGCTATAATGAGAAAAATGAGGTGATTTTTGCCTATATCAAGGAGGAAATTGCAGGCTTTGCCATTCATTTTACGCAGAAATAAAATACTTTTGTTGCCATAGCAACATACAATTCCTGTTTTTTATGTTTTCATCTGTTATGGAAAGAATACATCAAACCTTACTGATAAATTTTGTGAAAAACGAGGAGGAGATCAATGAGTGCGTTTTTAGGCCCGATTCATTATTGGTTATACAACAAAATTCAGCTACAGGAAGACCTTACCACGGCAATTTTGGAGAAGGACAGCGATCTCTCTGCCAGACTGGATTCTCTCTGTGGAAGAGTCGAACGTCGTCCGTTGGAAGAAGTGATTGATAGCAGCAATATTCATGGATGGCTACAGGAGCAAATTATGATTGCAGAGCATCGTTTTGCCACCGCTGTTACCACCCTTCTTGCAAATGGAACAACCGATTTGGAAGCTCTTAAGTCTATTGCAAAGGCTTTTGGCTCCACAAAACCAATTCAGGCAGAAGTTGCCCCTGATGCTTTCAAGGCGTTGCAGGATATGCTGCTGGACGGCATGCCTTGCGACCATGTGAATCAGATTCTTACGCAGGATACAGAGAAGATCGAATGGAAGCAGACCACAGACCTCCATTCTCCTCATTGGGAGAAAATTGGCGGTGACAGTTCTAACTACTATGCCCTCCGCGCAGCTTTTGTCTCCGGCATACTAAAGGAGTCGGGATTTGTATTTGCACAGGACGGAGCGAATTGTCTGCTATACAGAGCATAACCCTGTTTCAATGAACATCGGCCGCAGCAAAAGAGCAGGAGAGCATAGCGAAACGCATGCTCTCCTGTCGGCTTTCATTTCATTCCTGTGAGCCTTACTTTGCCGGTACGATTTCCAGCCAGTAGCCATCCGGATCTGAAATAAAATAAATTCCCATGTTTGGATTCTCATAACAAATACATCCCATGGCCTCGTGATGTTTGTGAGCAGCCGCAAAGTCATCTGTCTGAAACGCAAGATGGAATTCGCAGTCTCCCAGATTATATGGACGCTCCATATCACGCATCCATGTCAGCTCCAAAACAAAATCTGTCGTGTCGTTGCCAACATATACGATAATAAAGCTTCCATCTTCTGCTTCTTTGCGGCGTTTCTCCGTCAATCCGAGAGCTTCCCTGTAAAAATCAAGGGACTTTTGCAGGTCATAAACATTGTAATTTTCATGCACCATTTTAAAGTTCATTTCATCTTCCTTTCCAACACAAGCAAACACTAGGAATTGTACAGCAATTCACAACAATTGTCAATTTTTATAAAAAGCTATTCCTACAAACGCGTATCCCACAGACCACAAAAGCTGTCAACGGGATCAACACCGGAAAAGGCCGCTTTTCCGCTCATCAGCTTTTCAATCAATACGTCAAACGTCTGATCCTCGCTGTCATAGGCATTGATATACGTTCTCGCCTGCGGAATATCTGCCAACACAAAGGGCTGTCCGGTTCCGACCACTACAACGGGAAGCTCGTGTACATACCAAGGAATCTCGCCGCCTCCCTTGCTCATTCCAAATCCGGGTCTTGCCACCGGCTGGAAGCCGCCCGGAATGTCTACAAGCGTAATAATCAAATCCTGCTTGCCCACAAATTCCTGAATCTCGGTCTTTCCCGCAAAATAGACATTGATGTCTAACTTTTCGCCCTCGGCAGCCCTCTTTGCCAATGCATCAAGCGGACTTTCATAAAGGAAGGCATCAAAGCCCTTTTCCGTAAGCTTATCCCTAAGACGCTCTGCAGGATTCTTCTTGTCTCCGCCCATCATCTTTGCCACCATTGCGCCCATCACGCCTGCAGAAAGTCCCTTAACGTATACAATCATAATTTTCTTATACCTCTGCGGCGTAATCGGAAGTACATCCTCATCCTTATACTTGACAAGGGTAATTCCTTTATCGGAAATCTCTCTTGCCACTGCCGCATGCTCCTTGCAGCCTACCGTCTCCTGCATTACGCTGACAGGGGGAACAAGCTCCGTCTTTGCCTTTTTGTGCAGTCCCATGTGCGCCTTTAGCGCAAGAATGCGGTGAAGCGCGTCCGACAGACGCTCCTCGGTAATGATGCCGCTCTTATAGCCCTCCATCATACTTGCAAAATCCTCGTCCATCTCGTTAAAAAACAGGAACATATCCACACCGGCTGCAATCGTCCTCGGAAGCATCTCGCTTCGCTTCATCCGGCAGGTTAAGCCCACCATATGGGAAGCATCGGTCAGTACCATTCCGTTAAAGCCGAGCTTCTTGCGAAGCAGCCCCTCAATCAGCTCCGGAGAAAGCGTTGCAGGCTGAATGTCCTCATCCTTAATGTCGGGGTTAAAATATCTGGTGTATGCCGGCTGCATAATGTGCCCTGCCATAATCGCCTCAAGCCCATTGTCAATCAGATTCTGATATACCTTACCAAAGCTTGCATCCCACTCCTCACAGCTCATCGAGTTGACGCTGTTTGCAACGTGCTGGTCACGAAAATCAAGCCCGTCGCCCGGAAAATGCTTTGCCGCACAGCAAAAGCCCGGATTGGCATGTGCCCCATCCATATAAGCCTTTGTCATCTCGCAGACCGTGTCCACATCGTTTCCGTAGGTGCGAAGCCCGATGACGGGATTCTCCCAGTTATAAAGAATATCGCTGACCGGAGCAAACGAAAGATTACAGCCAATGGCCGCCGCCTCCTTATTGGAAATCCGTCCAAGCTCATATGCATACTTTGCATCTCCTGTCGCCGCAATCTTGGTCTGCTGTCCAAGCTGCGTGCCTCCCATACACGCACCATTTCCTCCGTTTTCGGTGTTGCATGCGATAATCAACGGTATTTTGCTGTTCTCCTGCAAAATGCGGTTCTGCTCCCGCACCTCTTCTGCCTTTGCCGGATTGTATCGGATCCCGCCAATGTGGTATTTCTCCACCGTCATTTTTAGATAATCCTCTTCTCTTGACGAGCCCATGTTAAAAAATAACTGTCCGATTTTTTCCTCAATGCTCATCCCTGCAATGGTGTCCTCCACCCACTTGCAGTCCTCGTCACTCAAAAAAAACGGCTTTGCCTTCATATCTACCATGTGTAATCCCCTCTCCTTTCCTTCCGATTCCCAGTTCTTTGCTGTAAATTTTCGCAGACTGCGTCCTTGCATGGGAATACTCCCACGCGGCTACTCTCCCAGATTTTTGTCAAAATCCATAATCAGCTGTCTTTGGTATACATCGTCAAATTGTCCGGAAAGCAGCCTCGGAAATGCTTCCTCAAAAAGTCGCTTCCAGCTCTTGTCCTCTTTTCCGACAAGAATCGGATAAAACAAAACTCCATTTTTTGCTGCTGCATCCCTATCTCCCGGCGCATCTCCCACCATAAGAATCCGATTCGGTGCATAACCTTTCTTTCTTAGCTCGCCAATGCAAAATGCCTTAGAGCCTGCCTCCTGCGTCAGCAGCGCTTTGCAGGCCGCTTTTAAACCGTGCTTGCTCCATTCTGTCTCCACCGCCTCCCTGTTTGCCGAGGATACGGCGACAAGGTCTGCCTCCTTTGCCATCTCGTCCATCGTTTCTTTTACATGGAAAAACGGCTTGTCCTCCTGCGGAAGCGAAAAAATGGCGCGATTCGTGCGAATGCTCCAAAGCAATGCCTTCTCCACGCAGGGACTCTCACTTTTTTGCGCCAATGCAAGCAGAGCGGGATTTGACAGCTCCCCTGCCTCCTTTGTCCATTGCACAAACTCGTCCAGTCCCTCTGTCACGCAGTAGCCCCGCTGCTCTGCCTCTGTTAAGGCGAGGGCAAGTCCCTTAAAGCGGTTGATGCCCCTCGTACCCGAATAGAGATTAATCGACAGCCATAGCTCCATGCATTCCTCAAAATGATCGCTTAGACCATAGGTTGCAATCCACTGCGGTCCAAAGCACTCGCGATGTTTTACCTCCATCGTATCCATTGCACATCCGTCGCTGTCGATGCATACGATAACATCTTTTGTTTTCTTGAAATCAAAATCCGACATTTCTTCACACTGCCTTTCTGCCGACAAGGCTCGTTATACGCCCGAGTATGCCGCAAAAGCCCCGTCTACCGGAATGCATACGCCGCTGACAAAGCCGCTCGCCTCCTCGCAAGCCAGAAATAACAGGGCGCCAATCAGCTCCTCCGGCTCTCCGAAGCGCTCCATTGGCGTTCCTGCCAGAATCTTTCCTGTTCTCGCTGTAGGCGTGCCGTCCTCATGAAACAGCAGTGCCCGATTCTGCTCTGTGGCAAGAAAGCCCGGCGCAATAGCATTGCAGCGGATGCCGACCTTGGAAAAATGCACTGCCAGCCACTCGGTAAAATTGACAATCGCCGCCTTTGCTCCGGAATATGCCGGAATTTTGGTAAGCGGTGTATAAGCATTCATGGAGGCAATATTAATGATGCTTGCTCCCTTTTTCTGCACCATATCCTTCGCAAAAATCTGCGTCGGCAGCAACGTTCCCATAAAGTTTAAACCAAATACAAACTCTACGCCTGATGGGTCAAGGTCAAAAAAAGTCTTCATCTGCCCCAAATCCTCCGGCACAAAATACTCATCCTCTGTGGTCGCCTTTGGATTGTTGCCTCCCGCACCGTTTACAAGGATATCACAGGTTCCAAGCTCTGCCGCAATCGCATCTCGCGCCGCCTGAATGCTGTCCTTCTCCAGTACATTGCACTGATAGCCTCTGGCAATGCCCCCCTTTTCCGTAATCTCCTTTGCCCGCTCCTGCGCCGCCTCCAGCTTCAAATCAAGCAGCGCAACCTTTGCTCCGGAGAGCGCAAGCGCCTCTGCCATCACAGAGCAGATCACTCCACCTGCTCCCGTGACAACTGCAACCTTGTCCTTTAAGTCCACCTGCATTGGTAACTTCATACTTTCTCCTCCATTCTATTCTGATCTGTTTTTATTGCTTCCGGGAAGATTTTTCCACGGCCTCCCACAGTCCGTTGATATAAGTCGCCCCGAGTGCCCGGTCATAAAGCCCATAGCCCGGTCTTCCGGTCTCTCCCCAAATCATTCTTCCGTGATCCGGTCTTACATAGCCGGTAAATCCGTTGTCGTGCAAGGCTTTGACAATCTCATACATATCCAAGGAGCCGCAGCTGGATAAATGTGCACGCTCCTCAAAGCCGTTCTCCAAAACTGCCACATTTCTCATATGCACAAAGTGGATTCTTCCCATTGCAGCATATTTTGCAGCAAGCTTTGCCACATCATTTTGGTTGGAGCAGCCGAGTGAGCCGCTGCAAAGTGTGATTCCGTTGTGCGGATCGTCCACCAGCTTTAGGAAGCGGTCAAGATTTTCCTCGCAGGTAATGATGCGCGGAAGTCCGAAGATACTCCAGCAGGGGTCATCCTCATGGATTGCCATGTTTACCTCACACTCTGCTGCCACCGGAATGATTTTTTGCAGGAAATATTGCAAATTATCCCAAAGAGCCTGCTCTGTCATGGCCTGGTATTCTGCCACCACACTTTTCAGCTCCTCTCTCGTGTAGCTCGCATCCCAGCCCGGCAGCGTCAGATCGCTGTCGCTTTGCAGAGGATTTACCGCATCTACCTGCTCCTGATAATATACGAGCGACGTAGAGCCATCGGGAAGCACGTGGTCAAGCTGCGTTCTTGTCCAGTCAAATACAGGCATAAAGTTATAGCAGATGCATTTGATTCCCGCTCTTGCCACACGGCGGATATTCTCGCAGTAATTCTCAATATATCTGTCTCTGGTCGGCTTTCCAAGCTTAATATCCTCATGCACCGGTATACTTTCAATTACCTCAAAGTGAAGTCCTGCATCCTCCACCTTCTTTTTGAGTCCCGCAATACTCTCCTCACTCCATACCTCTCCGACCGGCACGTCATATACCGCAGTTACAATGGAATGCATCCCCGGAATTTGCCTGATGTTCTCAAGCGTTACCTTATCGTCGTCTCCATACCAGCGAAATGATAATTTCATAGTCTCCTCCTGCCTCTTTCTGTCACACCACCTTGCATACATGATGCTCTTTTTCTGGTTTAATTGTTCGATTTTATTTTATATTTTCAATATATCATTCTTGTATACAAGTGTCAATTACGTATTTTCTTTTCTTCCCTTTTGTCATGTTGGCACAACCACAGTTTTCCCCTTTTTTCCATATTTTATAAGGATTTTCAAAAAGACATTGTATTTTTTCCCTGCAAGCCGTAAGATGAAAGCAGAGAAATGCGAGGGAAGCATTCTTTGGAATAGGAGTGATCGATATGAATAAAAAGAAACTTTGCGGCAGCTCTAACACTGTATACCAGAAGCTAAGAGAGCAGATTTTACATCTGGAGCTTCCTCCCGGCTCTGCCATCAGCGAGATTGACACGGCCGCAAAATACGAAATTTCCCGCACACCTGTAAGAGATGCCTTTAAAATGCTTGAAAATGAAGGTCTTCTGGAGATTCAGCCGCACGTTGGAACCTTCGTATCCTTAATCGACCTCCATATGATTTCAGACATTTTGTATATGCGCAATGTCTTGGAGCAGGCAGTCTTAAAGGATTTGGCTGCCATTTACGATAAATCACAGGAATTTTGCATTCGCATTCTGCTTCGCAGGCAAAAGGAGCTTTTGGATTCTGATTTGGCAGGAGCAGAGCTAAGCCGTGCCTTCATCCTTAGCGACAACGAGTTTCATCGTACCCTCTATGAGCTTGCAGGCAAGCAAAATGTCATGCATTTTTTTCACAGCATCAGCTCACATTATGAGAGATTTCGAACCTTTGTAAATCTGGGAGAGCGTGACAAGCTCCTTCAGCTCTATCAGGATCATGAAAACCTGTGGAACTATATTTCAAGCAGAGACTACGAAAGACTCTCAGAATGCCTCTCCCATCATATTTATGACGGCTTTAACGCAAGCACGGACATCGTATGCCAGCATCCGGAATACTTTAAAACTCTGTAAAAAACAGGCATCAACCGCAGGATTGATGCCTGTTTTTTTATTTTTTATTTTTTCATCTTCGGCTGAAATATGACACTGGCGATATATCCAAAAACCAGAGCGGCAGAAATTCCGACTGCACTGGCTCGAAAGCCACCCAGAAAGATTCCCAGAAATCCGTTTTGATCCACCGCCTCCTTTACTCCCTTCCAGAGCACATTTCCAAAACCCAAAAGCGGAACGCTTGCCCCCGCTCCCGCAAATTCGACAAAGGGCTGATAGATCTGAAGGGCTCCAAGAACTGCTCCAAGGCAGACCAGTAAGACCATAATCCTTCCCGGCAGCATTTTTGTCTTTTCCATCAAAATCTGCACCAAGGCGCAAATTACTCCCCCGATGCAAAATGCAACAAAATAATCCATCGTCTCTCCTCTCCTTCTGCTTTAGCCCGCATGCTCAATCACAACCGCATGTGCAATTCCCGGCACTGTTTTCCCTTCGTTGAAGGAGACTGTGGACAAAAGCGCACCGGTCGGAACAAACAAAATCCTTTTGAGCCTTCCTTCCTCCACCTTATTTAAAAAATAGGCGGAAAGCGTGACCGCAGAGCAACCGCATCCCGAGCCTCCTGCACCTGTTTTTTGCTTCTTACTGTCAAAAATCAAAATGCCGCAGTCCTCATGTACTCCACTGATGTCAAAGCCCTGCTGCCTCGTAAGGTCAAGAAGGATTTCCTTTCCGACTGTACCCAAATCGCCCGTGATGATCTTATCGTAATCCTCGGGCTTTCTCCCAAAATCGGTAAGATTTGTGCATATGGTATCGGCTGCGGCAGGCGCCATTGCAGCTCCCATATTCATCGAATCCTTGATTCCGTAATCGATGATTTTTCCGGTCGTAATTCCGGTAATCCTTGCCTTACTCCGCTTTTTGCCTAGGATAAAAGCGGCACTTCCTGTCACTGTCCATGTCGCAGAGAGCGGACGCTGGTTTGCATATTCTAACGGGAAACGAAATTGCTTCTCGGCACTGGCAAAATGACTTGAGGTCATCGCGGCAACATACTCGGCATAGCCTGCCGCTACGCACATCGCCCCAAGAGACAATGCCTCTCCACAGGTGCTGCAGGCACCATATAGCCCAAACAGCGGCACCTGATAATCCATCACCCCAAAGGAGGTTGCAATATCCTGTCCCAGCAAATCTCCGGAAAACAGATAGCGTATCTCTTCCTTTTTCATATGCACCTTCCCCAGTGCCATGGCAAGAGCCTCCTTTTGTAAGGTGCTCTCTGCCTCCTCCCAGGTGTTCTGCCCAAAAATATCATCTTCGCCTACCACATCAAAGCAATTTCCGAGCGGTCCCTCCCCCTCCTTCTTCCCAACAATATTTGCACTGCTGATAATATAAGGGGCTTCCGCAAATTGCAGGCTCTGTGTTCCAATCTGTACACCCATACAAAGTACCTTTCCTTTCTTCTACTCTTAGTATGGATGCACAGCCCTTTTTTATACGGAGATTCGAAAATCAATCTTTTATTTTTCTATTAAGTATTTTTCATCACAACCATCTCTACACAATCACACACATGCTCACACGCATCTGCGCAGTTCTCCATCTTCGTGTAGATTTCACGCCATGAGATAATATCAAGTACATTGTCGCAGCGATCTGCAAGCTTTAGTGTGGACTCAAGATAAAGGCGGTCGCACTCCTCCTCCAGCTGGTTGATTTCAATTACCATCTCATGCAGGGAGGTTGACTTTCTAAAATGAGCCAACTCTGCCATCACATTTTTCATATGCCCACAGCAGACTGCAATCTTTTTTGCAAATTCGACAGCCTCCGGCATAATCGTGCGAATCTGATACATATAAAAGCTCTGCAATACCTCCTCGATGCAATCGGAAACGTCGTCAAGCTCCTGACTAAGCAGGTCCAAATCCTCACGGTCTACCGGCGTCACAAAGGCCTTGGCAAGCGCCGCAGACATCTCATGCTTTTTCAAATCACCTGCGTGCTCGTACTCATGCATTGTCTCCATCATCTCCTTCATATTCTCCGGACGATAATCCTCAAGACATGATACAAGGTAATCTGCGGCCTGACAGGCACATTCTGCCGCCATCACAAAATTTTCAAAATAGAACTGATCCGCTTTCTTTGACATCGTTTTTTTATCCTCTCTTCCTTTTCTTAAAAGATCCACATAAACAGCTTTGTCATCAAAAATCCTATCAGACCACAGCCCGGAAACGTCAAAATCCATGCCATAACCATTTCCTTTACGACAGAGAAATTAACTGCTG
>JAQXLR010000223.1 GCA_029012225.1 Clostridiales bacterium
TTCGGCAGCAGAGTCGTTTCAAAACAGAAGTGCGGTTGCAGGGGTAACAGGAGCAGTCTCGGGTTATTTAAGACAAGCAGAGATGGCGGAAGTTAGTGTCTTGGAAAATGACATTGTGGTGACGGCGGCAGGACAGCAGGAAGAACAGGTGCCGGATGAATTTGGATATAGGAATCTTGGAATTGCACACGCAGAGGGGAATTTGAATGTAAGAGAAGCCCCCAGTACAGATGCTTCGCTGGTGGGGAAGATGCCAAACGATTCTGCCTGTGAGATATTAGGCGTGGAAGGCGAGTGGACAAAGATTTTATCCGGAGAGGTGTCGGGTTATGTGAAGTCCGAATATCTTTATACCGGAGAAGCTGCGGCGATTCGTGCACAGGCACTTCGTCAGACGGTTGCAACCGTCACGACGGCAACGCTCTATGTGAGAGAAGCGCCGACGACGGAGAGTGCGATTGTGACCTCAATGCCGATGGGGGAAGAACTTGAGGTCTTGGAGGTTTTGGAAGGATGGGTCAGAATTAAAGTAGACAGCGATGAGGGATATGTTTCCGCTGACTATGTGACGATTTCGACAGAGCTTCCAAAGGCAATGACAATGACGGAGGTTCGCTATGGACAAGGTGTTTCGGATGTGCGCGTTTCTCTCGTATCCTTCGCAACACAGTTTATCGGCAATCCTTATGTATGGGGTGGAACAAGCTTGACAAGAGGAGCCGACTGCTCCGGATTTGTCTTAAGTGTGTATGCAAATTACGGAATCTATCTGCCGCATTCCTCCAGAGCGCAGGCAGGCTATGGAAGAAGCATTTCTGCATCTGAGGCAAAGCCGGGAGATTTGTTCTTCTATTCAAGCGGAAGTCAGATTAATCATGTGGCGATTTACATCGGAAACGGACAGGTCGTACATGCCAGTACGGAAAGATCCGGAATTAAGATTTCGAGTGCATATTACAGAACTCCGGTAAAGGTAGTACAGATTCTCAATGATTAATGTGCAAAGTTTTTTCTAGGACAAGTCTTTTCCGGGAAAGAAAAAATAGGCATTTACATGGATCGATTCCTGTGCTATAATACCGAAAGGCATGTTAACAGTGTCAGTTAGCCCGTATTCGGTAGATGGACACTCCGACCTTCTGCTGAGTATGAGAAGAGTGATGGGCGATGGGGAAGCGCACAAGAGCGTGCCCCGGAAGCATTGCTTCCAAAAGAATAAAAGAAGGAGGATCAGAGACATGATCGCAAAGGACAAGAAACAATCAATTATAACAGAGTATGGAAGGACTCCAAATGACACGGGCTCACCGGAGGTGCAGATTGCTATCTTAACGGCACGTATCGAGGAGTTGACGGCGCACTTAAAGGAGAATCCAAATGACCATCATTCCAGACGTGGACTGCTTAAGATGGTTGGTCAGAGACGTGGTTTGTTAGCTTACTTAAAGAAGATCGATATTGAAAGATATCGTTCTTTGATCGAGCGTCTAGGTCTTAGAAAATAAGGATATTAGGGCGGGGGGAATCCCGCCCTCTTTTGATGTGAGCTTGCCCACTTTGTTGTCATATCGGATGGAATCCAAATAGGATAAACCCTCCAAAGGAAGCGCACTCGCACAATTTCCCTGTGAGACAGGGAGCCTGCTGTAGGCAATACGCTGGGATTGCATGTAATTTTAGCGGATTCATATAAGGAGAGAGAACATGTATAAAAGTTTTTCAATGGAGCTTGGAGGCAGAACACTTACGGTAGATATCGGAAGAGTCTGCGCACAGGCGAATGGTGCTGCATTATTAAAATACGGCGAGACAACAGTCTTGTCTACGATTACTGCATCGGATAAGCCAAGAGACGGCATTGATTTTTTTCCGCTCAGTGTCGAGTATGAGGAGAAGATGTATTCTGTCGGCAAGATACCGGGAGGCTTTAATAAGAGAGAGGGAAAAGCATCCGAGAATGCAGTGCTTACCTCTCGTGTCATTGACCGTCCGATGAGACCCCTGTTTCCGAAGGATTACCGCAATGATGTTACGATTGCAAATATGGTAATGTCTGTCGATCCCGCCTGCCGTCCGGAGGTAGTTGCGATGATTGGCTCTGCTTTGGTTACGGCGATTTCCGATATTCCGTGTGCGGGTCCTTGCACCACAACGCAGATGGGGCTGGTAAATGGCGAGTTTGTTGTAAATCCGTCTCAAAAGGAGTGGGATGAAGGAGATTTGCAGCTGACCGTTGCCTCTACGGCAGAGAAGGTTGTCATGATTGAGGCAGGAGCAAATGAGGTTCCGGAGGATAAGATGCTCGAGGCAATCTATAAATGCCATGACATAAATCAGACGATTCTTGCATTTGTCAAAGAGATTTGCGCTGAGGTTGGAAAGCCGAAGCATACGTATACAAGCTGTGCGATTCCGGAAGAAATGTTTTCGGCAATCAAAGAGATTGTGCCTCCGGATGAGATGGAGCAGGCAGTCTTTACCGATGAAAAACAAAAGCGTGAGGAAAACATTCGCGTCATTACGGACAAGCTGGAAGAGGCCTTTGCAGAAAAAGAGGACTGGCTCTCCATGCTCGGCGAGGCAGTTTATCAGTATCAGAAGAAGACGGTGCGAAAGATGATTTTAAAGGATCACAAGCGTCCTGACGGTCGAGCGATTGATCAGATTCGCCCGCTGTCTGCTGAGGTAGATTTGATTCCTCGCGTGCATGGGTCTGCCATGTTCACGCGCGGACAGACGCAGATTTGTGATATTGTAACCTTGGCGCCCTTATCAGAGGTGCAAAGAGTGGACGGTTTGGATGAGAATATCACAACCAAGCGATATATGCATCATTATAATTTCCCCTCCTATTCGGTCGGAGAGACGAAGGTCTCCCGAGGACCGGGACGTCGTGAGATTGGGCATGGCGCTTTGGCAGAGAAGGCACTT
>JAQXLR010000224.1 GCA_029012225.1 Clostridiales bacterium
TGGCAGAATCGGAAAGGGAAAGCGGTTATTTTGGATAGCGGAGAGTATTCTTGCAGCCGTATTTGGCTTTCTTTCGGTTGCGGCACTCGTCAATCTGGGCGTACGAGGGATTTTGATGCTCCTTGCCGGAATGCTGCCACACTGGATTTTTTATCAGGCCGGTATTGCTTTGTATGCAAGGTATCGAACAGCCGTAGAAGACCATAGGCTCTATGGGAGTATGAGTGGAAAAGAAAGAATTACCATGGCAGGAATTCTTTTGGTGCTTTCTGGCATTTTTTTGCTCGGTGTCCTTTCCGAGAGTTACATACAGCCAATTCTTATGGGGCTCATATTAAAAATTTTCTGAAACGCATTGCTTTTCGCCTATCTTCTGAATTATAATAGAAAAAAGTTCTCATTGGGAGAAATGCTACAAAATGCGGAAACGCAGGGGAGAGATCATTCGCCAAAGCGGAGAAGGTTATGATACAAGAGATTCAAAATTTTATCCAATATCTTCATGAGAAAAAGCATACGTCTGAGAATACAGAGATTTCTTATGCACGTGATTTAAAGAAAATGAATTGTTATCTGGAGAGGCAGGGAATCTGCAGACGACATGAGGTAACAGCAACAAGTTTAAATTCTTATCTTCTTTTTTTGGAAAAAGAGGGAAGAAAGCCTGCGACCATCTCAAGAAGTATTGCGTCTATGAAAGCATTTTTTCAATATCTTGTAAAACAAAAGCTCTTAGAGTACGATCCTGCGGAGGATTTAAAGGCACCCAAAATAGAGAAGAAGATGCCAAGCATTTTGTCTGCGGATGAGGTGACAAGACTTTTGGAGCAAACTGCAGGGACGACACCCAAAAGCCTTCGCGACAAGGCAATGCTGGAGCTTCTTTATGCTACGGGGATTCGGGTGTCTGAGCTCATCTCCCTAAAAGTGGCAGACGTAAATTTGCAAATGGAATACATTACCTGCAAGGATGCGCACAAGGAGCGAAGCATTCCGTTTGGGGGAATCGCCAAAAAGGCCTTGCAGGCTTATCTGGAGCACGGACGGGCTTTTTTTGTTGCTTCGGATGGAGGGGAATGGCTTTTTACAAATTGTGCAGGACAGGCGATGAGCAGACAGGGCTTCTGGAAGCTGATGAAGGCTTATGGCAAAAAGGCCGGAATCAAGACAGAGATTACACCGCACATGCTTCGCCATTCCTTTGCTGCCCATCTGGTGGGAAATGGAGCGGACTTAAAAGCGGTGCAGGAGCTGATGGGACATTCCGAGCTTTCCACAACACAGGTTTATGCAAGGCTTGGTCAAGGCAGCATAAGAGAAGTCTATAGACAAACGCATCCACGGAGTTAAGAAAACAGAGTGGATGCGTTTGTTTTATGTCATAGAAGAAACTTCCTTCGTTCATGTGGGAAGGTACATTTCTTTCCTGTCAGCACATATCTGCAATGTGGTAGATGAGCTTTTTGGAATCTTCCCAGCCAAGACAGGGATCAGTGATGGATTTTCCGTAAATGTGGCTTCCTATTTTCTGGCAGCCCTCCTCAATGTAGCTTTCAATCATGACTCCCTTTACCATCTTGTGGATTTCAGTCGAAATCTGACGATTATACATGACCTCCTTTACAATTCGAATCTGCTCCTTAAATTGCTTGGCAGAATTTGAGTGATTCACATCTACAACTGCAGCCGGATTGTGCAGCTCCATTTTTTCATACATTTCACAAAGGCGAATTAAATCTTCGTAGTGATAATTCTGTGTGCTGTTGCCATGCTTGCTGACTGCACCGCGAAGCACTACGTGGGTCAGAGGGTTGCCTGTCGTCTCAACCTCATAGCCACGATAAACAAAATGGTGGGGATGCTGGGCAGCGTAAACGGAATTGAGCATGACAGAAAAATCACCGCTTGTCGGATTTTTCATTCCTGCCGCGACATCAAAGCCGCTGACCGTCAGGCGATGCTGCTGATCCTCAACGGAGCGTGCACCGATTGCAACATAGGAGAGCAGATCCTCTACATATCCCCAGTTTTCGGGATAGAGCATTTCATCGGCACACGTTAAGCTGCTTTCTGCGATAGCTCGGATGTGCATTTTTCGCATTGCAATCAATCCCTCAATCATATCGGGAGCCTTTTCCGGGTCAGGCTGAGAGGCAATGCCTTTATAGCCTTCGCCGGTGGTACGCGGCTTGTTTGTGTAGATGCGCGGAATGAGAAGTAATTTTTCCTTGACATCCTCCTGAATCGGCGCAAGGCGGCTGACATAGTCACAAACGGAATCCTCATTGTCTGCGGAGCAAGGACCGATAATGACAAGAAAGCGGTCATCTTCTCCTGTAATGACATTGCGGATTGCAGCGTCTCTCTCTTTTTTTAAGTTCTGCATTTGTGAAGAAAGCGGATATTTGCTCTTAATCTCATCAGGAGATGGTAATTTGTTTAAAAACGTAAAGCTCATGGTTTCCTCCAAATCTCTTAAAATCTTCCTAAATAGGAATATCTTAAAGGAAAATATCCGATCTGTCAAATATTTGCATAATGCCAATAGATGGAATATAATAGCTTACATACATGCCCAACCGGCGATGCCAAGGACGAAAAGAGCTGTGAGGGAAATCGGGATGGAGGAGCACAGGATGAAGAGATTGGAAATAAAAGGGAAGACGTTTGGGATAGGAAGACCATTGCTGTGTGTAGCGGTAATGGAGCGCACGAAGGAGGAGATTATCCGAGAGATTGCATTTTTAGCAGAGAGTCGAGCCGATATCATAGAGTGGAGGGTGGATGCTTTTGAGAAGGCGAATGATTGCAACGCAATCCGAGAGATTCTTCATGCAGTGGCACCTTATTTCGAAAAAAAACTGTTTTTATATACGTTTCGGACAAAAAAGCAGGGAGGAGAGGCAGAGGCAGATGCGGAAATGATGATGGACATCCATGACCTTGCGACAGAATCCGGATGCGTGGATTTGCTGGATTTGGAGTTTCTTGAGGAGGAGCATGCGTTTCGAGAGATAAGAAGACTTCACAAAAAGGGAGTTGCCATTGTCGCATCCCATCATGACTTTGATGGAACACCTTCCCTTGAGGTTATGAAAATGCTGTTGGAAAAAATGTGTGAGGGTGGAGCCGACCTCGTAAAGCTGGCGGTCATGCCTCATACGAGGGAGGATGTACGAAATCTTTTGACAGTAACGGCGCAATTTGCAGAGGAAAATCCCGATGTGCCAATCATCACGATGTCGATGGGGAGCATGGGAAGCATCAGCAGACTGTGCGGAGAAACCTTCGGCTCCTGTGTGACCTTTGGGGCACACAAGCGTGCCAGTGCACCGGGACAATTTGAGATGAATTGCCTCCTGGATATTTTGGAGCTGCTTCATGAAAGCGAGGCGCGGGAGAGAGGGTAAAGAAAAGAAGAACGAGATTCCTTCTGTATGCCGCTTGTTTTTTGTGATGTACAAAGCGAGGGCGTAAGAACCATATGGATCAAGATAAGGCGATAAGCGAGGGTCATATTAGCAGGATGAAGGTTGTCGGTGAGACTGGCAGCACTCATTTTGCTAATTGACATGCAGGAAATCTTGTGCTACTATTAAAAATGCGTCTAAGATCCATAAAGCAGAAACCTTTTGGAACACAGGCAACCGTAGTCTAATGGATAGAACACCGGACTCCGACTCCGGCAATGCGGGTTCGATTCCCGCCGGGTGCATTCATAATTTTCTAAATCAACAGTTTATCTAAAAGAGGATGGTGTGGGATAGATGCAGGAATCGAATGCAAGGAATACAAAAGATAAGTTACCAAATAGAGAAAATTTTGAAAAAGCAATTGCGTTTGTAAAAAAGAATCTGAAATATTTTGCTGCAGGAGCCTTGTTTGTCGTACTTCTTTTGCTGCTTGTACGTTTTGGCGCTCCAAAGAATGTGCCAAATGTTGTAGAAGTAGAAGGAACGGCGGTTGTCGAGAAGGTGGAAGAGCCGTATCAAGTAGATGCATACCCGGAGATTAATCAGCTGATTACACAGTATTATGCAGCATATGCGGCAGGAGATATTGCGACCTTGCAGACCTTGGCAGCACCGATTTCCGAGAAGGAGCAGAGCTATATTCCGGTATACAGCCAATATATAGAAGAATTTCAAAACGTGAAGTGTTATACAAAAAGCGGTCTGGA
>JAQXLR010000225.1 GCA_029012225.1 Clostridiales bacterium
GATCTTTGGACACCGCAGCCGCCCAGCATTCGCCATGCAAGAAACGGAGCAACGGTAATTGTGAATCCTTCTGCTTCGGATGAGACAACAGGCAAGGGAATTTATCGCAGAGATTTGGTAAGAGGGCAGTCGGCACGCTTGCTTTGCGGCTATTTGTATGCCAGTGCGGGAGCAGGCGAATCCACGCAGGATGTAGTATATTCCGGACATAATCTCATTGCGGAGAACGGAAGACTGATGAAGGAGTCTGTGCGTTTTCAAAATGAAAGTATTTTTGCGGAGCTTGATTTGAAACGGATTTTGGCAGAACGCAGGAGAATGAGCACCTTCACGATGGCAGAGGATGGGTATCAAACAGTAATGTTTTCTCTTGACATAGAGGAAACAGAATTAACCGGTTTTATTGCTCCACTGCCCTTTGTTCCGGACAATAAGGAGGATTGGAAAAATCGTTGTGATGAAATCCTGGCAATTCAAGCGTCAGGATTAAAGCAGCGTTTAAAGCATACCGGATGCAAGACAGCCATCGTCGGTATTTCGGGCGGACTGGATTCTACGCTGGCACTGCTTGTAACGGTGCGAGCCTTTGACGGACTCGGGTTGAAGCGTAAAAAGATCAAGGCGGTAACTATGCCGGGCTTTGGAACCACAGATCGCACCTATGAGAATGCAGTTGCGCTGATTAAAGCTCTGGGAGCAGATTTTTTTGAGGTGGACATCAAGGAAGCGGTAAACGTTCATTTCCGCGACATCGGCCAGGACGCCTGTTTGCATGATGTAACCTATGAAAATGCACAGGCAAGAGAGCGAACACAGATTTTGATGGACATTGCAAACAAGGAAAACGGAATGGTAATCGGAACAGGGGATTTGTCGGAGCTTGCACTTGGCTGGGCAACCTACAACGGGGATCATATGTCCATGTATGGGGTCAATGCTTCTGTCCCTAAAACGCTTGTACGCCATCTGGTACGCTACTATGCGGATACCTGTGCGGATAAGGCGCTGGAGAAGGTATTGTCGGATATTCTGGATACACCGGTTTCTCCTGAGCTGCTTCCGCCAAAGGATGGGAAGATTTCACAGTGTACGGAAGAACTGGTTGGACCCTATGAGCTGCATGATTTCTTTTTGTACTATATGTTGCGTCAGGGATTTTCTCCAAGGAAGGTATACCGCCTTGCAAAAATTGCTTTTGAAGGGGTATACGAAGATGCCGTTATCTTAAAATGGCAGAAGACTTTTTACCGTAGATTTTTTGCGCAGCAGTTTAAACGCTCCTGCCTGCCGGATGGGCCAAAAGTCGGAAGCGTGGCAGTATCGCCGCGAGGAGATTTGCGGATGCCCTCCGATGCCTGTGCGCGCATTTGGCTGGAGGAGCTGGAGCGAATGTAAAGCTGCCTATATTTGTGGCAGCTTTCGCTCGTATTTGCCTCGCTGGCGCACGAAAAGTTTGCCTGCGTTCGTTCCGTAGATGAAGGTATATAAAAAGCTTGCCATAACCAGAGCAGTCAGTACATCGAATACGGAATGCTGTTTTAAAAACATGGTAGAAAGAATAATGGAGCTCATCATGACAGCAGAGCCAAATCGTATCATGCGCTTCTCCTTTAAATCCTCTGATTTCCATACTGCCACATGGATGGCGATGGAATTAAATACATGAATGCTGGGGAAGAGATTTGTGGAGGTATCGGTGGCATAGAGCCATTTTACGGCATCCACAAAAATATTATCCCGGGCAAAGTCAGTCGGACGGAGATAATGACCGTTTGGGTAGAGCGTCGATATGACAAGGAAGACGGTCATCCCTGTAAAAAGCATGACGCAAAGCTTTGTGTAGTCCTCTCTGTTCTTCCGATAAAAATATGCAACTCCCACAGCGACATAAGCAAACCACAAAAGGTACGGCACGATAAAATATTCACAAAAGGGGATATAATCATCGATTGCCATATGTATGACATGAAAGTGTGTGGTAACAGTTCGCTCCAAATATCCGAACCAGGGCGTATAAATCAGAAAATATAAAAGAAAAAGACTGTGCTTGTGTTTATCGAAAAAGGTTCTCATTGCAATCCTCCATATCAGTCATTCTAGTGTTTCACTTTTGTTTGCGATTATAGCACAGCACTTTTGGCGAGACAATGTGCTTCTTGTTTTTTTAAGAAAGATTATTCAAAATTTAAATTTTTCTTAAGTAAAAGCACTGCTTTTTGTGCAGGAATACAGTTGCATGAGAGAAGGAGCGATGGATTGACAAGCAATCACAGCAAATTATAATGAAAGTGTATACTTTGCGGGACAAACAGATATATTTAGAGGAAGGGGAAGCGGAGGGAGATGAGCAGGATAAACAAAAAAAAGCGGAAACAAAGCCATATGACGCTGATATTGACAATTATGATAACGCTCGTGGCAATGCTTTATATGGGAATCGCCATCTTTTTCCAGAGTCATTTTTGCTTTGGCACAACGGTGGATGGGGTAAACGTCGGAGGCTGCGATGCCAAGGAGGCAGAAGCGAGAATCAGCAGGAAGATTAGGCGCTACTCTCTGACACTGACAATGCGGGAGGCAAAAAGCGAAAAAATCCTTGGGAGCAGTATTTCTTTGACGCCGGTGTTTGACGATGAGATGAGCAGGCTGATTCAAAACCAGAGTGGATTTGCATGGCTGATAAAGCTTTTTCAGAAGGAAAAGCTTACCCTTGATAAGGTGGTAACATATGATAAGGAGGCTTTGGAGACCGAGATACAAAAACTTTCCTGCATGAAGCAGGAAAATCAGCGTGCGCCGTCCAGTGCGACCTATCTTTATCAGGAAGGGGTGGGTTATATCCCGGTAAAGGCTGATTACGGAACAACCATTGATCAGAAAGCATTTCGGGAGGCGGTGCGGAAGGCGATTTTGTCCGTGGAGGAGGAACTGATTTTGGAGGAGGCGGGATGCTATCAAGAGCCTCCGGTAGGAGACGACCATCCGCAACTGGCAGAGCTCCTTGATGAGTTAAACCGATATACGAGCGTTACGATTACTTATCGCTTTGGAGAGAAATCGGAAAGACTAGGCGGCAATCAAATCAGTCAATGGCTTTCTGCGGAGGAAGGAAGCGTTGCAATCGATGAGGCTGCAGTCTACGAGTACATAAAGGAGCTGGCAGGGAAATACAATACAGCCTATACGACAAAGACATTGGAGACCTCCTATGGAAGAAGTGTTACAATTTCCGGAGGATCTTATGGATGGAAGATTGATAATGAAAAGGAGGTAAGGCAGCTTCTGGCAGACTTGGCAGCAGGTCGGGATGTAGAGCGAGAGCCGATTTATGCCCAAAGAGCAAACAGCCACGAGGGCAATGATTACGGAGATTCTTATGTGGAAATCAATCTGACGGCACAGCACCTGTTTTTATATCAAAACGGACAGCTGGTGGTAGAGAGTGATTTTGTTTCCGGAAATGTGGCTCGTGGCTATTCCACACCCACAGGAGTCTTCCCGGTAACCTACAAGACGAGAAATGCAGTACTTCGAGGAGAGGATTACGCAACGCCCGTGAAATACTGGATGCCGTTTGCGGGAGATGTGGGAATGCATGATGCATCGTGGCGAAAAAGCTTCGGTGGAGAGATTTATCTGACAAATGGCTCACATGGTTGTATCAATCTGCCGTCTTCTGTGGCGAAAATAATCTATGAGACAATCAGTCAGGGATATGCCGTGCTTGTCTATACACTTCCGGGAACGGAGAGTGGAAAATAGGAAAAGATGAGGAAAGAAGGAAATATGTATTTTTGTTGCGGGATTTTTTCACTTTGTTGCAGGATGTCGGGGACGGATTGAAAAGGGAAAGACAGACAGTATAATTACAAAAGAGAGGAGCGAGAAGAAAAGGAAAAAGAGGAGTGTGGAAAGGCGTGGGAAGCAGGATGATACAGGAGAGGATTGCAGCATTGACGGAGTATGGGCTTGCAACAGGGTTAATTGCAAAGGCAGATGAAAGATATACGATAAATCGGCTTTTAGACTTATTTTGTCTGAGAGAGCCGGATGAGGAATTTTGGGAAGCCGGTGGGATGCGTCGGCCTATGACGGAGGAGTCGGCAGAGAATGCATTGGAGCGTATCCTTGCGGATATGCTGGATTATGCCGTGACAGAGGGCTTGGTTGCAGAGAATACGACAACACACCGTGATTTGTTTGACACAAGGATTATGAGTACGCTTGTGCCAAGACCAAGTGAGGTTATTGCAAGATTTTACGAGCAAAAGAATCAGAATGGTGCGAAGGCTGCGACAGACTATTTTTATAAACTAAGCTGCGACAGCGACTATATTCGAAGATATCGTATCAAGAGAGATTTAAAATGGGTGGTAGAAACAGAGTTTGGGAGCCTTGATCTTACCATTAATCTCTCAAAGCCGGAAAAGGATCCCAAGGAAATTGCAGCA
>JAQXLR010000226.1 GCA_029012225.1 Clostridiales bacterium
AGATACGATGGAGATGAAACGCTTTTATGAGGGCATCTATCCCAAATTTGATGCAAAGCTGTTTTATCGGATGCAGGAATTTTTTCCGGGCATTGACATCAAAAGGAATATTAGGCGACTTTCCAAGGGAATGCAAAAGCAGGTGGCATTTTGGCTTGCAATCTGCTGTAAGCCCGAACTTATGATTTTAGACGAGCCGGTGGACGGACTGGATCCTGTTATGCGCAGACAGATTTGGAGTATTTTAATGTCCGAGGTGGCAGAGAATCAAATGACGGTGCTTGTATCCTCCCATAATCTTCGTGAATTGGAGGATGTGTGTGACCATGTGGGAATTATGCATGAGGGAAGAATCCGAGTCGAGCGTTCTCTTAGCGATTTGCAGAGCAATGTGACTAAAATTCAGATTGCCTGTGCAAGCGGTGCGCCAAAGCTTGCAGATCATTTTGAGGTGCTTCATATATCAAATACAGGGAGAGTTTATACGCTGATTGTAAAGGGGAATCCAACGGAGGCTGTGAGGACACTTACAAAAGACGATTCTGCCATTGTGGATATATTGCCGCTTACCTTGGAGGAAATTTTTATCTATGAGCTGGGAGGGGCGAATTATGAAATCAAAGACATCCTGTTTTAATCTGACGATATGGAAGAAGAACCTCGTTCGCTACTGGCCTCTATGGGTAGGGTATCTGGGCTATCTGCTGCTCATCCTGCCCATTTATATGTGGGTAAGGATGTCCGGGCAAAGCGTATATTATATGAACTATGCGCAGGAGGAGCTTGCCTATTCCGTCCTGCTTTCCGGCATTCGGATCGGAATGAAGGTGCTTCCTATTTTTGGAGCCTCTTGTATTATGGCAATGGCAGTTTTTTCCTACCTGTATTCGGCAAGACAGGCCAATATGATACATTCTCTTCCGTTTTACCGACTGGAGCTGTTTGTGACAAATTATATTTCCGGTATCCTATTTTTGCTGGTGCCTCAGGTGATTGCGTTTCTGATGTCTGTGCTTGTCTGCACAGCCTATCAGATTACCCACATCCAGTATCTGTTCCAAATGTTTTTGTATATGGTGGGAATGACTTTTTTTTCTTACTCAATGGCAGTCTTTGTAGCCATGTTTACCGGGCAGCTTCTGGCGATGCCGGTTTACTATCTTGTGGTGAACCTTTTGTATGTGGGGGGATTGAATACGGTATTTTCCTTGGTTGAGCTGGTCTGCTATGGAGTCGAGGATTATCATACCTTAAGTGCATCCTATGTCTTATCGCCGCTTTATTATCTCACCGAGAATGTGCAGGTTCATTATAGTTACGATCAAGTATCGGAAAGTCCAATCGGAATTGAGATTAGCGGGGGAAGGGCAATCGGCATCTATGCCATAGTGGCGGTTGTTCTTATTTTTCTGGCATACCAGCTCTATAAAAGGAGACAGATTGAGTGCGCGGGAGAGATGATTAGCATCGGAATCATAAAGCCGATTTTTCGATGGGGCGTTGCCTTGTGCGGAGGAATCGGTGTGTCTGTTGCGATAACAGACATTCTTTCCGATTACGGAAATCAGAGGGTCTTTTTCTGGCTTGTTGCGCTCATCCTTATTTTGGGGACGCTTTGCTTTTTCGGGGCACAGATGCTTTTGCAAAAGAGCTTTCGGGTGTTTCAGAAAAGGAGAATCCTCGAATGGGCAGCATTTGCCGCAGTGGCGATTTCATTGGTTGGTCTGTTTGAGATGGATGTGTTCGGACTTGAGAGGAAGATTCCGGCCGCAGAGGAAGTGGAACTGGCATATGTTTATATGGATTTTCCGATGGGTATTGAGGAGGAGAGGCTTCCCCAGCTGCTTGAAATTCATCAAATGGTCCTTGATGAGGAGGAGAATTATCTGGAACATATGCAGGATGGCGAAGACTATTATTACACTACGTTTACTTACTATTTGAAGGATGGGTCTACGCTGATAAGAAGATATCCGCTGTCTATTCAGGAAAAGGATATTGCGGACAGCTCCTCTCCGGCGGGAAGGATTCTGGCATGGGAGCAGGAGGAAAAAAACCTAAGCCGCTATCTTTTGGGCTGGGACTATGAGAATAATATTTATTACTCCGGCGAGATTTCTTTGTATTCGGATAACGGGCAAAGCAAAAATTATTATCTGGACGGAAAGGAGCTGGAGGCTGTTCTTACGGCGATACAGGAGGATATCCGGGAAGGGAATTTTGCGCCGTATAGCATTTATTCCAGATATCAGGATATGCAGGGGTATGAAAACAGGATTTGCATGGATTATTTGAACAGAGATGGTATTTATGGTGTGTGGGACTATTACGAAGGTTATAGAGGGGATACAGAGATTACCGAGCAGAAGAAGGCGACGACGGGCACAATCTATGTGTACTTCGGACCGGAGTGCACCAATATAGAGCGCACCTTAAGAGAGCTTGGTATCGTCAATGATACTTGGAAGCTTATGACCTATGAGGAATACCAGCAGACAATAAATTAAACGGGAAAGCGCGCTATGCTAGTCCTTGACAAGCAGTGGGGAAGCAGATATGATGGTAAAAAAACAAGCTGTTTTACCACAGAGAAAAGGAGGTACATATGAGTATATTCTCTACGATGACCTTATCAGACTGGCTTGCACTGATTGGTGTAGCATTGCTTATCGGCGCAGCCTTTTGGCTGATTAATGATTCTAGGAAAAAAGGAGCTGCCTTAGGGGGCAAGATGTGCGGTGGATGTCCGCATTATTGTCAGATGGAGCGCAACTGCGATGGTACGCCTAAGAGTAAGTCGACTGTAAGCGAGAAGGAGGAGGAATCCTCCCATCAAGCTTAGACAAAGAAAAAGGGAAAGTTATGGAAGACACGATGTTTTTTAATCTGCTCTTAAATATCGGTCTGTTGGTTTTGATTGCCAATACCTTAACGACCCTGACGGTCGTGCGCAATATGCTGACAGAAGGCAAGCACACGGTAAAAAGCTGTATTGCCTTATCCGTTCTTTTTGGACTGATCAGCATTTGCTCCACATATACCGGAGTCAGGACACAGGGAGCCATCGTCAATACGCGGGTTATCGGTGTTCTGGCAGCAGGTCTTTTGGGAGGACCTTATGTGGGGATGGGGACAGCCCTGATTGGCGGACTGCATCGGTACCTGTTTGATATTGGTGGGTTTACAGCCGT
>JAQXLR010000227.1 GCA_029012225.1 Clostridiales bacterium
TTTTTGTATCTCCTGCAAGCAAATCAGACTCTTCTAAGGCATGTACCTTGCGAGTATATCACAATTTTTTCAAATCCGCTACCAGAAAATAAAATCATCTCTGCTCCGGATAGGTTACCTGTGTCCCATCCTCCTTTCGCAGTAAGACCTCATACTCTGCCTTCCGCCCCATTCCATCCTCTGTCGGAACAAGCTGCTGGGAAACCACCGCACGAAGTGTCGAGGAAATCCTTCTCTTCATCTGCTGTTGCTGCTGCTCCGGAAAGATTCCAATCAAGTGGCGAATTGCCGATTGTACACCGGTCACATGCAAAGCAGAAAAAACAAGCCTTCCTGTTTCTGCTGCATGCACAGCCTCCCTTACCGTTTCCTCATCCTTTAATTCTCCCACAAAAACAATGTCAGAATCCTCCCGCAAGGCGCTGCGCAGTGCTGTCGCAAAATCCTCCGTATCCACTCCCACTTCCCGCTGATTTACAATTGACTTCTTGCTGCTGTAGCAATACTCAATCGGATCCTCAATTGTAACAATATGCTTGCTCTGTCTGCAGTTCATTTCCTCAATACATGCTGCAAGCGTGGTTGACTTTCCGCTTCCGGCAGAGCCTGTTATGAGCACCAATCCCTGCTGCAGGGAGAGAATATCTTCAAAAACAGGAGGAAGAGAAAGCTCCGAAAAGGTAGGCACATGCATGCTTAAAAGCCGAATTGCCAAAGCAGGATGTCCTTGCTGCCTATAAATATGGATGCGGTTTCTGCTCCCCTCTTTTGTCTCATAGGTCAAGTCTGTATCTATCCTTTCACGGCCGCCTCCGGGCCTGCCATTTCCCTTCTCTAAAATCTCACCGAGCAACTCCTCCAGCATATCATCATCCATCACTCCATAACCCTGTAAGGGCACCAGGTTTCCATGGCACCGCACAACCGGCTCAAGGCCATAGGTCAGATGAATGTCCGAGCAATCGTGTTTTCTTCCATATGCAATCAGTTCTTCTATTTTTTTCACGAACATCCTCCTCATGCTTCATCCTGCAGTATACTTTTTTATTCTAATATATTTTCACGCTGTCCGCAATTCCCTTCCCGCAAAAGTTTGCTTCTTTCCGCCAAAGGAACAGGCCACGAACACGCAATCGATCTGTTTTCCTTGAAAACCGACGAAGGACATATTATGATAATAGCATAGAAATGAGGTGGTTTTCATGAAGATTTCAACGAAGGGAAGATATGCAATCAGAATATTGTTAGACCTGGCAGAGCACGAAAACGAAGGCTATATCGCCTTAAAAGACATTGCAAAAAGACAAAATATATCAAAAAAATATCTGGAGCAGATTGTAGCGATTCTCAGCAAATCAGGCATCTTACTGACAAGCCGCGGCTTCCATGGCGGATATAAGCTGGCAAAAGCTCCCTCCCAATATACGGTTGGGATGATTTTGCGTCTTACGGAGAACAGCCTTGCCCCTGTTTCCTGTCTGAAACACATGCCCAACCAATGCGAGAATGGCAGTGCATGCCCAACACTTTTCGTTTGGCAGGGGCTCAATGACTTGATTCAAAATTATCTGGATAGCATCACCTTGCAGGATATCTTAAATAAGCAACAAGAAAATTATGCAAACGATTACGTCATCTAAAAGAGGCTCTACTCCGCAAACATCGGTGTAGACAGGTATCTTTCTCCCGTATCCGGCAAAACAACAGCAATCACTTTTCCCTTATTTTCCGGTCTCTTTGCAAGCTGAGTGGCCGCAAACACTGCAGCGCCTGATGAAATTCCGACCAGAACTCCCTCTTTTTTTGCTAAGATTCTGCCTGTTTCAAAGGCTTCTTCGTTCTCTACTGTGATAATCTCATCATAAATCTCAGTATTTAAGGTATCCGGCACAAAGCCCGCTCCAATCCCCTGAATCTTGTGCGCGCCTGGTGTCCCCTTTGATAAGACAGGAGATCCTGCAGGCTCCACCGCCACAACCTGAATATTTGGATTTTTCGATTTTAAGTAGCCGCCTACTCCTGATATCGTTCCGCCTGTGCCGACTCCCGCGACAAAAATATCTACTTTTCCTTCCGTATCTTCCCAGATTTCAGGTCCTGTCGTATGCTTGTGTATGGTCGGATTGGCCTGATTGGCAAACTGGCTCGGAATAAAGCTGTTTGGTGTCTGTGCCGCCAATTCCTCTGCCTTGGCAATGGCACCCTTCATTCCTTTCGCCCCCTCTGTCAATACAAGCTCCGCTCCATATGCTCTTAGCAGATTGCGCCTCTCGATACTCATCGTCTCAGGCATGGTAAGAATGATTTTGTAGCCTCTTGAGGCTGCAACAGATGCCAAGCCAATACCGGTGTTTCCGCTTGTCGGCTCAATGATAACAGAATCCGGCTTAAGCAGTCCCTTTTGCTCTGCCTCATCAATCATCGCCTTTGCAATTCTATCCTTTACGCTTCCTGCCGGATTAAAATATTCCAATTTTGCGAGAATCGTTGCAGACAGTTCCTTCTCTTTTCCATAATTTTGCAGCTCCAAAAGTGGTGTCTTTCCGATTAAATCCGTGATTTTTTTGTAGACCTTCATTTTCTTCCTCCTTTAATTTTTTTAATTCCTATAATACCTACCTGTTATATAGGTATTATAATATCACGGTTTTCGGCTTTTGTCAATCACTTTCTCCAAAAGCTAATTTCTAGTCAAGACCAAACAAGCCAAGCAGCTTTTGCCAGAAGCCGCTCTGCTCTGCCTCCTCTGTCTGTATAACAGCAGGATCATCCTTTGTGATTGCTTCTCTCTGTCTGTTCTATACCGAAGCATTTGCGGGGGTGCTTGTAGATTGGATTCAAAATCGAAAAGAGCACGATCGACAGCAGGTCACACGGTATCTTGTCCAAACAATAAGAGCATCCTTACTAGGGATTCTAAACGCAACTGAAATGAAAACTCCCCCTTAGACAGCCTTTTCTCTGCCTAAGGGGGATATTTTCAGATTCTATTCAATTACATCATTCCCATTCCGCCCGGGCCGCCTGCCGGCATCATCGGTGCGTCTTCCTTAATATTTGCTACTACAGATTCTGTTGTAAGCAGGGTAGATGCAACGGAGGTCGCATTCTGCAATGCGCTTCTTGTTACCTTTACGGGGTCAAGAATACCGCTCTCTACCATGTCCACATACTCCTCTACCGTCGCATCAAAGCCTGTGCCTTCCTTTGCTTCCTTTACCTTATTGATAATCACTGCGCCGTCCAGTCCGGCATTTGCCGCAATGTAGTAAAGCGGAGCCTCCAGAGCCTTCAAAATAACCTTTGCACCTGTCTTCTCATCTCCCTCAAGCGTATCTGCCAATGCCTGCACTGCCTTGCTTGCATGGATATATGCGGAACCGCCTCCCGCGATAATTCCTTCCTCTACAGCTGCTCTTGTTGCATTTAACGCATCCTCCATGCGCAGCTTTGCTTCCTTCATCTCGGTTTCCGTTGCTGCTCCTACACGGATTACCGCAACGCCGCCTGCCAATTTTGCAAGTCTCTCCTGCAGCTTTTCCTTATCAAATTCAGAGGTCGTCTCCTCAATCTGTGCGCGAATCTGATTTACTCTGCTTGCAATCGCATCCTTATCTCCTGCGCCGTCTACAATAACGGTATTCTCCTTCTGAATCTTTACGGATTTTGCGCGTCCCAGCTGATCTAAGGTCACATCCTTTAATTCCAGACCAAGGTCTGAGCTGATTACCTGACCGCCTGTCAAAATTGCGATATCCTCAAGCATAGCCTTTCTTCTGTCGCCATAGCCCGGAGCCTTTACTGCCACCACGTTAAAGGTACCACGCAGCTTGTTGACAATCAAGGTTGTCAGCGCCTCGCCCTCAACATCCTCTGCGACAATAAGAAGTCTTGCTCCGCTTTGTACAATCTGCTCCAAAAGCGGAAGAAGCTCTTGAATATTGCTGATTTTTTTATCGGTAATTAAGATATAGGGATCGTCAAGCACTGCCTCCATCTTATCCATATCTGTGCACATATATGCAGATACATAACCACGGTCAAACTGCATTCCTTCTACCAAATCCAGCTCTGTCTGCATGCTCTTTGACTCTTCGATGGTAATGACACCGTCATTTGACACCTTCTCCATCGCATCTGCAACCATGTTGCCGACTTCCTCATCTCCTGCAGAGATTGCCGCAACCTTGGAAATCTGATCTTTTCCTTTTACCTTAGAGGACATCGCCACAATCGCTTCCACTGCCTTTTCGGTTGCCTTTTTCATACCGCGGCGAAGAATAATCGGGTTGGCTCCTGCCTCGAGATTCTTCATTCCCTCCTGAATCATTGCCTGCGCCAGAACAGTTGCTGTAGTGGTACCGTCTCCTGCTACGTCATTTGTCTTTGTTGCAACTTCTTTTACAAGCTGTGCGCCCATATTTTCAAACGCATCCTCAAGCTCGATTTCCTTTGCAATGGTAACACCGTCATTTGTGATAAGCGGAGCACCGTAAGACTTATCCAAAACAACATTTCTTCCTTTTGGTCCCAGTGTCACTCTCACCGTATTCGCCAGTTTATCCACACCGGCTCCCAATG
>JAQXLR010000228.1 GCA_029012225.1 Clostridiales bacterium
GAAATCCGTATCGACTACTGGACACCTATCTTTACGGAGCAGGTTTCCAATGTGCTTTTGGGAGGCTACGAGGTGTTTCTTCCGCTGTCCTTGATTTTTCTGGTATTGTTTTTGGGAGATTATGTGGAGAAAAGGGAGGGACTTTTTTTGGCAGGCAAAAGGGCGTTGCTTTTTTCCGGCGGAGTGTATGCTGTTTTGTATTTGATTCTGCTTGGAATTTTCGGAGCACAGGCATTGTCCTCCATGAAATTCCCCGCAGTTACACTGATGAGTACGGTAAAGATTTCCGGCGGATTTTTAAAGAGGACGGATGCTTTTATGTTTGGCATCTGGTTTTTTACGCTGTATGCCCTGCTAAGCAGCACGGTATTTTACGGTGCGGCGGTGCTTCGCGCTCTTGTTGGGGCGGACGGACACAACCTTTCGGTAAGAAGTCGGCAAAAAAGAGAGAGGATCTCGGCGTTTGCAGTGATATTGGCAGTATTTGGTGTGGCGTGTACGCTGTATCGGAGCAAGGAGATGCTTGCTGCCTATGAGCGCTTTTTGTGGTATATTGCGACTCCCTTTGTCGTGCTCGTTCCGCTTTTGCTTTGGGCAGCTCACTTTTTGGGGAAGAAGCAGCTTTCCGTGCTGGCACTTTTTCTTCTCTCCTCCACGCTGCTTTGCGGCTGCAATACGGCGGAGCTTGAGGAACGGAGCTTTCCGATTGAGCTTGGGATAGCCGATACGGATTCCTTTGCAAAAGAGTGGCTCAATGTCAATCAGGCAGGAAACCGAGTGGTAGATTACAGTCATTTAAAGGTCATGCTTTTGGAAAAGGAGCTTTTGGAGAATGAGGAGAGCATGGAGGAGCTGTTGGAGCTTTTGGAGGAAAAGGCGGACATGCCTAGAAATACCTACATTGTTGCAACGGAAAATCTCAAGGCGATGATGGAGCAGACAGGGGAGGATGGAGAGTCGGTTGGAAATTATCTGGAGCAGTTTTTTGAGAATGTATCAGAGGTGAAAAAGCGGATGTATCCGACACTTGGCATGCTGTATCAGGAAAAAGAAAACAGATGCGAGACTCTTTTTATTCCCGTTGTGGGAACAGAGGATGGTGTGCCTGTCGTACAAAAATATTTTGTATGGAAGCGGGGCAGAGCGGCGGGGATGACGGAAAGCGCGGCAGCACTGCTCTCCTGTTTTACCCAAAATGGGATGGAGGCGTATACGCTGGTGTTATCCGAGGGGGCAATCAGGCTTACCTCCCCACACAATCGAATTTCCTTTGCGGACGGGGAGGCAGGCAGACGGATTGTAGTAGATGTGTACTGCGACGGAGAGACGCTTTATCGGAGGACTGCGGGCGGAACACCCATAACGGAGCAGCAGCTTGAGCGGGAAGCAGAAGCCTATATGAATGAGATTGCGAGAGCGGCACTGGAAGAATCTGTAGACGTCACGAACAGTTATCGAAAGCTGGGAGGCTACAAGCGGGATTGGTATGTGGCGTATCAAAATCCGCATAAAAGCTATGAGGAGGAGATGGAAATTGTGTATGATTTGCATGTCACCTGGGTAAATTTGTAAAAATTTTGATATGCCTGTATAGAGGAGGAAAAAATCGGGAATAGTACTTACGATAAGGCAGGCGGGCAGATGGATTGTTGTCTGCCCGCCGGAAAAGAAGGAGAAGGAAGATGAAAAAACAAAAAGCAGTCGTATACATAATATTTGGAGCAAGTCTTTTTCTGATGGCAGTGCTCGGGACGCAATACGTAAGACAGGGAATGCTTCAGCGGGGTATCGCAGAAAAAATTTTGCGCTTCCATGTGCTTGCAAACAGCGACAGTGAGGAGGATCAGAGGCTAAAGGAAAAGGTGCGTGACGCAGTCGGAGAGCAGATGGGTAAGCTGCTGGCGGGGACAGAAAGCAGAGAGCAGGCAGAGCAGATCGTTTTGGAGGAGAAGAATGTCATTCTTGAGGCGGCGGCAAAAACGATTGCAGACGAGGGGTATGCTTATCCCGTGGAGGCCTATCTGAGAGAGGCGGATTTTCCGGTCAAGGAATACGGAGACTATGTTTTTCCGGCGGGACGCTACCGTGCGCTTCAAATCGTGATAGGAGCGGGAGAGGGGCATAATTGGTGGTGCGTGGTGTATCCAAACCTCTGCTTTTCGGGAAGCGTCTATGAGATAAAGGAGGAGGAAGCAGAGGAGGTCTTGCGGGAGGTGCTAAGCGAGAAGGAGTATGAAAAGATTTTCGCCTCGGGAGATTATGAGCTTCGCTTTCGGCTGCTTGAGCTTTTCGGAATAAAATAAAAGTTGGTTTCACAAGCGGATTCTGTTATAATTGGGAAAAAGAAAGAGCGGCGATAAGGAGGGGGATATGACGAGGGAAGTAGTGGTATCAATCAGCGGTCTGCAATTTGCCAAGGAGGCTTGCGATGAAGCAGTTGAGCTTATGACCTCCGCGGAATATTATCACAAAAATAACAAGCATTATATCCTCTACGAGGAGGTGTCGGAAGACTTTCGGGAGTCGGTAAAAAATACGCTCAAGCTTAGCAAGGACATTTTAGAAATCACAAAGAGGGGTGCGGTAAATGTTCATATGCTGTTTGAAAAAGGGAAAAAGAATGTTACTTATTATTATACACCATACGGCACTTTGCTGATTGGGATTGATACGACGAAAATGGAGCTTTGCGAGAGTGAGAACGAGCTTGAGGTATGGGTGGAATATGTGCTTGAGCTGAACGATCAATTTTTGGCAAATTGCACCATACATATGAAAATTTTATCTAAAAATACAGGGGATTTCAAAATTTGAAATCCCCTGTATTTTGGCTTTATTTTTTCTTTTTTGCCTGTGCCTGCTGCTTGGCAAGCTGCTCATTGGCACTGGCAGCCTTGTCCTTCAAGCGAGCCCGCCAGCTCTTCTTCCCCTCCGGTTTTTCCAAGGCGCCACGGACACCGGTTACCTTTGTGATGTAGATGCCGCTTACGGTAGCCTTTACCTCTTTTTTGACAGGAATCAAATCATAGACGGATTCCTCTGCAATCAGGCTCATGACTCTTGGGCCAACCTTTGCCTTTACAATGGGAAGCTTGGAGAGGCTCATCAGCTTCGGCGTCTGTGCAATCACAGCCTGCGGAAGTCCGGAATCTTTGATGCGCATCTTTTTCTTATCTATAATCAGCATTGTGACGGTCTGTGCCACAGCGGCAAGCTGTGCATCCTGCTCCTCTTTTCTTTTCTGCGCTTTTTTGCCGAGAAAATACAAAACAATCAAGGCAATCAGCATGACGATTGTAATGACTAATAAGACAATTGTAACTGGGCTCATTCCCGAAATCCTCCCTGACACTTAAATTCGGATTTTATTGTAGCATTGATTGTGCCAAAAAGCAATAGCGCTGCGCTTTTGACTTTCTGCATTTTGCTCTTTTTGCTCCTGGGAAGGCCGGATGCTGCGCGAACGCACAAAGGAACAGCGCTTTTTATACAAGAAAATCGATTGCAATTGCGGAGGAATAAAAAATCAGATAAAATATGGTTAGCACCGAATAGGGGAAATTGTACAGCGAAATGATTGCTGATAGTGGAGGAAGAAAAGACATGAAAAAAGAAGTGATTTATCTGGCCGGCGGATGTTTTTGGGGACTGGAAAAATATATGGAGGCGATTCCGGGAGTCGTGGATGCGGTCTCGGGGTATGCCAATGGCGTTTGGGAACAGGATAGGGCACTTACCTATCGTGATGTGTGTACAGGACTTACCGGATTTCGGGAAACGGTAAGGGTAGAATATGACCCGGCTAAGGTTAGCCTGGATGCATTGCTGTTTTCCTTTTTTTCGGTTATCGATCCGACCGTAGAAAACAGGCAGGGGCATGATGTCGGAAGTCAGTATCAGACAGGCATCTATTATATCAATGAGGAGCAAAAAGCAGGCATTGAGAGGATTGTTGACCTGGAAAAAGAGAGGTACCGTCGCTTTGTGGTAGAAATTGCACCATTGACGGTTTTTTATGAGGCGGAAGAGGAGCATCAGAATTATCTTAGCAAAAACCCCGGAGGATATTGTCACATTTCTCCGGCACGGATGGATGCTGCAGGCAGAATGCTGGTAGACCCGGCAAACTACAAAAGACCGGACAAAAAAGAGCTGGAGAGCAGGCTGACATCGGAGCAGCTGTTTGTCACACAGGAGAGCGGAACGGAACGCCCCTTTGAAAATGCGTATTGGGATTTTTTTGAAAAGGGCATTTATGTGGATGTGGTATCGGGAGAGCCGCTTTTCTTCTCAGGGGATAAGTATGCCAGTCGTTGTGGATGGCCTGCTTTTTCACGTGGAATTGATGACAATGCCTTTTTTCTGACAGCCGATGATTCTCACGGAATGCGAAGGGTAGAGGTCAGAAGCCGAGCGGCCAATTCTCATCTGGGGCATGTCTTTGCGGATGACCCGGAGTCGCCGAACGGAATACGCTTTTGTATAAACAGCGCAGCGTTAAGGTTTATTCCCTATGATAAGATGGAGGAGGAGGGTTACGGCTACCTAAGGAGTGGGCTTACGTAAGCAAATCCACCATGCATGAATATTAAAGTCGGTTGATGTGATAACCACAAGAAAAGCTTGAAAAAGTCCAAAAGCACAGCTATCAGCAGGAAGTTGCAGTAGCTGTGCTTTTTTTGGGCTTTTTTATTTTTAGCATTTTTATACAAATTTTTATGCAAAAAAAATTGTATGAAAAAAAGAACAAAGCATGTGGAGGCATTGAAAATTCAAGTGTTTGAAAAATGTAGGGGGAAGGGTATACGAATGAAATCAAAACAAAATTTTATGAAATTTTAACAAAAATTTAATAATAATAAAAAATATATTGTCATAACAATAAAAAATATGTACGATTAATTAACAAGCAGAAATTGTGGAACGTATCACAACAAACGATGGGGGTGAAAAAATGAAGCGATTGGGCTGTTTTATATCTGCACTGATATTGATTGGCATAATTTTGGTATCGGTAGTGGCAGATGTCAACCATGGACATGGCCCGGGAGGTCATGGAGAAGAAACGCATGGAGAGGAAACTCAGCATGGGGAAGAAACGCATGGGGAGGAAGCTCAGCATGGGGAAGAAACACATGGAGAGGAAACTGACAGCCAGACAAAAGAGGAAGGTCATTAGAAGATTGACTTTCGCGCAGTAAAACAACAGAAGAAGGGAGATTAAAATGCCAATTATGCTTTTTGTAATGTGGATGGTCTTTAATGGTCGAATCACTTGGGATGTAATCGTGACCGGAGCTATTATTTCCGCATTACTTACTTGGTTTTTGCGCAGGTTCACATCTTGGGGTTTGCAAAAAGATTTGCTTTATGTAAAAAAGAGCGGACAAATTTTAGGATTTTTACTAAGACTGGTGCTTGAGGTTTTAAAGGCCAATGTGCATGTGATTGCACTGGTGCTGTCTGCCGACCCAAAGATTCAGCCGCAAATTGTATATCGTAGGACAAAGGCGAAGACTGCCGCCGGGAAGGTGGCTTTGGCCAATTCCATTACCCTGACACCCGGAACGATTACCATAGATGTGGGGGATGATTGGATTTGCGTACATGCCATCGATGACAGCAGTGCTGCCGGACTTGAGGATTCTTGGTCAGAGAGAAAAATAGAAAGATTGGAGGAAGGTTTGTGATATGCAGAGGGAATCGGTCTTACTAATTTTTGCAATGATTTTTTTATCTATCACCATCTTTTTCTGCCTGATTCGGGCAATACTGGGTCCTCGCACGACAGATCGTTTAGTGGCGGTTAACCTCATTGGAATTAAGGGGATTATCCTCATATTGATGCTTGGAGCATATCTCTACGACAGTCAATTTATGGATATTGCTCTGGTGTATGCCCTCCTAAGCTTTCTGACAGTTGTCTGCCTTGCGAAAAATTTGCTTGCAAGTGCAAAGAAGAAAGGAGGCAATACGGATGGAAATGATTAAATTTATCCTGGGAAGTGTATTTATTCTTCTGGGGCTATTTGTGTTTGGAGTGGCGACTTTTGGCATTTTCCGTTTTAAGTATGTTCTTAACCGGGTACATGTTGCGGCAAAGTGTGACAGTCTTGCCTCTATTCTGGTTTGTATCGGACTGATGTTTTTTTCGGACAGCCTTGCTGGCATTTTAAAACTGATTTTGATTTCTGTATTTATCTGGATTACGAACCCGGTAGCAAGTCATCTGGTTTGCAAGATAGAGATGGAGACGAATGAGAATATCAGGGAAGAATGCGAGATAAAGGAGGAAATGCTATGACGATATTTGCTGGACTTTTGCTACTATTTCTTATCGCATGCGCAATCAGCCTGTTTTTTATTGAAAAATTAATCAACGTGGTAATTGTTTTCATGTCTTATAGTGCGGTTATGGCAGTTTTATGGTTGCTTTTAGAATCTCCTGATTTGGCAATTACGGAAGCGGCAGTGGGCTGTGGAATTACTACCCTGCTATTTATTTTAACTCTGAAAAAGGTAAATGCCTTAAAAGAGGAGAGGGAGGAAGAAGATGAACAGGAAGCATGAAACAGATCAGGAAATCGAGCGGGGGAAGATAGGTGCTTTTGTAGACTGGGTCAATGCAGATTCACCGGATATACCTGCGGAAATTGAATATGAACATGAGGAGCATCACGGAGAGCATCATGAGGAGCATCATGAGGAAAAGACACCTCAAGCGCAAATTCGACAGGAGAGAAAGGTGGTTTCCTGGATGTACCGTGGGGGGAGCCTGGTATGCGGACTGCTGTTGGTTGCGATTTTACTGTTTACGGTACAAGCCCTGCCCCGCTTTGGGGAGCGGGAGGTTCCGGCTTTCAATGAGGTAAGTCAGAGATATCTGGAAGAGGGGCTGACGGAGACGGGAGCAGTCAATGTCGTGGCAGGTATTATTTTGGATTATAGGGCTTTTGATACGCTCGGAGAATCTATGGTTCTTTTTACCGGCTCCATTGCAGTAATTTTTCTGCTTACACAGCTTTCTAAAAAAGCGGAGGGCGAGGAGGATGGGAGCAAAAAGTGTGTGGAATCGCTGCCGGCACAGGTCATTATCCGAATGGTGTTCCCAATCGTTCTGTTATATGGGATTTACGTTGTATTCAACGGTCACATATCACCGGGAGGCGGATTTTCGGGGGGAACCATTTTGGGAGCAGGCTTAATCCTTTGCCACTTGGCATTTGGAGAAGCTTATACCAGCCGATTTGTTACGGTAAAGCGTTGTACTGGTGTGATGTCAGTAGCTCTGCTGACTTATATTGCTATGAAAACATACTCGATTCTCACGGGTGCAAATCATATCGAAAGCGGGATTCCTCTTGGGACACCGGGAAGCATTTTCAGCAGTGGTCTGATTTTTCCTTTGAATATTTGTGTGGGATTGGTGGTCGCGTGTACGATTTTCGCAGTCTACAGTCTGTTTACCAATTGGAAGGCACGAGAAAAGTAAGGATTTCGTGCGATTGAAAGGGAAGAATGGAAGAAGCTATGGGAAATTTATTTGATAATTATTATGAAATGGCAGCAGTGATACTTTTTGTAATTGGCTTTTTATCATTGCTTCTGCAAAAAAATTTAATAAAAAAGATTATTGGACTGAATATTATGGACACCGCTGTTTTCTTGTTTTTGGCTGCAAAGGGTTACGTGGCGGGAGGTTTATCGCCAATTATCCGCAATGGGGTTACAGATGCAAAGCTCTATATCAATCCGCTTCCCAGCGGTCTTGTATTGACAGGAATTGTGGTTTCTGTGAGTGTAACGGCCTTTTTCTTGGCACTGACACTTCGACTATATCAGCAATATCATACGCTTGATATTGACGGGATTGTGCTAAAGGCAGCGCAAACGCATAAGCATAAGGATTGCCATAAACAGGAGGAGAGAGATGAATAATATTCCATTTATTACGATTATTCTTGCCATGATTGGGGCGGTGGTATCCTTATTGATCGGCAAACGATCTAAAAATGCGTATCTGCTGAGCCAGATTATTACGTTAGTGATTGCAATATTGTCCTTGGGATTGGTTGGATTTTTTGTCCAAAATGGAGGAGTGATTACTTATATGCTGGGGCACTACCCGGCACCATGGGGAAACGAGCTTCGCTTTGGTTTGTTGGAGAGCACTTTGGCACTGATTTTTTCTTTGGTAATGTTTTTGGCAATTTTGGGAGGAAGGAAGGGAATCAGTGAGGATGTTAAGGAGGAAAAGCAAAAATACTATTTTTCTTTTATGTTCCTTCTGCTTTTGTCTATGCTGGCTCTCATTTATACCAATGATCTTTTCACGGCCTATGTGTTTATAGAAATCAACACGCTGGCCTCGTGTGCAATCGTTATGGCAAAGGAGAGTGGGGATACCTTAAAGGCTACGATTAAGTATCTGGTAATGAGTCTTCTGGGATCGGGACTTTTCTTAATTGCAATTTCGCTGCTGTACTCTGTTACAGGACATTTGCTCATTCCCTCTTTGCAGACTGCAGTGAGCGAACTGACTGCAACAAACAGCTATTCGTGGCCGTTGGCTGCCGCGGCAATTTTAATGACGGTGGCATTGGGGGTAAAAAGTGCGATGTTTCCGTTCCATACATGGCTGCCGGACGCGCACGGAACGGCAACGACGGCATCCAGCTCGATTCTTTCAGGGCTTGTTGTTAAGGGTTATATCATCTTAATGATTAAGATTTTTTACAGTATATTCGGCATTGAGACAATTCGCGATATGGGTATCTTGACAATCGTTTTTGTTCTTGGCATTGCAGGAATGCTTGGAGGCTCCGTATTGGCCATCAGGGAGAGAAATCTCAAGCGTATGGTGGCGTATTCTTCGGTAGCACAGATTGGATATATCTATATGGCGATTGGCATGGGAACTTGGGCCACATTGGCAGCGGGATTGTTTCATATGGTGGTGCATGCTTTTACAAAACCACTGCTGTTTACCTCGGCCGGAGGATTGATTGAGGTTTCCGGTCACAGCAAGCAGATTTGTGATCTTTCCGGTGCCGGATATCGCAATAAGTGGGCGGGTATCGGATTTTTGGTAGGTGCATGTTCCATGGTGGGAATTCCTCTGTTTGGAGGGTTTACCTCAAAGGTATATCTGGCAACCAGCTCCTTAAGCATCAGCTATATACCAATTGTGGCATTGGCAATCAGTTCTTGTTTGAATGCGATGTACTATCTCCCGGTATTAGTGAGAATTTTTTCCAAGTCATCTGAAAGCAGCAGGAAGGATGGGGAAATGGAAGCGACAGGTGTTGGTTATGGATTATCCATCACATGTTTTATTGCCATCAATCTTGCATTGGGTATGGTTGGCTTTGCACTCATGTATTTACTGGCACATGGAGTGCAGCTTCTGTAAAAGAAATCGAACAAATTCTATTTGAGAAAGAGGTGTTTTTACTATGGCGATTGGCATCATTTTATTATTTATAATTGGTGCGCTTCTGGCTTGGCTGCGAAAGAATGACAGAATTGCAAAGACAATTTCATTGGCAGTGACTTTGGGAGCAACCGTTTTGGCCATATTCATGACAAACAGCGTGCTGATTGGTGGAGCGCAGAAGATGTCTTATGGCGAAGGAATATTCCGGGTTTCTATGAATATAGGCATTCTTGAGTGCTTTATGGCTTGTCTTTTTGGAATCATCGGCTTTTTGATTGTATGGGCATCAACTAGTATGGTTGCACATGATGTGGAGAAAGAGAAGATTCCTCTGTTTTATGGATTGGTTCTTGCGTTGCTTGGAACCTTGAATGCGGTAGTATTTTTTGACAGTCTGTTGTGCGTATTGATTGCGATTGAGCTGTCCTCCTTTGCGGCGGCAGGCATTGTAATGGTAAAGAACCAGCCGGAAACCCTGCGGGCAGGCTTGAAATATCTGTCGTTGTCTATTCTGGGTTCCAGCCTCGTGTTGATGGGGATGATTGCCCTATATACGATGACACAATCTTTGAATATGGGAGAGATTGGACAGGCTTTGCGCGGAGTCGGCTTTATGGAGGCCAACGGCAGTTCGGTGCTTTGGGCCTTTGGACTGGTTACGATTGGAGTTGCATTTAAGAGTGCACTGTTTCCGTGCCATATTTGGCTTCCGGATGCGCATGGAACGGCACCGTCGCCTTCTTCAGCCATGCTGTCCAGCTTAGTGCTGAAGGCTTACATTGTGTTCTACATTAAGATGATGTTTGAGGTGGTTGGTTTTGAGCTGATTGCAAACACTGCAATGCGAAATCTCATGAATGTGGTTATGGTGGTCGGAGTTGTCGCTATGATTTGCGGCTCCTTGCTTGCAATCATGCAAACAGACATAAAGAGGATGATTGCTTATTCTTCGGTTGCGCAGATGGGATATATCTTCATGGGAATCGGAATTGGGACGGAACTGGGACTTTTTGCAGCTTTATTCCACATCCTTACGCATGCAGTTACCAAGTCAGCACTATTTTTGGTTGCAGGAAGCATTATTGAACAAACCCATAACCGACGTCTGGATAAGATGGGAGGAATCGGTATGCTGATGCCGCTTACGATGGGACTTTTTACGGTAGGCGGACTTTCGATGATCGGAATCCCTCTGCTGGTGGGATTTAATAGCAAATGGAATTTTTCCATGGCAATTATGGATTCCGGAAATTATTGGCTGCTCATTCCTCTGTCAATATCAGCTCTGCTGAATGCGTTGTATTATCTTCCGGTTGTGATCCGTGCTTTTTTTGGGCAGGAGGCAAAAGAAAATGCCAAGCAGTTTGGCAGCAAGGAGAGAAAGCTTGTCGAGCTTCTTCCTATTATAATACTGACTTGCTTCGTCGTATTTTTTGGAGTATATGCGGGAC
>JAQXLR010000229.1 GCA_029012225.1 Clostridiales bacterium
AAAAAGACCTATGCCACTTATGAGATTCTTTCCAAGGATGACTTCGACTATCTTGTGCTGACTTTAAAAAGTTCAATGATTCGTTATGCAAGGGAGCGCTTCGTAGAAGTAGAATTGATGCTTGCGGAGGAAACTGGATTAAAAATCCCCAATTCGGCAATTACCGAGAAGGAGTTTTATACAATTCCAAAAGAATACTTTACGAAGGGCGGAGATTCTACCCGTGATGGATTAATAAGAGAGAGAAGAGACGAAAAGGGGCAGGTGCATACAGAATTTGTTCTTCCTACCATTTATTATGAAACGGAGGATTTTTACTATATCGACAGCGAGAATGTGCTGGCAAATGATTTGATTTTAAAACCAGATTCAAAGGATACCTATCGAGTCGCTACAGATACCGCATTGCTGCAAGGAGTCTATAATATCAACAAGGGCTATGCCGTGTTTAAGCAAATTAATATTTTATATCAGAGTAAGGAGTATGCCATAGTCGAGAGGGGAACGCGCTATGGGATTGCGCTGTATGACCATATTGCATTGGACGGAACAGCGATTGCAGAGCATGAGCTTGTGAAATAAAGGGAGGAGAAAGCATGTTGAGAGAGCAGCTAAAAGAGGTGGAAAAGAATATTGAGACAGCTTGTAAGCAGGCGGGGCGAAAAAGGGAGGAAATTACCCTGATTGCAGTCAGCAAGACCAAGCCGGTTGCACGGTTATCGGAAGCTTATGAGCAAGGAATTCGTGCGTTCGGGGAGAATAAAGTGCAGGAGCTGTGTGAAAAAATGGAACAGCTTCCTTCGGATATCAAATGGCATATGATTGGACATCTGCAGCGCAATAAGGTGAAGCTTATTGTTGGAAAGGTTGCGCTGATTCATTCCGTCGATACCTACCGTCTGGCAGAGGAAATTAACATTCAGGCCAAAAAGAAGAACCTTGTCGTACCGGTTTTGGTTGAGGTAAATATTGCCGGAGAGGCATCTAAGTTCGGAACCTCAGCAGAGGATGCCATTCTTCTTGTGGAGGAGATTTCCCGGCTGGAGAATGTCAAGATAGAAGGTCTGATGACAATCGCACCCTATGTAACGGATGCGGAGGACAATCGACCATATTTTCGAAAAATAAAGCAATTATCTGTTGACATAACAAACAAAAACATAGATAATGTATCTATGAAAATATTGTCTATGGGTATGACCGGCGATTATATGGTAGCGATTGAAGAAGGGGCTACTATGATTCGTGTGGGAACCGGTATTTTTGGAGAGAGAAATTATCACAACGAAAAGCGTTATTGGCAGGTGGAAAAAGATGGGTGTTTTAGATAAATTCTTAAGTATCATGCGGTTAAGTCCGGATGATGAGGAAGATTTTTATAATGAAGATTTTGATTATGATGACGATTATGAAGAACAGTCGGCATCAAAATCAAAGGGGAGTTTTCGTAAAGAGAAGAAGTCGGAGCTTTATGAGGAGGATTATGAGCCGAGGAAAACGGCACATGAGAAAGCATCGAAGCAGACGCCAAAGATCACTCCGATTCGTCCTTCTAAGAAGATGTCTGCTTCCGGAATGGAGGTCTGCGTGATAAAACCGTCTTCTGTTGAGGATGCAAGAGAGATTACGGAAACGTTATTAAATAATCGCACCGTGGTTTTGAATGTGGAAGGTCTTGACGTTGAAATTGCCCAGCGCATTATCGACTTTACGTCAGGCTCCTGCTTTGCAATCAGTGGAAATCTGCAAAAGATTTCGAATTATATCTTTATTATTACACCGGCATCGGTAGATATTTCGGGAGATTTCTTAAATCTGGTTGATACATTCCAGGCAAGAGGCTTGCAGACGGATTTTTAATTATGAACGAAGAAGAACTTTGCAAAAAAAGGTTGATTGACTTATCAAGACAGGCGGATAGAAAGGGGATTGTGTTATTTAGCGATTTCCTTAACTTAAATGAACTGAATATTTATCATCGCTCGCTCTCTCTTTTTGATACAAAAACGGAAAGCTTCGGCGGTGTTTCTAATGCAGAGCGTCAGATAATAGCTTTTATTCCTGATGCTCTTTATTATGACTGGGGATATCCGATTGCAGCGTTAAAAATTGTCCCTGCCTACCCCAAATTTGCAGAAAAGCTGGGACATCGTGACATCTTAGGTGCGATTATGAGTCTTGGACTTTCCCGAGGGAAAATCGGGGATATTCTCGTTGCAAAGGACGCTTCTTATCTCTTGTGCGAGGAGGGAGTTGTGGGCTATCTTAAGGAGAACCTGGATAAAATACGCCATACTGCCGTGATTCTTTCGGATATATGTGCGACTGAACTTCGCATTCAGCAGAATTTTGAGCGCAGAGAGGGCATCGTAGCATCTGCTCGCCTTGATTCTGTGATTGCTTGTGTTTATCGTCTCTCAAGAAGTCAGGCATCGGAGCTGATTCGCACAGATAAGGTTTTTGTAAATGGAAGATTGACACAAAATCCTACCTATCTATGCAAGGAGCAGGATCTGGTATCGGTGCGTGGAATGGGACGTTTTGTCTATGTAAATTGCTGTGGAGAGACGAACAAGGGGCGCAGTCGCATCTGCTATCAGTTATATAAAAATTAGCCACAAAGGGAAGGGAAGGATAGATCGATGGCAAAGACGATTCCGGTAAGAGCAGAGGATACTGTTTTATATACGATTGAGTTGGAGAGAGCGTTTGTCAAGCTCTCCAAAAGGCTGACGGAGCTTGGATACAGACCGGAACAAAAGATATGTATTGTTACGGATTCGAATGTGTCCAAACTTTACCTATCGGAGGTGAAGGGTCTGCTGGAAAATGAGTTTTCTGTCGTAACCTCTTACTGCATGCAGGCAGGAGAAGAAAATAAAAATCTGCAAACGGTAGGTGGGCTATACGAGCACCTGATTCTACACCATTTTGACCGAAATGATTTGTTGCTTGCGCTTGGAGGCGGTGTCGTTGGAGATTTGACCGGATTTACAGCCGCAACCTATTTGCGGGGAATTGATTTCATTCAGGTGCCGACTACGCTGTTGTCACAGGTGGACAGCAGTATCGGTGGGAAAACAGGTGTGGATTTTTTGCAGTATAAGAATATGGTAGGTGCCTTTTACCAGCCAAAGCTCGTTTATATGAATGTATCCGTGCTAAGGTCACTGCCAAAAATCCAGCTTGTATCGGGAATGGCAGAAATTATAAAACATGGTTTAATAAAAGATGCTGCCTATTATCAATGGTTAAAGGAAAAGCAGGAAGAGATTCTTGCTCTTTCTCCGCCAATTTTGGAGGAGATGATTGAAAAAAGCTGCCATATTAAAAGGGAGGTTGTAGAACGCGACCCGAACGAAAAGGGAGAGCGGGCACTTCTGAATTTTGGGCATACGATTGGTCATGCGGTAGAAAAGCTTTCTGATTTTCGAATGTCACATGGCGCATGTGTCGGAATCGGAATGCTTGCGGCAACCTATCTTTCCTGGAAAATGGGACTGCTTGCAAAAGAGGATTTGGCAGAGCTGGAGACGCTATTGGCCTCCTATGGCTTTCAGACACGAATTTCGGGCTTTTCGCCAACGGACATCCTTCTTGCAACAAAGTCCGATAAAAAAATGGATGGAAATCGAATACGCTTTATTTTGTTAAAGGCAATTGGAGAGGCATATATCTGTAAGGATTTGACTGATGATGACTTGATCATGGGGATTCAATCTATCTGTGCAGAAGAAGCAGAAAGAGGAAAATAAATGGAACATTCAATATTAAAAAAGGGGAGCATTGGACTGATTTGCTCCATAGCGCTTATCTTTCTGGATCAATGGACAAAAAGAGGAGCGGAGGTATATCTAAAGGGCAAAGATGCCCTTGTTCTGATGGAAGGTGTTTTTGAGCTTCGCTATCTGGAAAATAGGGGAGCGGCCTTTGGAATCCTCCAGGGCAGGCAGGTATTTCTGACATTGCTCACAGCAATCATTCTGGTTATTGTGGCTTATTTTTACTTAAAGCGTATTCCGTCAAATAAGCGATTTTTCTGGATGAATTTGACGGCTGTTCTTATTTTTTCGGGAGCAATCGGCAACCTCATCGATCGGATTTCTCTCCACTATGTGATTGATTTTTTGTATTTTGTCTTGATTGACTTTCCAATTTTTAATGTGGCCGATATTTATGTGACGATAGCAGCATGCTTATTGATTGTTACCGGCTTATTTTATTATAAAGAAGAGGATTACGAGAGAATTTTTTCTTCTCGTAGCAGGGACACATGAAGATAGAGAAATTTGAAGTGCAAATGGAGTCAGAAGGAGAACGGCTTGACAAGTATCTCAATACGCTTTTTCCGGAGCAGCCGGGGAGATCCCGCTCGTTTTTTCAAAAATTAATCAAGGAGAATCATGTCTTGGTCAATGATGAGCCCGCAAAGCCAAGCCTTCGATTAAAGGCAGAGGATTTGATTCATGTGCAAATTCCGGATGCTGTGGAGATATCTGTGAAACCTGAAAACATCCCGCTTGACATTTTATATGAGGATGAGGATGTGCTCGTGGTAAATAAACCAAAGGGAATGGTGGTGCATCCGGCTGCAGGTCATGATTCGGGAACGTTGGTAAATGCCGTTTTATATCATTGCAAGGACAGTCTGTCAGGAATTAATGGAGAAATACGTCCGGGAATTGTACACCGCATTGATATGGACACGACAGGAGCGCTGATCGTCTGCAAAAATGATGAGAGTCATCTTTGCATTGCCGAGCAGCTTAAGGCGCACTCCTGTAATCGCAAATATCAAGGTATTGTCCATGGGATTGTAAAGGAGGAAGCCGGGACGATAAATGCGCCGATCGGAAGGCATCCGATTGACCGAAAAAAAATGGCTGTCAACGAAAGGTGCGGCAAGAATGCAATTACACATTATCGGGTACTGGAGCATTTTGCGCACTATACGTATCTGGAATTTTCACTTGAAACGGGAAGGACACATCAAATCCGTGTCCATATGGCAAGCATTGGGCATCCACTGCTGGGCGACAGTCTGTATGCAGGTAGGAAAAGCCCTTATAAATTGCAGGGACAGACACTGCATGCAATGACAATTGGCTTTGTGCATCCTCGCATCAACGAATATATTGAGGTGACAGCGCCTCTTCCTGATTATTTTGAGAAAATATTAAGAGACTTGCGTTGATTTCAAATAATTCTTTCCCTTTTGTATGAAATGTATTATAATAATAATATAGAATTTGGGAAAGGCGGGATGATTATGGGCAACAAAATTTATACAATCGGACGTGAATTTGGAAGTGGCGGAAAAGATGTAGGTGAGGCTCTTTCCAAGCGTCTGGGTATTCGATTATATGATAAGGAGCTATTACAGCAAGCAGCGAAAGACAGTGGATTTTGCGAAGAAATTTTTGAGAATCATGATGAGCGACCAACAAATAGCTTTTTATACTCCCTTGTTATGGATACCTATTCTGCAAATGCTTATTCCACAACGCCATTTCTTGATATGCCGTTAAATCACAAGGTATTTCTGGCTCAATTTGATACCATAAAGAAAATTGCTGCGCAGGAATCCTGCGTGATTGTCGGAAGATGTGCCGATTATGCATTGTCAGACAATCGTGACTGCATCAATATTTTTGTGCATTCACCTTTGGAACAGCGGATCAAAGCCGTCAGCGTTCGAAATAATATTACGGAGAACAAGGCAAGGGATATGATTCAAAAGCAGGATAAGCAACGCTCCAGCTATTATAATTATTATACAAGCAAAAAATGGGGAGATGCTTCCAGCTATCATCTGACGCTTGACTCCTCAAAGCTTGGTATTGAAGGCTGTGTGGATGTCATTTTAAAATATCGTGAAGTTATGGATGCCAGAAAAAAATAGAGATTGATTTGATACATAGGTCAGACGATGTATGCTTCATCGTCTGACCTGTTTTATCGGAATGCTTTTATGCACCAAGCATCCATGCAAAGAAGAAACACAAGTGGAATAAACTTTTCGCAAAACACAAGTTTAACGAAAAGTTTATTGCATAATGAGCATAACTATGCTAGAATGAATCTCGAATTAGAAAATTTCATCCGAATCCAATAAAATGGTAAACGGGCCATCGTTTTGCAGCGATATTTTCATGTCTGCACCAAAGATTCCGGTTTCTACAACGGGAATCTGTGCTTGACAGGCTGTGATGATAGC
>JAQXLR010000230.1 GCA_029012225.1 Clostridiales bacterium
CAAGATACTCCATCACAAAATACAAGCCTCCGAGTCCCGCAATCGCCGCCCCCGCAATCGTCGCAATATATTTATATTTGGATACATCGATTCCTGTCGCATCTGCTGTCGCCGGACTCTCTCCTACTGCCCGCAAATTCAAGCCCCTTCTTGTTCTGTTTAAAAAGTATGACATCAAAACTGCAAGAATAACAGAGAGATACGTCAAAAATCCATAGGAAAAAAGAATCTCGCCCACAATCGGGAGGTTCGAGAGCCCCGGTATGGCTGCACGATACGCTTCGGCGGTAACCTTCACGGATACCTGTCCGACCCCTCCTGCAAGCTTGGAAATCGAGCCTCCGAAAAAGTTTCCAAATCCAACTCCGAATGTGGTCAGCGCAAGTCCCACTACGTTCTGATTCGCCCGAAGTGTAATAGTAAGAAAACTGTAAATCAGCCCGCCAAGCATAGATGCCAACAATGTACAAAGCAAAGAAATCAAAACCCCCACAAGCGCAATCGGCTCCTTCGCCGCATTTTCATAAAAGAAGGCTCCCATCAGTCCTGCAATTCCGCCCATATACATAATTCCCGGGATTCCAAGATTCAGATTCCCTGACTTCTCTGTGATAATCTCACCTGATGCGCCAAACAAAATAGCAACACCCTGTCCGATTGCCTTTTGGATAAAGGTAAGCAGTAATGTCATTTCGTCTCCTCCTTCCCTCTCTTGCGCCACTCCAGCTTATAATTGATAAAAAACTCACAGCCAATCAAGAAAAACAGCAAAATTCCCGTAATAATGTCGGATGCACTTTCATTTAGTCCAAACTGAGACGCAATCTGAATCGATCCCTGCTGCATAAATACCAGAAAAAAGGAGGCAAGAATCATCGCTCCCGGATGAAGCTTTGACATCCACGCAACGATAATCGCCGTAAACCCTCGCCCTCCTGCCGTACTGGTAGAAATTGTGTGGCTTGCACCACTCACGATGAGTGCGCCTACCATACCACAGATTGCTCCGGAAATCATCATGGTACGAATGATTACCTTTCTCACATGGATTCCGGCATAGCGTGCCGTATTCTGGCTCTCTCCCACAACCGAAATTTCATATCCCTGCTTGCTGTACTTCATGTAAATATACATGCCGAGAGTCAAAATCAGCACCAGAATGACATTCAGCCCATAGCTGCTTCCAAATACGGAGGGAAACCACCCCTTCTGTGTCGCCGCATTGATAATTCCGACTGTATTTGAGCCGGTAGGATTCTCCCAAAACACAATGCAAAACGTGACAATCTGCATCGCCACATAATTCAGCATCAGCGTAAATAAAGTCTCATTTGTATTAAAATATGCCTTGAAAAACGCAGGAATCACACCCCAAAGCAAACCCGCTACCGCACTCGCAGCAAAAATTACAACCAAAAACAAGGCATTCGGCATGGCGTCCTTGGCATAAATCATCAGCGCCGCCGTTGCCGTTGCTCCCATTAAAATCTGACCCTCTGCCCCGATGTTCCAAAACTTCATCTTAAACGCCGGTGTCAAGCCGATTGCAATGCAAAGCAATACCATCGTCTCTCGAATGGTGACCCAGATACGGCGATTGCTGCCTATTGCTCCATCGATAATTCCCAGATAGACCTCAATCGGATTTTGTTTTGTAATCGCTACGATGACCAAGGCGCATACAAGCAGGGAAAGCACTACTGCAATCAGACGGATTCCCCATGCCTTTGTCCGAGAGAGTGTATCACGCTTGCCCATGCGAACCAATGGCTCTTTCCTCGTAATATGTTCTTTACTCATTGGCACCTCTCTCCTCTCCAAATCCCGTCATCATCCGTCCGATTACTTCCTTTGTCGTCTCCCTCGCATCCACAATGCCTGTGATCTTTCCGCCACACAGCACCATAATTTTATCGCAAAGTGCGAGAAGCACGTCTAAATCCTCGCCGACGCAGATAACGGCAACCCCTTTTTTCTTTTGCTCATTTAAAAGATTATAGATGGTATAGGAAGAATTAATATCCAATCCACGCACCGGATATGCCACCATCAGCACGGTTGGATTGCTTGCAATCTCTCGTCCTAC
>JAQXLR010000231.1 GCA_029012225.1 Clostridiales bacterium
GAAATTTTGTTTGTGAAAATCAAAGGCATTGAGGCAGACGAAAAGCTTGAGATCTTCCAGATTGCGCAGGTATTCCATGTTGAGGTGGTTGACATTGGAAATGACAGTGTTTTATTGGAGTGCAAGCTGACCGAAGCACGAAATAACGAGCTGATTGCACTGCTAAAATCAAAATTCCACCGCCTGGAGGTGGTGCGAGGCGGGGCAGTGGCCATTGAATCCATCAGCACGACCAGCAGATAGGAGACAAGCGCTTTGCTGTACTATACTCTTGTGTTTAAAAAATCAATAAATTTTTTTACGTGCATCGGTGTTCCCTGCTTTTCCTGCACCTTAAGGCGATTTTCCTCGTTAAAGCCAACCAGTATATTGTGGTTCGCCTCTGCCAGATAATCGATGATACCGTCAATATCAGATTTGATATTTTTGGGACATCGGATATAAAAATGGCGATTTGCACTGATGTGCAGGGTGTAGGAGATGCTGAAATGATACCAGAAAAATTTGTGCAGGGTTGAGTGCTTGTATATCCAGATGATTTCATCAATCGGTACAATCGCATTTCCGTAGATGGAGGTCTCAATGAAGAAATGCTCTGTGATGAACATATCTTCCGTTGCAAGCTGCGGCAGGGTTTCCAGTTCTTCTTCTGCCAGTGCCAGTAGCTTTTTCGGATTGCCGAAAAGTGCAAGCTTTTGGCATGGTGGAGACAGCACGGGAAAGAAGAGAAAAAGGATAAAAAGAATCAGGCATATCAGGGCATACCCTCCGGTTGCGATGTAGACCGTAAGCAGCACTGCATTTCCTATGGGATTGTAGTCCGGCTCGCTTATGATATAGTGAGAGACCTGGTTGCGGATTCCATTTTCTGTCCAGTCCAAATCCTGGGAGAGATTTGCAAGGAGCGTATCAAAGCCGGTGCCTGTCCCAAGAATGATTTTGCCGGAAAAGGAGGTTTCTTCAATCATAGGAAGCCCCTCCTCACTGGTAGCGGGAGAGAGCAAAACAAGAATACATTCCTCGTTGCGAATTGTGTAATAATAATAGCCTGTGTTGAAGCCAAAGAAACTCCGGGTATATCCGGTAAAGTTTAAATCCTCCAGTGTCGTCTGCACATATTCGATATCGTTTCGGTAAGCTGTTTCCAAGCTCATGGAAGCATCAATGGGTGCCGGAGAGAGCAGGGCTGACAGCGAAAAGAGATGCCAGAGCAGAAACAGCAGCAGCAGATACAAAATGGGTGCAAACAGACGGCGCTTATAAAATGATTTGATATTTTTGGTAATATAGTGTTCGTAAGTTTCAGACATATTTGTGGAATCCTTTTCTAAAAAGCTTATGATAGCCTCATATGCTTTTTAGTATACGTGCTGCGGATAAAATAATCAAGATGGAAAAGAGGAAAGAAATGGAAGCTTACAAAAGCTTTGCACAGGTCTATGATTTGTTCATGGACGATGTGCCGTATCAAGAATGGAGTAACTATATCATTGCACTTTTGCGGGAGCATGGAATAGAAGACGGGTTGTTGCTGGATTTGGGCTGCGGAACGGGAACGCTGACAGGACTGCTGGCTAAGGCAGGCTATGATATGATTGGTGCAGACAGCTCTGCAGAAATGCTTGAGATTGCAAGAGAGAGGATGGCACCCGAGGATAACATTCTCTATCTCCTTCAGGACATGCGGGAATTTGAGCTGTTTGGTACGGTTCGTGCCGTGATAAGCAGCTGTGACTCCCTCAACTATCTTTTGGAGGAGGAGGATTTAAAAAAGGTATTTCGCCTTGTCAATAATTATCTTGATCCTAAGGGTATTTTTCTCTTTGATTTGAACACAGTATACAAATATAAGGAGATACTGGGGGAGGCGACAAGAAGCGAAAGCAGAGAAGCGGGAAGCTTTATCTGGGAGAATTATTTTGATGAGGAAACAAAAATCAACGAATATGATTTGACGCTTTTTATTCAGGAGGAGCGTGGTCTTTATCGGAAATATGAGGAGACGCATTATCAGCGCGCGTATTCGCTTGAGACGATAAAGAAGCTGCTTTCCGAGGCCGGTATGGAGTTTGTGGCAGCGTATGATGCATTTACGAAAGAGCCGGTAAAAGAGGAAAGTGAGCGTATGCATATTATTGCAAAGGAGAATGGAAAGTAGTATGAAAAATAAGCTCGATCGCTGATTTTTCACTCCGGGATTTGCGCCGAAGCGTCACAAATCCTTTGATCGCAGAGTCGAATCTGACATTCGACTCGCGTTCCTTTGCGCAAACGCTTCGGAATGGAGGTTAAAATGAAGGATTATATTGTAAGAGCAACCGCAGCAGAAGGCCAAATTCGTGCCTTTGCCATCACGTCAAAGTCTTTGGTAGAGGAGGCAAGACGGGCACACGGCACAAGTCCGGTGATCACGGCAGCATTGGGCAGGCTATTGTCGGGTGCCGCCATGATGGGAACGATGATGAAGGGAGAAAAAGACCTTTTGACCATACAGATTCAGTGCGGGGGTCCTGCGCTGGGGATGACAGTTACGGCAGATGCGAATGGGCATGTCAAGGGCTTTCCGAGAGTAGCGGATGTATCGCTTCCGCTCAATCCACAGGGAAAGCTTGATGTGGGTGGAGCGCTTGGTCTTGGGATTATGAATGTAATAAAGGATCTGGGGCTAAAGGAGCCTTATGTGGGGCAGATTGCCTTACAGACCGGAGAGATTGCAGAGGATTTGACTTATTATTTTGCAACCTCAGAGCAGGTGCCGTCAGCGGTAGGACTTGGCGTTCTTGTAGATACAGATTATAGTGTGCGTCAGGCAGGAGGCTTTATTCTTCAGCTGATGCCCTTTGTCAAGGATGAGGTGGTAGAGCAGTTAGAGAAGAAAATTACAGAGATTGCCTCCGTGACAGAGATGTTAGAGGATGGAAACACGCCGGAACAGATGCTGGAGCTCATACTTGGAGAATTTGGGGTGGAAGTTACGGATACGGTGGAGGCAGTATTTTTATGCGACTGCTCTAAGGAGCGGGTTTCCGGGGCGATTGCGACATTGAGTAAAAAGGATTTGGATGATATCATAAACGACGGAGAGTCGATTGAAGTGAAATGTCAGTTTTGCAACAAGGCTTATCATTTTGATATGGATGAGCTGCGGGAAATCAGAGGTTCGCTATGAAGGACGGATTTGTAAAGGTAGCGGCGGTAACACCGGAAATTAAGGTGGCAGACACCGTCTATAATGAGCAGGCAATCTGTAAGGAAATTGAAGCGGCGGTATCACACGGGGCAAAGATTCTTGTGTTTCCTGAGCTTTGTCTGACCGGATATACCTGCGGAGATTTGTTTTTGCAGGATAAGCTATTGGAGGGAGCCAAGGAGGCGCTTGTACGCATTGCAGAATTTTTGCGGCAATATGATTGTATCTCATTTGTAGGACTTCCTCTGGCATATCGGGGTAAGCTGTATAATGTGGCAGCAGTTCTAAGCAGAGGAGAAGTCCTTGGATTTGTGCCGAAGACGTATCTGCCCTCCTACAACGAGTTTTATGAGGCACGCCATTTTACGGCAGGAATGGAGGAGACCGTTAGGGTGGAATATGCAAGAGGGAAAGTGGCTCCTATGGGGACGAAGCTGCTGTTTTGCTGTGCTTCCATGCAAGAGCTTGTGATTGGGGCAGAGATCTGTGAGGATCTTTGGACACCACAGCCGCCCAGCATT
>JAQXLR010000232.1 GCA_029012225.1 Clostridiales bacterium
GAAATCATCTGATACAGCTGCTCGTTCGTATGGTCTCCACGATAGATTTGATGGAACACCTCCCCGTCCTTGATGAAAAGAATGCGGCTGGCATGACTTGCCGCCTTAACGGAGTGTGTGACCATCAGAATGGTCTGTCCCGTACGATGAATGTTAGAAAACAAAGAAAGCAGCTCATCGGTCGCCTTTGAGTCAAGAGAGCCGGTCGGCTCGTCCGCAAGAATCAGCTTTGGATTTGTAATCAGCGCCCTTGCAACGGCCGCACGCTGCTTTTGTCCACCGGAGACCTCATAGGGATACTTTTTTAAAAGCTCTGTAATGCCAAGCTGCGCTGCGATCGGTTCCGTCCAGCGCAATCGTGCCTAAGGTCGGCTTGTCAAGTGTGGCCAAAATATTGAGCAGGGTCGTCTTGCCGGAGCCCGATTCTCCCATAATTGCGACATATTCGCCTTGCTCGACGCAGAAGGAAACATTTTTTAAGGCTTCTACCTTGTTTCCTCCAAAGCGGGTTGTATATATTTTTTGAACTCCGCTTACATTTAAAATATGCATCACAAAAATCCTCCTTTGAACTTTCTGCTCTTATTGTACAAAAGGGCGATTTGCATCGCCATCGAATCGGCTTACAAATCCCCCTAAAAATCTAACTGTTTTGTAAGAAGTTACTCTACGTCAAGCTTTGTCTGTGCAAGATCAAGGATAATCGTGGTGCCCTCATCAACGGTTGACTCTGCCGTTATGGTATGCCCCAAATTGCTGCAAATACGTTTGCACAGATATAGACCGATCCCGCTCGCATTCTTTTGTGTGCGGCCGCCTCTGCCCGTAAATCCGTTTTCAAAAATACGGGGAAGATCCTCGGCTGCAATGCCGATTCCGGTGTCACGGATACAAAGCTTTTTCTCCGGCGCAAGTGTAATCGTGATACTGCCGGAGGCGGTATATTTTAATGCGTTGGAGAGCACCTGCTCAATGACAAAGGAAAGCCATTTTTCATCGGTAACGATTGTTGTCTTTAGCGGCTGATAAACGAGGCTTAACCTTCGTCCGATAAACTCCCCTGCAAATCGTTTGACTGCCTTTTTTAAAATGGTATCCAAATCATACTCCTGAATGACATAGTCGGTGCTTTCTGCGTCCAGTCTAAGAAAGGTCATTACCATTTCTACATACAGCTCAATTCGAAACAGGTCTGCAGAGAGTCTGTGGGAGAGCGCAGTGTCCTCGTTTTGCAGCTGGAGCCGCATGGAGGCAATCGGTGTCTTAATCTGGTGTGCCCATACGGTATAGTAATCGATCATATCCGCGTACTTTTGAGAGGAAGCGGCACGATAGGCGCGGTGCTCTTGTCCAATCAGACAGATGATTTCCTGATAGTCTGCATCCTCGATTCCGTCAATCGGAGGAAAAGAGAGCGTAATCGCATCGGTAAGGCTGCGGATTCCGGATAACATCCTATGCTTTTGTCTTATGCGCCCAAAGTCGACTGCCAGCAGAAGCAGACCAAGCAAGATGCAAAGAGCGACAGGATAGAGGACGGCTGCGATTGGTAAGCGATACATGTTCTATCCTCCCTCCTATGCTTTGCTGTTTCCGGAAATTTCGCCGTCGTAACAATTGGCGGCAGTGCCTTTTCTTGCTCTGCCGCCAATCTAAAAAAATCTGTTTGCTTACCAGGTGCGTGAATTTAGCTCTCTAAACTGGGCAACTGTGGAAACGTGGGAGTTGAGACCTCCGTCCACATTGATAATTTGCCCGCTTACATAGCAGCTTTCATCGGAAGCAAGGTATACGCACATATGACCGATATCCTCCGGGCAGCCATAGCGATTTACCATAATATTGCTTAAGAAAATGTCTTTTAGTGCCTGCGGAACATGTGCCTCGTTCTGGGGAGTGACAATCAGTCCCGGACGCACACAGTTGCAGCGAATGTTCTGCTTGCCGTACTGAAGCGCAGTAGACTGGGTCAGCATGTCAACACCTGCTTTGGCGCAGGCATAAGCAGTGGAACCAAGATCTCCGCCGCAGGAAGCCATCGAGCCAATGTTGATGATGGAGCCGCCGGCTTCGTTTTTCTGCAGATAGGGAAGAACACACTTGGTGGTGTAGAAGGTGCCGCGCAAATCACTCTGGAACACGTGATCCCACATTTCAAGGCTTAATTCATCCACACGACCGTCCTTTAAGCCCACATTTGCGGCATTGTTGACGAGAATATCGATTTTTCCGTATGTTTCGGCGGTATCCTCAAAAAGCTTTTCGATGCTTTCAGTAGCCGTAATATCCATAAAGTGATAGAAGGCCTCGCCGCCCGCCTTTTTAATCTCATCTACGACCGCCTGTCCCTTTTCCTCACGTCTTCCGCAGATGACGACCTTTGCGCCCTCCGCAGCAAATAAGGTAGCGATGCCGACACCGATGCCGCTGGTGGAGCCGGTAACGACTGCAACCTTGTCCTTTAATCTGTTCATGATAAAAACCTCCTTTATCTGATTTTTGGTTATGTTTGAAAGAGTAGCCAAAAGGCTTACGTCCTAACTGTACATCATCTGCAAAAAGAAATCAACAGAAGAAGAGGAAAAAGTCAAAAGTTAAGAGCAATAAAACATATATAGCTCTAAATCGAGATTGTAAAAAGATAAAAAAAATAAAAAAACTGCTGAATTTGGCATGTTTTTTGTTTGAGAATATGGTATCATGCTTCGAAACAGGGAGGATGTGAATCATGCGAAGGATGAAAATAGCAAACAGAAAGATGGCAGGGGTAGTCAGTATCATGATATGCTTAATCTGCATGGGCGGATGTAGAGGGCAAAAGTGGATAAACGATGAAGTCATAATGCCGGATGAAAATACAGTAGGAATTACGATAACACCCAGGTTTACAAAGGAACAGCTAGAGGAAGAGCAGAGAAAAATAGAAGAGCTCAATCGTACCAATAAAGAGACTGGCATGGAAGAAGAAGCAAAGAGGCAGATAATAGAACTGTTTAGAAAGTATGGGGCTACTGACAGTAATCAAGTAAGCATCAGCGATGGGGAGTATGTATCGTCAACAATACGGATGCTGGCCGGAACATCAAGTCAGACCAATATAGTAATAAACTCGTTTATGGATACAGAAAAGAACAGCATAGATACATATTCTGTCGGTCCAATGAATGGTTCGGAATATCCTCAGATCGTGGGAATAGACAAATTAGACTTCGATGTAAACGAGTTAGAAGAGGCTCTAAAGTGTCATGGTATATATACAATTGAGCCAGTATACATCGAGTCATATGAGAACGGGGAAATTTACATGAAGATATCTGGTACGATGTATAAGATGAAGATGGCAGATAAGAAGATGGTAAATCAGGAGGAACAATGAAATCAAAGGGAATGATCGTAGCTATAGCATTCGCAGCGCTGATCGGATGTGGAGAACAAAAAGAAGGTATCAAGTACGAACAACTTCGTGAGTATTATCTTGCAAAAGTGGAGTATACACAAGAGGAGAAGGATATATTTGATAGAGACATAGATAGACTATGTAAAGCATATGTTGGAGAAACTTGGTGGTACGATGACATGCAATTAAGCATATCAGAAGAAGTAAAAAATCATTTTGACACAAAGTTTAAGGGATACAAAGATTCTAGCTATTACGATAACGTAGAAGAAGCTAAGCTAGAGGTAAGCGAAAAAACTGATGCGGGGTACCTGATGGTGGGTACAGACTACTCAAAAGACTGTATAGTGGCGATGGTATCAATACTAAATAACACATATGTACTTAAAATGACATACGAGAATGGTACAGTAACAGAAATAGTAGAGTACAGGCTAGCAACAAGGAGGTAGTAGCAGATGTGGGCAAAAAGAGTATCCTGCACTATAGCGGTAGTAAGCTTATATGTAGCTATAAGCATAACAGCACACGCTAAAAATAATACAGAGAAAGAAATCGAGGATAGAATAGTAACGGTAAATGGGTACAGACAAGATGAGGTGGAGGAAAAGCTGGCCAGATTCGTAAGGCTAGTTTACACACCGAAATCGAAAGAGGATAAGCAAAAGGCTATAGACGAAATGAGAGATATATCGTCTACATTGGCTATAAATAATTTAAGGGAAAATATAGCAGAATACTCGAAAACGACAAATGAAGTGATACAGGAAATGAATGTGTATTACGTGAGCAAAGAAAACAGCAGAGATGGCTTAGCTAGAGAGTACGTAGATTTAAAAGTGGGCAATGATGAGGTAAATAGGATGTACCTAATAGAAATGGTCATTTCAGGTGATGTAATACATAAAATAACCCCTTGGAGGTATTAAGGCGGAGTGGTGGATGGTTATTAAACATTTCGATTGACAGATTTTAGTACAAACCAATATGATAGTAGGGAATAAAAGAAAGAAGTAGGGTAGATCTGCGAATAGTAATAAAAACAATTTTAAAAAGGAGAAAACCAAGATGGGCATGGAGGTAAGCTGGATAGCACAAGATAAGAAAAAAAAGCAAACACTCATAGAAATGACAGGAGACACTGGGAAAATGAGAAAACAATTTGAGAAATTTTTGATGGAACAAGTTAAGAAAGATGAAATTGGCGATGATCAAATTATGGTGTCTCAGAAAAATCCTTTTTATTCGGCAAAGACAAAAGATATATTGGCAAAGTTAGCAGATGAAGGGAAAAGCTTATATCTTGGTTCTTTTTGTGAAGATGAGAACAAGCTGAAACTCAAGGCATACAAAGAAATAGAGTTAGCGCTAGTAAACGGAAATCCGCAAGTAAAAGATGAAAACATTCAAATGAGCAAGATTAGCAATGATCGGATATCTATCACATTAAACGTTGATTATAATGCAAATAATTGGATACCAGTTGAATAGGGAGAGAGATAAAAATGGATTATACAAGTTTAGGGAAGTTGTCGTCTCTTTTGGAGAAACTCGAATGCCCAAAGTGCTATATTTTTGACTGCGGTGTCGGCTGTACTTATTCTGCGGATGAAGAAAGCTTTAAGAAACTGAGAAGTGTGCTTGGAATCTGTTTGGATAAAGGGAAATTAAAAGCTTTTGAGGAGGGGAAGACATTTCGCTTATATGTCCAACAGGGTAAGTGTGAGATTGTTCACAATGCAGTCAAAGCGGTTTTACCCAAGGAGGGTGTATTACATGCTAAAGTATATGTGATAAAGTACAGGAAAGTGTCGTGTGATGAGGAAGTTAAATACCGCGTTGTTGTGACCAGTGCGAATCTGACAAAAGCGAATGAACTGAATATCTGCGCCGTATTTGATTCGGAATCAAAGTGCCAAAATGATGACAAAAAGGAAGACTTTGGGAAACAGGTCAGTGAATTTTTCAAGGGACATTCTTTTGAGGATGCTACTGATATCCCGAAAGAGACAAGTAAATTGTTGGAACAATTGGAACACGTCAGTTTTGGGACTTCTGCTAAGTTTGTGGACGTGAAGAAAAATAATACTCTAAAGGAGCTGAAGAAAAATAATACTCTAGACGAGCTGAAGGATCTGGCAGAGAACTCCGAGTCGATGATGATTTTTTCACCGTTTTTATCAAAAGAAATTTTAAAAGGTTTTGCAGAAAAAGGAAAGAGTAGTGTAACGCTTATCTCAAGAGCGGATCAGATGAATGCGTGTAAAGTTGCGATAGAAGAGAGCGAGATTCAGTGCTATACGCTTGGAGCATCTGAAGTGGAGGTCGACGGGGAGGTCATAGAGGATAAAGCACTTCATGCGAAGGTGTTTCTGTTTCAGAAAGAGAATGAGATCATTACTTATCTCGGCTCCGCAAATGCGACACAATCGGCATTCAGTAAAAATATTGAAGCACTTGTTTGTTTTTGTGGAAAGGGAGCTCTTCCGGAGAAGCAGAATTTAGGAAGTATGTATGAGAGCTATACCCCCGAAGAAGTATCACCTGATGAGAAGCGAAGAAAAGATTTTGAAGAAAAATGTCGTAACATTGCTGCTGCTTTCCAATATAACGAAGAAGAATATTCCGTTCAACTAGATGACAAAGATAGAGGCAAATATTCCGTTCAACTAGATGGCAAAGACGGGGAAGAAGTTAAAGAAGAAGAGAAAAAGGTATGGGAGAGGAAGAATTCATTCCCTCATTGTGTGTGGCTGGAGATAAGCGAGACACCACAGACGCAACAGACGCAACAGTCTAAGAGAATACCTATGCTGGTAAGGGGAACGGAAGAATTAAATGTATCGGACAATGAGATAAAAAAGATAATTAACGATGCTTTCAAGGATGAACTATTTAGTGGATTGAGGAAGCAAGCACCCAATGGTAACAATCAACTGAGGAAGGAGAAAGGATCACAAAATAGTACAAAGCCTCTCCGAGACCCGGGACTGGCAGAACGGTTGTCCGGATTAAAGACGGAGGAGGAAATTAAGAAGGTTTACGAGAGATGTAAAAACATGCTTGCGAAAATACCAAAGAATAATGAAAATAGAGCCTTGCTATACGCATTTTGCAGGAGCTGTGAAAATCTTTGCGAAAGTGGAGTAATCTCACTGAAAAATTTACAATCAGAGGAGACATGAAAATGCAACAAAAGGAAAATGGTGAAAATATAGTCAAGGAAAATGTAGTCAAGGAAGTAGTCAAGGAAATAGAAAACACTCTGCTTCCTTATCAGAAGGCATCAGTCGATGCAATTTGTGGGCATTTTGCGCAGAATAATAGGGCATTGCTGGCAGATGAGGTGGGACTTGGAAAAACTTACATTGCAAAAGGTGTTGTAGCCAAGATGGCACTCCGACACTGGGAGAACCAAAAGGAACAGGATGAAAAGAGGCCATTCCGTGTGGCATACATATGTCCAAATCAGAATGTGGCAAACCAGAACTATCCTAAATTTAAGGGAATGTATCCGGATAATGGTCTGGGAAGTAATGAAAAGAAAAAGGAGATTTTAACAAATGCCTTGGAGAAATATAAAAATACTAATCGGGAGGAACAGATAAAACAGAAAAAACACATAAAACAGAAAAAACAGATAGAACAGATAGAACAGATAAAAAACTTTCTCGCCACGTCGTCTGTATACACCAGATTGTGTGAGTGGCTTATCAAACTATACGATGGGGACACGATACAAATTGCAATGGATTCGGATTCCAAAGGGCTTTATCTTCGAGGAGATTCTTCCGAGAAAGGAAAAGTAGCGCGTCATTCAGAATCAGGGGTTCAAGACTCGAGATTAAAAAAAACTTCCCCGACCGTTACAGACGCAGCGTTAACACTCATGAAAGAAATTCTTGCATGTGCTGAGCTTCCAATCCTTAATACTTATTGGAGGATGGCGTGTACCGCCTCAGAGGCAGAGTGTTTAAAGAACTATAAACAAAATAATGAGGACATAAGAAAAAAATTACCAGGGGTATTTTATAACTTTAACAAGATGGCGGCACAATATCTGGCATCGCAGACAGTGGAGGATTACCGTCTTTCCATGCAGCATCTATATACCCTAGAGAATCAGAGGAACTGCAGCGAGAAGGCGATACAGTTTGAATGCCTGACACCAAGCACTTCCTTCAATATAGGGAACGGAACGGGAACTTATCAGGAAAGAGCTCTGATTTATGCAACCTTGAAGTATTACTTGGAGTATTATGAGAGAAACCAAATTTCCGAATTACCCGGAGATTTAAAAAAAATGCTCAAAGGTAAATTCGAAATGTTCAAAGGTAAAAAAAATAATAAAGAAGAATTTGTGGCTGCCTATGAAGTCTATCAGGAACGACTCAAAGACTTAGATCCCAACAACCTGATTCCCATGGAAGGGTGGGGGGACGCGTGCAATAGGCCTGATGATTTCATAAAACATGTCCGTAACCTTTTTATTAAAAATAATGTGGAGCATTTCTTAAACTATGATCTTGTGATCATGGATGAGTTTCAGAATTTTTCTGATTTGCTTCAAGTCACTCGATCAAACGTCAATCAAACAAAAGAGCACCAAAATGAGGCCGGTATCATTGCAGAAAAATTGTTTGGAAAAGAGAACTGTAAGGTATTGCTGCTCTCTGCCACTCCTTTTTCCGTCCAGAACTACATCCCAGATGGATATAAGGAAGAGGATGAGGGAGAAGGTATAGATGAGAGAAGTGCTGCAGGAGATGAGTGGTTTGCCGATTTTGAAAATCTTGTCAGATTTATGAAGAAGGGCAATGATAGTGCTGAATGGATGGATGAGTGGAAGAAACATCGTCAGGATGCAGAAGCATGTCGTAAGTTAATGCATGAGATTGGTATCTTCCGTACGGAGAGAAATGCGGCAGCTAAGCATAGTCCGATTTTGGAGAAGAGCCTTTCTGAAAATCTTGTGCCGGACTTTACCCGATGCCTGCAGACGAATTTGTTTATGAACGAGAACAGCAAGTATCGCAGTGCATATGGCTACACCACTCCATACCCTCTGGTTTTTGGAAGAGGATATGAATTTTCTAAGATGTGGTCTGATAATGTGAAATGCGATAATAAAGCAATTGATCCCAAATATCAGAATCTGTTTCTTAGAAAAGAGGATCTGGCCGGAACAAAGATTGAAACAGGGCATATACGTTTTGAGACATTAAAACGCTCTCTGTTTTTGGCCGCATCAGAGCATCCGACACCGACACCGGCTTCTATGCTTTGGATTCCTCCATGTAATCATGAGAAGCCTTTAGAGGGAGCCTTTAAAGGACGGGAAGGATACAGCAAAACACTGATTTTTTCCCATTTTCGAATGACTCCTTTGGCATTTACCTATCTGCTATGTAATGAAGCAGCATATCAGATTAAGCAAAATAATGAAGGTGCGTATTCCGATGAAGTCGAAGAGAAGCTAGAAGAATTCTTTAACAATGCTATAGAGGCTATAGAGGCTATAGAGGAAAAAACGAAAGATCAGCTAAAGAAATATTTCGTGGGCTTGTTTGAAAGTCCCGTAGGAAAAGCAGCTGTCAGGAGCATATATCGGATTAGTACGGAGTATCCGAATACGATAGAAGGATATTGTAAGGCGGTAGCTCAATATTGTGAAGACGGTTGCTTTTGCGATATGATTAAAGAATACGTCGAACTTTTAAAGAATGAGTATGGGAACAGAGATGCGGATATGGCACAGGCTGTTAGGCGTGCTAGAGGTCTTAGGATTGCAATACCAAAGCTGAATCTTAAGGAAAATAATGAAATAAAACAGATGCAGCTACCGGCTGCAAATCGTTTTGCGGTAGGGCTGTTTCCGGAAAATGATAATGGAAGTGATCTGCGTACTCGCATGGCAAATATAAAAGGAGCGTTTAATTCTCCTTTTTGGCCATTTGTGTTTACGACCACATCGATTGGAGCAGAGGGCATTGACCTGCACTGGTATGCTCGTAACATTGTGCACTGGGATGTGCCGTCCAGACCGCTGGATATTGAGCAGAGGGAAGGGCGCATAATGCGGTATCGTTGTCATGCCTATCGGCTAAATGAGAAAAAGGAGGGTAAGAAAGAAGAGGATTGTGTGAAAGAGGCGTGGAAGAGAAGCGGAATGCATGAGACTCAGTTAAATTACTTTTCCGAGAAGGAAGAGGAGTGCTATCATGTAGTCCGTCAAACCTGCTTTCTTCCCGGAAGTGGGGAGCAGCAGTGTTTTGAGGAGGAAAAGCGTATCATTGGAATTTATCGAAAGGTTCTGGGAACTGCGAATGAGAAGGAATTAATTGATGGTGGAGTAACTGACGGGAACGAGTTGCCGGAGCTTGACTTATCACCATGGATTGCAAAACACAAGAGTAGCGATGTAGGGGATATCAACGTATAAAAGGGGTACCGAAGATGAGGCTTGAGGATTTCTTGAAAAGGGAAGGGAAAAAAATAATCCTTACAGACAAAGTAGCAAACGGAAACGCATGTATTCGGCTTTGCAACATTCATAAGGGAATGGATACGCTGGATGTCAAAGTAATCAGGCTAGAGCAGATTGTTCTCGAGCTTTGCGAGGCATACTGCGCTATTTCTGCGAAGGACATGCCGAACGTGGTGGACGAGCGTATATCGGAAATCCTGCTGAATAGAGTATTGCTGGCAGGAGACTATCACTGCTTTCCGCAAAAGAGTCTTTCAAAGCTTACGGTCAAAAGCATAAAGGGAGTTATAGATGAGCTTCGGAAGAATATGCGGACAAAGGAGTTTGAAGACGCACAGAATCAAAAGATTTCTGAGCTTCGGACAATCATTCGTGAATATGAAAGCTTACTGCGAAAAGAACAGATGGCGGATTACCCCTTCCTTCTTGACCTTGCACTGGAAGTGATAGAGGAGGATAAGATAGAGATGGAGCTGCTGCTTCCGTGGACAAGGGACGCGTGTGTGGGAGAGCTTGAGAATCATGTCTGGCATGCAAAGGAAAAGCTTGTGATACAGAAGCTTTTCGCGGCCTGTAAAAATGTGTCTTGTTTCAAGTTGAAATTTTTAAATGAGGATATCACGAATCAGGGAAAAATTCACTTTGATTTTTACAGAGCCTACGGCATTGCAAATGAGATCTCACAGGCGATAAGAGGGATAAAGCAGACCTCGGATACGGCAATTTACTATTCGGATCCGGGATACGTTAATTTTCTGAAAGCCGCACTGGATGAGGCACGGCTTCCGTACACATTTTCCGGCGGAATGCGGGTGGCGGATACGGATACCATTCAGTTTTTGAAGGGAATTCTCCACATGGCTGGGGATAACTTTTTGTACTCGAAGCTGGAGGCGGTGATATATAATCCGCTGATGACATTTGGGAATGTCGAAGAGAAGGGCGAACAGGAGAAGGCAATACGAAACCCGGGAAAGGCCTATCAGGATTCTCTGCGCGACGGGATTGGTTGGGGGCATGACAGGATGCTTGCCTGGTGCGATGCCCATTCGGAAGATGAGCAGTGCCAAAAAAAGGTGTATGCCTCCTTTTTAAGGGAGCTGGTCGATATATTTTTCGAGGCAGACACGGTGACAGTGCGCAGCATTGTCCGGATGTATCGCCGACTTCTTGACTTCATGAAAACGTATACGTATTCAACCAATCCGGAGTGGATGAAGTTGCGAAAGCCTCTGGAGGAGCAAATATCGCATCTGAAATATTTGGATGGACTCCAATGGTCATTGGAGGAGAAGGTAGATTATTTGGCGGAAATGCTCGATGAGCTTACACTCTCCGATACCGAGGGGAGCGATGGGGTGCTGCTTGCTCCAATCAATCGCTTTTTTGTGATCGAGCGAAATACAGTTTTTGTGATTGGGCTTGCGGCATCAGCCTTCCAGCTTGAAACAATGCAGTCTCCGATTTTATCGGATGAGGAAAAGAGAAGATATATACTGGGGGATGCTTGCCCGGATGCTCAAGAGGAGTGCTGGGCTGTGGATCTGTCTGCCAATCGAAATGCGAAGAGAAAAAAGGCAGTAACAGATGCATTAAAGACCATGAATGAGGGGACTGTGACTATGATCTACAGTTCCTATGACACCATCACACTTCGGGAAAACAGTAAGTCGGTATTCTTTCTGGAAATGTCAGATGGTTATGAGATCAAGCAGGCAGTAGGGTATGATTTTTCAAGGGAAGATTTGTATTTTGATTCTTCTGAAATGAGAAATGTATTGGCTCAGGTGGACGACTTTGTGGAACGAAAGCGTGTACCACGCAAAGAGTGGGAAAAGCCTAAGAGTACAGAAATGAGTGCAAGTGCACTCCAGACGCTCCTTGGCTGTCCTCTGGCATATTATTATAAATATATGAAATATCTGGTGGTCTATGAGGAGCTCCGGAAAAACGGATATGAGTGGCTGCCTGCGGCGGCAAAGGGAAATCTCTGTCACAGGACACTGGAGCAGTATCTGGAAGCGTCGGTTACGGAAGGTGGAGTGCTTAAGGAAATGCCGGATGCGTGTCTGTTTCATCAGGTCTACAGTGCGCAAATAGAGGTGTCAAAAAAGGAGATTCCTTATCCCTCCTTAAGCATCAGGCAAAAAGAGGAACAGCACTATCGAAGCCTGCTCTATACATATATAGAAAAGCTGCATCGGGAATGGAGCGAGGCGAAAAATGACGGTGTAGAGTGGAAGATTATTGGATGTGAACTGGGTTTTGAAGCTCTGCCATATACAGATAGCTTTGAAGATGCTTACAATTTTACGTTACTGCTGCGGGGGTCCATTGACCGGATGGACGGATATGTGGATTCCGATGGCAATTTTAAGATTAGGCTGATTGATTATAAGACCGGGCAAAAACAGAAAAAGGAGGAAGAGGTGGCAGGCGGCATTCAGATTCAGCATTATATTTATGCTTATGCAGCCTTAGAGTATGTAAAAAAGCATTTGGAGGAGATAAGGAGACGGTTTGGCGTATCTGAGATAAACGATATTCAGTTTGAACAGGTGGCGTATGTGTTCCCGTATCAAAAGCCGTCAAAGGAACCGAACTATGATGTTTTGGATGTGACAGAGCAGGTAAATGCGGAGCTGATCACGGGTGTTGGCTTAATGGAAAAATCCTTGCGACTTCCATGGAAGCTAAGGAGTGTATTGGCAAATACGATTGGGGCACTTCAAAATGGAAGTCTGGATGAGTTTCAGAAGAATTGCAATCAGATGGTTGCAGAGAAGAGAGAATCTACGCAAGAGCAGTCACTGCTGAAATTCTGTGCATCAAATTACTGCAAATACAAGCCGGTTTGTCGAGAGTGGCTTGGATAGGAGGAAGGGATGAAGTCCAATTTGACAGAGAGCCAAATGCGCTCTGAAATTGAAAACAGAGTCGACTTAAATATGTTTGTGGAGGCCGGAGCCGGTGCGGGAAAAACTACACTGATTGTGAAGCGGATTCTCAATCAGCTAAGAAACAATAGAAAGCCGGGAGAAATTGTGGTCATTACATTTACAAATGCGGCGGCCGAGGAGCTTCGGGGCAGAATCGCAGAGGAGCTAAAGAGAGCGGATCTGTCGGAAGCACTTGCACATTTGGACGAGATGAACATTTCTACGATTCATTCATTTTGCAACGTACTTCTGAAAGAACAGGCAATTATGGCGGGACTGCCGATGAATCTGACCTTAATGGACGAAACGGAAAGTATGAATCTCAAGAAAAAGTACCTGACAGAATTTCTGTCACAGCTTTCTTCGGAAGATTGGGAGGCATTGGAGCAGGATGCCGCGGAAAGTGAAGCAGGATGGCTGATAAAATCATATCTGGAGGAGTTGTATCTGCAAATCTGTGATCTGACAAGTGATACTGAGATCGTGATGCCAAAGAAGATTGTATCTGCTTCTGATTTTCTGGAGAAATTTAGGGAGTTTCTTCCGAAGCTGGATCTTGCATTGCTGGAAGCAGCCAATGCGGTCAATCAGGGAAGCAATCTGACGCAAAAGGCTCTGGCGGCAGATGAGAAACTCTGTGGAGCGAAAGCAAAAGACTATATGAAGGCAAGGGAGATAGAGGATGTAACGCAGATGGAGCATGAGGTCTTAAAGGCTTTGTGCTCAAAAAGGGATTTTTTCAAGACCTCGAATCTTCCTGCTGCATATGACAGACAAAAGGCAGAGAAGTATAACGCAGAGCTTGCTCACATGGTAAAGGAGCAGATGGATGAGATCTCCTTATATCCGATGAATTTGGCAGATAAGGAGATGACCATCATGGATCAGCTTTTGTGCTGCGAGAGGAAGGAACGTCATTTTCAGATGCTGGTCGAGTACGCAAAACGAGCCAGATCGTACTATTATGAAAACCGTCCGTGCAATCTGGTTTCCAATGATAATATTCTTGCGATGACCGGAAATCTCATTTGTAACAGTGATGAGGCTGTCGCTTTTTTTGAAAAAAAATATAAGTGCTATTATGTCGATGAATTTCAGGATAAGGATCAAGTACAGGCGTCCTTTATCTATAGGGTGGCATCAGACCTTTCCGAAGTCAATCAAAGCAAGCTTAGGGATGGAGCCC
>JAQXLR010000233.1 GCA_029012225.1 Clostridiales bacterium
AGAGGGACTGACAAAAGAGGATGGAAGCAGACCCTTGCTGATTGCGGTAACACAGCTTACCTCTACCGATGAGGAGACGATGAGACAGGAGCTTTGGATTGAGAAATCCATTGACGAGACGGTCATGCACTATGCAGAAAATGCAAGGGAGGCAGGCTTGGATGGAGTAGTGTGCTCTCCGCTTGAGGCCGGAAAGGTACACAAGCGATGTGGGGAGGACTTTCTTACGATTACTCCGGGAGTGCGTTTTGCGGATGGGGAGATGGGAGATCAAAAGCGAGTCACGACTCCGGCTAAGGCAAGAGAGCTGGGGTCTGATTACATTGTGGTAGGTCGGCCGATTACAGAAGCAGAAGATCCGGTGGCAGCATATCGCCGTTGTGTCAGAGCGTTTGTCGAGGGAAGGGAATAGGTGGCGAATGGAGCCCAAAAGCATGAGTGGGAACACATTAAAGCTGATTGGTGTTATTACCATGTTTATTGACCATATTGGAGCAGGAATTTTATATCGTCTCTTCTTTTTAAGAGCAGAAAATCTGCAAGGGGGCATCTTAGGATGGCTGTTGGAGGAGGGAAGGCTGTACCGGATATACGGGCTTTGTCGCACGATTGGGCGAATTGCATTTCCTATTTTCTGCTTTCTGCTGGTGGAAGGCTTTTTGTACACAAGAAGTCGGAAAAAATATGCTTTGCGGTTGGGAGTGTTTGTGCTCCTTTCCGAGATACCGTTTGATTTGCTTTTTGAGAACAGAGTGGTAGACGTTCAAGGACAGAACATTTTTTTTACACTGTTGATAGGATTTCTTGTTATGTGCCTATGTGCTCGATTGGAAGAATGGTTTGAGGGAAATGTAGTTTTGCGGACTGGGGCATGCGTTCTGGTAGCTTGTGTCGGAATGCTTCTGGCAAATGTGCTGCACACAGATTATGGTGCAAAGGGCGTATTCTGCATTATGGTACTGTACGTGTTTCGAAAAAACCGCTTGATTTCAATTGCGGCGAGTGCCCTCTCCTTTGTTTGGTGGGAAAGTGCAGCGCTTCTGGCCTTTCTTCCAATTGCTTTGTACAATGGAAAGAGAGGCTCGCAGATCAAATATTTCTTCTATGCATTTTATCCCTTGCACCTTTTGTTGCTTTATATGATATGTCTTGCAGCGGGCATTGCAGGCCTGGGCATGAACTGAAGGATGAAAAGAAAGGAAAAGAGACCTATGGAAATATCGAAGCGGACAAGAAGATATTTGATGCAGATTATCGCATTTGGAATTTTACTATACTGTGGAGTAGAGCACTTTAATATCGTCATTATGGGAACGAAGTTTCTGCTGGGGATTGCGATGCCGTTTCTGGTTGGAAGTGCGATTGCGTTTGTCATAAATGTGCCGATGAGAAATCTGGAAAGGCACTTGTTTCCGAAGAATGAAAAGCTGGAGAAATTTCGAAGACCGGTAGCATATCTGCTCACACTGGCTGGCGTAGTAGGTCTTTTGTTTTTGGCGATGGTGGTCATTATTCCTGAGCTTGCCAGCACAATCACTACGATTGTACGAAGTATTCCCAAGGCCTTTGGTGACGCGCAGAAATGGTTGCTGGGTCTCTCGGAAGAGTGGCCTGCATTGGAGCCTGCGATTGCAGAACTGAATATTGACTGGGCAGGGATTTCCGCATCTGCAGTGAAAATCATACAGGGTATGGCAACCGGCCTTCTTAGCTCGGGTGTGGGATTTTTTTCCGGCATTGTAAGTGGTGTGATGAGTTCCGTCATAGCCTTTACCTTTTCCATTTATCTTTTGTTCCAGAAGGAGCGCTTGTCTCGTCAGGCAATGCAGGTATTTCAAGCATTGCTGCCGGATGCGGCGACAGAGAAAGTGTTGAGAGTCGCATCGCTTTCGAATGAAGTCTTCTCTAATTTTTTGTCAGGTCAATGCCTGGAAGCGGTAATTCTTGGGACCATGTTTTTTGTTGCGATGACAATTTTTCGCATGCCCTATGCAATGCTTACGGGTGTTGTCATTGCAATTACGGCACTCGTGCCGATTTTTGGAGCATTTGTCGGCTGTGCGGTGGGAGCTCTGCTGATTGCGATGGTAAATCCTGTGCAGGCGCTTTGGTTTATTGTTTTATTTTTGGTCTTGCAGCAGCTGGAAGGAAATTTGATTTATCCCCATGTGGTAGGAGGCTCAATCGGTCTGCCTTCTATATGGGTATTGGTTGCTGTGAGCTTGGGTGGTGATTTGTTTGGAATTGCAGGAATCATTCTGTTCATTCCGCTTTGCTCTGTGTTGTATGCGCTTTTCCGAGAGTTTGTAAAAAAACGGCTTGAGGAGAAAGGACGACCTGTATCGGCAGAGGGAAAGGAGCCACAAAAATGAGGACAGGATTATGATTCGATATTTTAAGACGGATAATCAGATTATACATGAAAAAGAAAGACTGGAAGATGGAATATGGGTGCAAATGCTGCAGCCTACGCAGGAGGAGTGTGCACAAATTGCACAGGATTTGAATGTGGATATCGAGGATATTCAGGCGGCGCTTGACGAGGAGGAAAGTGCTCGCATCGAATTGCAGGATCAGTATACGTTGATTCTTGTGGATATACCTACAATCGAAATCCGACATGAAAAGCAAAGCTACACAACCATTCCGCTCGGTATTATTTTGACACAGGATGTGATTGTGACAGTTTGTACAGAGGATACGGCGATTTTGCAGAGTTTTTTGGAAAAACGTGTAAAGGAATTCAGTACAAAAAAAAGACTACGTTTCGTCTACCAGATTTTGTATCGTACCGCGACGAATTACCAGATCAATTTGCGGGTCATTGATAAGAAGCGAATGGAGATTGAGGAGAGAATCGGAGATCGAATGGAAGATGCGGATTTGATTGATTTGCATGGGCTCGAGTCTACGCTTGTCTATTTTGCGACATCGCTGCGTTCAAACAGTGTTGTATTGGAGCGTTTAACCCGGTATAAGCGCTTGGAGCAATATCCGGAGGATAAGGAGCTGTTGGGAGATGTTATTGTCGAAAATCGTCAGGCGATTGAGATGACCTCTATTTACCGCGATATCATAAACGGTACAAGAGAGCTGATGTCTTCTGTATTGGATAATCGATTGAATACCGTAATGAAATACCTTACGTCCATTACGATTGTTATGGCGATACCGGCAGCCATTTCCGGTATTTACGGAATGAATGTCGATGAGAAGTGGATGCCCTTTTCCGATACCCCATACGGATTTTTGATTATTTGTGCTCTGATTTTATGTATTTGTATTGTTACGATGTTTATCTTAAGAAAGAAGAAAATGCTATAATGAAGCAAATAAAAAGATACGGAACAATCGGGCCGGCCTGTTCCGATCCTGACACGCTGGCTCGTATGTTTGAAAAAGGAATGACGGGGGTGCGTATCAATCTGTCGCACACAACCCTGCCCAAGGCAAAGGAGTGGCTGGAGCATGTGAGGGAAGCGCACCAGCGGATTGCTTATGGTTCAAAGCCGGAGATTCTGATTGATTTGCAGGGTCCGGAGCTTCGGATAGGAGAGTTGCCTACGCGCGTTTTAAAAGAGGGGGAGATGATTTCGTTTGTGCCGACACATACAGAACGAAGGGGTGATAAGACAGACATTCCCATACCGCTTTTGGTACAAAAAGAGCTTCGGAAGGGACAGCGTGTTTTGCTGGATGACGGAAAGCTTGCGCTTTTGGTGGAGAAGAAGGAAGGGAAAAAAGTGTTATGCTCTGTTTTGCGTGGGGGCATCTTAAAAAGCGGGAAGAGCATTGCGCTGCCCGAGACAGAAGCAGAACTTGCGACACTTACGGAAAGCGATCTTGCAAACCTTGCAGTGGCACGTGAGTATGGCGTGACCGGGGTTATGCTTCCCTTTGTGCGAGGGAAGGAAGATCTCATCTGTCTGCGCAGAGCATTGGAGGAGGCAAATGCCGGGGAAATACGGATTTTTGCAAAGCTTGAAAATAGGAAGGGAGTGGAAAAACTCACAGAAATTTTGCCTTACTGTGATGAGGTTGTCATCGCCAGAGGAGACCTTGGAAACGACATGCCACTTTGGGAGCTTCCGGTGATGCAGGCGCAGATAGCAAGGCAGTGTAGGCAGGAGAAGAAACCGTTTCTTGTCGTGACACAGATGCTTGCATCGATGGAAAGAAATGCGGTTCCGTCAAGAGCGGAGGTATCCGATATTTTTCGTGCAGTGAGCGAGGGCGCGTCGTCTGTAATGCTGACAGGCGAAACTGCCGTAGGGCATTATCCGGTTGAGGCGATGGAGTATCTCACAAACACGGTAAAAAAGGCGCAGGAATACTTTTGCAACGATTAAGGAGAGCTAAAGCGTCCGCTTGCTCCGCAGGGGAGGATTAGTCCGTTGGAGGATACCGGAAGCCCGATTTCTGCAGCAACAATTGTGCCTTCATGCTTTTTTAATGCTGTGTGCATCATATAGGATAGGACAGCGGGCTGCAATCCTGTCGTATAGGAGTTGATTAGGAAAAACAAAGGCTGTTCGGATAAAAGCGAAGCGCATAAAGTAATCAGCGGATAGATGGCATCCTCAATTTTCCAGATTTCCCCCTTCGGACCTCTGCCGTAGGAGGGGGGATCCATGATGATGGCGTCATAATGGTTTCCGCGACGGACTTCCCGCTCTACAAATTTTACGCAGTCATCCACAATCCAGCGGATGGGAGCCTCTCCTAAGCCGGAGGCAGCAGCATTTTCTTTTGCCCATGTTACCATGCCCTTTGAGGCATCGACATGGGTCACAGAGGCACCGGCAGCTGCAGCTGCCAGAGTTGCACCACCGGTGTAAGCAAAGAGGTTTAATACCTTGATGGGACGGTTGGCGCTTTTTATTTTGCCGGAAAACCAGTCCCAGTTGGCGGCCTGCTCCGGAAACAGTCCGGTATGCTTGAAGCGAAAGGGTTTTAGATGAAAGGTAAGGCTGCCATAGCGGATCTTCCATTGCTGGGGGAGGTCAAAAAATTCCCACTCGCCGCCGCCCTTTGTGCTGCGATGGTAGCATGCATTTGGTCTGGTCCAGCCGTGCTCTGTCTTTGGTGTCTCCCAGATGACCTGAGGGTCGGGGCGAACCAGCAAATAGCTTCCCCAACGCTCTAATTTTTCTCCCGAAGAACAATCAATTACCTCATAATCCTTCCAATTATCTGCAATCCACATAAAGCTAAGCATCCTTTCTTATTGTTCGTAAGTCTCTTTTCCTCCGCAGTCAGATGCGGATTGGTATCGGTATCATGTCTTTCGATATTATAGCACTTCTTTGGGGAAATGCCAGAGGGAGAGAAAAAATCCCATAAAAAGTTAAAAAACACAAAAAAGTACTTGCAAACACAAAAAACATCATGTATACTAATCCATGCTGTGACATTGATAGCGTGGAAGCGTGAGGTTGCTGCAAAAATTGCAGGTTTTCCGTGGAGCGAATGTCAAGTTAGGAAACTGGC
>JAQXLR010000234.1 GCA_029012225.1 Clostridiales bacterium
ATGAACATTCAGAAATTTACACAAAAGTCAGTAGAGGCGATCAACGACTGTGAAAAGCTTGCCTACGAATATGGCAATCAGGAAATTGCACAGGAGCATCTTCTTGTTGCGTTATTAAATCAGACAGACGGTTTGATTCCGAAGCTGATTGAGAAGATGGAGATACAGCTATCGCATTTTATGGATCAGGCAATTCGCAGGCTTGCTGCGAGAGTCAAGGTATCCGGTGGACAGGTCTATGTGGGGCAGGATTTGAATAAAGTATTGATTCATGCAGAGGATGAGGCAAAGCAGATGGGGGACGAGTATGTTTCCGTGGAGCATCTGTTTTTGGCAATGTTAAAATATCCGAGCAAAGCAGTCAAAGAGCTTTTGACGGAATATGGCATGACAAGAGAGCGTTTTTTGCAGGCGCTTTCTACAGTAAGAGGAAATCAGAGGGTAACCTCTGACAATCCGGAGGCAACCTATGATACCTTGGAAAAGTACGGATATGATATGGTAGAAAGGGCAAGGGGGCAAAAGCTGGATCCTGTCATCGGCCGTGATGATGAGATTCGAAATGTCGTCCGTATTCTCTCAAGAAAGACAAAGAACAATCCGGTTCTGATTGGAGAGCCGGGTGTGGGTAAGACTGCCGTAGTAGAAGGGCTTGCCCAAAGAATTGTAAAGGGAGACGTGCCGGAGGGCTTAAAGGACAAAAGACTGTTCGCACTCGATATGGGAGCACTGATTGCAGGAGCAAAGTACCGAGGCGAATTTGAGGAGCGCTTAAAGGCAGTTTTGGATGAGGTAAAAAGCTCGGAGGGACAGATTATTCTGTTTATTGATGAACTGCATACGATTGTGGGAGCCGGAAAGACAGACGGTGCGATGGATGCCGGACAGCTTTTAAAGCCGATGCTGGCTCGTGGAGAGCTGCACTGTATCGGTGCGACGACGTTGGACGAATACCGGGAATATATCGAGAAGGATGCTGCGCTTGAGAGACGGTTTCAGCCTGTTATGGTGGATGAGCCTACCGTGGAGGATACGATTTCGATTCTGCGTGGGTTAAAGGAGCGTTATGAGGTGTTCCACGGTGTGAAGATTACGGACTCCGCACTCGTATCGGCAGCAGTCCTGTCTCACCGCTATATTTCAGACCGTTTTTTGCCGGATAAGGCGATTGACCTCGTGGATGAGGCCTGTGCACTGATTAAGACAGAGCTTGATTCCATGCCCACAGAGCTGGATGAATTAAACCGCCGTGTGATGCAGATGGAGATTGAGGAGACCGCACTGAAAAAAGAGACAGACCGCTTAAGTCAGGATCGCCTTTCCAATCTGCAGAAGGAATTGGCGGAGCTGCGAGATTCCTTCAATACAAAAAAGGCACAGTGGGAGAACGAGAAGGCATCGGTAGAGAAGGTGCAAAAGCTACGTGAGGAGCTTGAGACGGTCAAAAATGAAATCAAAACGGCACAGCAAAATTACGACCTGGAAAAAGCGGCAGAGCTGCAATACGGAAGGCTGCCGGAGCTGAAAAAGCAGTTGGAAATCGAGGAGGATGAGGTTAAGAAGCGCGATTTATCACTGGTGCATGAGAATGTCAGTGAGGAGGAGATTGCCCGCATTATTTCCAGATGGACCGGAATCCCGGTTGCAAAGCTGACAGAGAGCGAGCGAAATAAGACGCTTCATCTGGACGAGGAATTGCATAAGCGTGTCATTGGACAAGACGATGGCGTAACAAAGGTAACGGAAGCAATTATCCGTTCTAAGGCAGGAATCAAAGACCCGAGCAAGCCAATCGGTTCCTTCCTGTTCTTAGGTCCCACCGGCGTCGGAAAGACAGAGCTTGCAAAGGCGCTTGCCGCAAGCTTATTTGACGATGAGAGCAATATGGTAAGGCTTGATATGAGCGAATATATGGAAAAGTATTCTGTATCCCGTCTGATTGGAGCACCTCCCGGATATGTAGGCTACGATGAGGGAGGCCAGCTTACGGAGGCGGTACGCAGAAAGCCGTATTCCGTGGTGCTGTTTGATGAGGTGGAAAAAGCGCACCCGGATGTATTTAATGTATTGCTGCAGGTGTTGGATGATGGACGTATTACCGATTCACAGGGACGAACGGTAGACTTTAAAAATACCATTATCATTATGACCTCAAACCTTGGGTCTGCTCATCTGCTGGAGGGGATTGCTTCGGACGGAGAAATCGATCCATCCTGCGAGGAGGCAGTGATGCATGAGCTGCGGGGACATTTCCGACCGGAATTTTTAAATCGGTTGGATGAAATCATCCTGTTTAAGCCGCTGACAAAGGAGAACATCGGCAATATCATCACGCTGCTGGTGGAGGAATTAAATCAGCGCTTGTCGGATCGTGAGATTAAGGTGGAACTGACGGATGCGGCAAAACGCTTCATTGTAGAAAGAGGCTATGATCCTATTTACGGGGCAAGACCGTTGAAGCGTTTCTTGCAAAAGCATGTGGAAACCTTGTCAGCAAAGCTGATTTTGGCAGATAAAGTGGGGGCAGGCGATACGATATGCATTGATACGGAAAGCCTTCCGGAGGGAGCAGGCGATACGGAGAGACTGACGGCCGGAGTAAAGTAAGACTTCTCCTTGCGGGTTTTGCCGGAAACCGATATAATGATTGGGAAAAGAGAAAATAAGGACAATCGGAAAGTACGGTGAATTATGGCATTTACGCATCTGCACGTCCATACAGAGTATAGTCTTTTGGACGGCTCGAATAAGATAAAAGAATATGTTGCAAGGGTAAAGGAACTGGGCATGACAGCGGCGGCGATTACAGACCACGGTGTTATGTATGGTGTGATTGACTTTTACAAGGCAGCAAAGGCAGAGGGAATACATCCTATTTTAGGGAGCGAGGTTTATGTCGCTCCCAATTCCCGTTTTGACAGAGAGCAGTCTCACGGAGAGGATCGGTACTATCATCTGGTTTTGCTTGCAGAAAACAATCAGGGCTATCAGAATCTGATGAAAATCGTGTCAAAGGGCTTTGTGGAGGGTTATTATTACAGACCACGAGTCGACATGGAGGTATTAGAGGAGTACCATGAGGGAATCATCGCCTTAAGCGCCTGCCTTGCAGGAGAAGTGCCGCGCTATCTGCTCCGTGGAATGTACGAGGAGGCGAAGGAGGTTGCCGGAAGATACGAGGCTTGCTTTGGAAAGGGGAACTTTTTTCTCGAATTGCAGGATCACGGCATTGCAGAGCAGGGCAGGGTCAACGCAGACCTGCTTCGTTTGAGTCAGGAGACAGGAATTCCTCTTGTTGCGACAAATGACGTGCACTATACCTATGAGGAGGATGTGGAGCCCCATGACATTTTGCTCTGCATTCAGACAGGAAAAAAGCTGTCCGATGAAAATCGTATGCGCTACGAGGGTGGGCAATTTTTTGTCAAATCTGAGGAGGAGATGCGTGCACTTTTTCCCTATGCACAGGAAGCGATTGAGAATACACAAAAAATTGCAGACCGCTGTCAGGTTACACTGGAATTTGGTGTGACAAAGCTGCCGCATTTTGATGTACCGAAAGGATACGATTCCTTAAGCTATCTGGAAAAAATTTGCCGGGAGGGGATGCTTGCCCGCTACCCTAAGAGTTATGAGGAGCTGATGCCGCAGCTTGACTATGAGCTTTCCGTCATTCAGCAGATGGGCTATGTGGACTATTTTTTGATTGTGTGGGATTTTATCAATTTTGCCCGCACACACAAAATCCCGGTGGGACCGGGACGTGGAAGCGCTGCCGGAAGTCTGGTGGCCTACAGTACCGGAATTACCAACATTGACCCGGTCAAATATAACCTGCTGTTTGAACGCTTTTTAAATCCTGAGCGTGTGACCATGCCCGATATCGACATTGATTTTTGCTACGAGAGGCGAGGGGAGGTCATCGATTATGTCGTGGAAAAGTACGGAAAGGATTGCGTTTCCCAGATTGTGACCTTTGGTACACTCGCCGCAAAGGGTGTGATTCGTGATGTCGGACGCGTGATGGATTTGCCCTATAATTTTTGCGATATGATTGCAAAAAGCATACCAAACGAGCTGAATATTACAATAGATAAGGCGCTTAAGATGAATCCTGAGCTGAGGGCAATGTACCAATCCGATGATAGGGTGCGTACCTTGCTTGATATGTCAAAGCGCCTGGAAGGCTTGCCGCGTCATGCATCCATGCATGCGGCGGGAGTAGTGATTTCCCAAAAGGAGATGGATGAATACATTCCGCTCTCCCGCGCAGCCGACGGCACGATTACAACGCAGTTTACAATGACGACAATTGAGGAACTGGGACTTTTGAAAATGGATTTTCTTGGTCTTAGAACTCTGACTGTGATCAAGGATGCCGTGACTTTGGTGGAAAAAAATTACAATCGACATATTGATGTGGATCACATTGATTATAACGAGGATGGCGCAAAAGACGAGACGAACACGGTCTTAATCGACTATAATGACAAAAAGGTGCTGGACTCCATCGGAACGGGGCGCACAGACGGTATTTTTCAGTTAGAGAGTGCGGGCATGAAGAACTTTATGAAGGAGCTAAAGCCCCAGAGCCTTGAGGATATTATCGCGGGAATCTCACTCTATCGACCGGGCCCGATGGAGTTTATCCCCAAATATATTAAAGGGAAAAATGAGAGAGACAGCGTAACCTATGAATGTAAGGAACTGGAGCCGATTTTAGAGCCAACCTATGGCTGCATTGTCTATCAGGAGCAGGTCATGCAGATTGTACAAAATCTGGCAGGCTATACGATGGGACAGGCAGACAACATTCGCCGTGCGATGAGCAAGAAAAAGCAGTACGTCATCGATGCGGAACGCCATAATTTTGTCTACGGCAACAAAGAGCAGGGGATTCAGGGGTGCATTGCAAACGGCATCAGTGAGGCGGCGGCAAACAGAATCTATGATTCTATGGTTGATTTTGCAAAATATGCATTTAACAAATCACATGCAGCAGCATATGCAGTCGTTGCATACCAGACAGCTTACTTGAAATACTATTATCCGGTTGAGTTTATGGCGGCGCTTATGACTTCTGTGATTGCAACGCCAAGTAAGGTTGCAGCCTATATTTATGCCAGCAGGCAGATGGGAATTGATTTGCTGCCACCGGACATCAATGAAGGAGAGGGAGTCTTTACCGCAACGGAAAATTCGATTCGCTATGGTCTGTATGCAATTAAGAGCATTGGAAGACACGTTGTAGACCAGATGCTTGCGGAGCGCAGCAAGAACGGAAGATTTACGACACTTCAAGGCTTTATCGAGAGAGTTGCAGGGTGTGAGGTCAATAAGCGCGTTCTGGAAAACCTGATTAAGGCGGGAGCCTGTGACGGCTTGGATGGAAATCGCAAGCAGATGCTGCTTACCTATAGTGCGATGATGGACAATCAGGCACAGGAGAAGAAGAAGTCCATGGCCGGACAGATGAGCCTGTTTGATTTGGTGTCGGAGGAAGAAAAAAGCGCTTACCAAATTCAATATCCTGATGTGGATGAATATGAAAAAGAAATGAAACTTGGATTTGAAAAAGAGGTTCTTGGTATCTATATCAGCGGACATCCGCTGGAGGAATATGAGGACAAATGGAAGAGCAGGATTTCTGCCGTTACGATGGATTTTGTAGTGGACGAGGAGACAGGGGAGACAAAGGTAAAGGATAATCAGACGGTTGTGATCGGCGGGATGATTACGGAGAAAACGATTAAGTACACAAAAACAAATCAGACCATGGCATTTTTGGTGTTGGAGGATTTGGTGGGGACGGTGGAGGTCATCGTTTTTCCGAAGGATTATGCACGCTATCAGGAGCTTCTTCATGTGGACGAGAAGGTCTTTATTCGGGGACGGGTCAATGTAGAGGAGGACAAAAACGGAAAGCTGATATGTGAAAAAATATCCGCTTTTGAAGAAAATGAGAGGGAATTATGGATTCAATTTTACGAAAAACAGGAGTTTGATGCAAGAGAGCAGGAGCTTTGCGATTGTTTGCGTAAATTTCCCGGAAGCGATATCGTAGTCATTTATATTTCTTCCATTAAGGCAATGAAAAAGCTGCCGCTTCATCAGGCTGTCCGCATCAGCGATGAGCTTGTGAACAATTTAACCAACAATTTTGGCGGAAATAATGTAAAAGTTGTAGAAAAGGGCATTGAAAAGAGGCGGCAA
>JAQXLR010000235.1 GCA_029012225.1 Clostridiales bacterium
TACGGCACTCGCATCTGTGATAACATACTCTCTGCCATCCCCTGCAATGTGATTGTAGACACCACTCTCAAGCGCCTCAAGCAGGGTGGATTTTCCGTGATATCCTCCTCCTACAATCAGCGTGATCCCTCTCCTAATTCCCATCCCCGTAATCTGCCCATAGTGCGGAAGTGTCATGGAAACCTCCATAGAGGCCGGGGAGCAAAAGCGTACCGCATCCTTCATGGGGCGCCCCGAAACACCGGATTCCCTCGGCAAAACAGAGCCGTTTGCGACAAAGGCTGTCAGCCCAAGCTCGGCAAGTTTGCTTCGAATATACTCCTGATCCTCTGCCAAATCTGCCGTCCTCTCTACCTCCTGTGCGTTTAGTGCCTTGTAATACAGGCTTTTTTTCACACAATCCGGAAGAAATTCAAACAAAATTTTCTCAAGCTCTCTGGAATTTACCGTGCGCCCATTTGCCGGAAATCCGATTTCCATCCGAAGAATCAGACTGTCCGCCCCGGTCAGCTTACTCTCCCCAATCTGACAGGCACTGCGACAAAGCACCTCCTGTCCCGGGCGGCTTACGCTCATCAAGCCGCTTTTTCCTGAGCCCTTCGCACGAAAAGACATTTTTTCCACCTCACGTCCAAACCTACGAAGCAGGTAATCCTGCAGGGCAATCCGCCTGCAATCCATTTTCCATAAATGCTCCGGAAAGCCCGCCTGCTTTCCTCGGATGTGAACGCTGACCTTTGAGGGGGAGGCAAACGGATCTCCCTGCACGTGGTCAATGGATAAGACGTAACCCGGACATTCATAGGCTCCTCTCGTATCCTTATATGCCGGATAGCCTCGATGGTCTATCCTCTGTAATATACTTTTTAAATCTGTCTGTGACTGCATCGTTTCCCTCCTTTTCTTTTTCACAGAAAAGCTGTGCATGAATGTGTGAAAGCAATTTCCTTCCGCAGCACTCTTACATACCCTGTGTAAGCTCTGACAAAAGCTCTGCTTTTCTTTTCCCAACCAAGAGCTGCTCGTTATATTGTAGATAACGCGCACAGGTATGCTCTGCCAAAAATGCTGCCGCCTCCGCCCTGATCGCAAGCTCTGTCACAAACACAACCATCTCCTGTCCATGCGCAAATGCCTTCTCCATAAAGTCAAAGGCACACTCTAAAGCTGCCGCTGCCGCTCTCTCCCTCTCCTCCAGGCTCTCCCTCTGCTTCCCAAAGCCCTGACTCGCCATCTGAAAGCTCTCCTCTTTTGCGCATCCCGACTGCGGGCTGTTCTCCCGCCATAGCTTTAATAAAACCTCTCTGCGGGCTGTCTCCTCTCTTGTAGAAAACCCGGCGTCTCTTTCCTCCCATACACGCGCCTCCGCTTCGGATAACAACGCATCATAGCAGGCAGCTCCATCCTCTGTCTCATCAAGCCTCTGGCGATATTCTCTCAAAAACAGATACCAGTCATCCGTAACCGCTCTCTCTTTTGCCACATTGGCAAACTTCGTTTGCAGGCCATCCAAGAGCAGATTCACAACAGACAGCCTCTCATCAAATGCTGCCGCATCAATGCGTGCATATACCTCCGGCTTTTCTTTGCCGCATAAAATCTTCGCAATGCCATAATCGTCCCGATATTTTCGGTACAAATCAAAATAAGCGGCCGCATCCTCCGCAGCATCCGAATGATGCAAAAATTCATGGACAATCGTCTCATCTATAAGAAGCCCCAGCTCCTCATAGACATACATGAGGTTGCTCAAATCCTCCCAGCCTCTGGCGGTCACAAATTGCAGACCGTCCACGTCTGCCTCCACCCGATAAAAGTTCTTGGGGCGCAAATCCAGGTAGCTTAAAATCGCAGGATGCAGATGATTTTCTCTCGCATACCTTTTCCAGACAGAATACTCTGCCTCAATCTCCAAATACCGCACACGATCCAAGGTTACCATATCAAAATCCCGCACCGACTTATTGTATTCCGGCGGATTTCCCGCAGCAACAATAATCCAGCCCTCTGGAATTGCCTGATTGCCAAAGGTTTTGCACTGTAAAAATTGCAGCATCGTAGGGGCGAGTGTCTCCGATACGCAGTTAATCTCATCAATAAAGAGGATTCCTTCTTTTTGCCCACTCTCCTCTCGCTTACGGTAGACGCTTGCAATAATCTCACTCATCGTATATTCCGTCACAGAATAAGCTTTTCCCTCAAATTCCTCCTCGCGAATAAAGGGCAGTCCCACAGCACTCTGTCTCGTGTGATGTGTGATGGTATATGCCACCAGACCGATTCTGCACTCTCTTGCAATCTGCTCCATAATCTGTGTTTTTCCGATTCCCGGCGGTCCCATCAGAAGAATCGGACGCTGCCGGATGGAAGGAATTTTATAAAAGCCGGAGGCATCCTTTGCAAGATATGCCTGCACGGTGTTCTTGATTTCATTTTTTGCCTGATTGATATTCATAGCAGTCCTTTCTATTGTCCTCTTTGTGCTGACAAATCATGTTTATGATAACAAAAAGCGGCTCTTTATGCAAATGGCTCTCGCACAAAGTCCTCTGCCCAAAGCCGCAGCCGCATTGCCCACGCCGGCACCGCCTCCTCATCATAGTCTTCCAGAAACAAAAATGCAGTCGGATAATCCGGCTTTTTTTGTGGGTAGATGCCCTTTCCATCGGTAAAATACAAAAGTCCCGACAAATTGCTGCACGCTCCCTGTTCAAGCAGTGTATTGACATACGAAAAAGCAGGGCGAAAATCTGTACTGCCGCCCCCAATCAGCTCAAAGCTGTCCAAAAATGCCCTAAGCTCCTTTTCTCCCGCAATCAAAACCTCTCTTCTTACTGCATCATCACACTGCAAAATCCGTATTTTCGAATCGGAAAAGAAGCTGTCGCTCTGCCGAAGAATATCTGCCGTCTCCTGCAAAAAGCTCCCAATCAGCTCTCCGCTTGTAGAGTAGCTGGTATCCAAAACAATCACAAACTCCCTGATTTTTTTTACCTCGCGACTCTCAAGCGGCTCTAGCAGCGGCATATTGCCATATCGGCGCAGTCCATACGTGTAATAATTTAAATCAAACTCATCCGGGTCCGCGTGAAGCTCCTCCCGCAGCACGGCAAACTTTCTTAAAAACTCCCGATAGCTCCGCCTTTTTTTCCCCGCTTCCAGCTGCTGCAGCAAAAGCTCCTCCCCATCCTTTGGGTCGTCTCCCCTCATATTCTGATTCAGCTTTGCCTGTCTTGCGATCTTATCCCACTTTTGCTGATTTTTTGCAGCACCTTCCCTTTGCGCTCGCTCATCCTCATGCTTTGGCCAGTAGCAGTGATCATCCACATAAAACTCCTTTTCCAAAAGCCGTATCTCCTCCTCCTCTTTCTCACAAAGAAGTCGATAAATAACGGCTGCGGAGGCTCCTTTTCCCTCCTCCTTTAGTCTTGCATAGAGCGTCCCGCGATTCCAGCTTAAAATCCGCTTTGTGCACGGCTTGTCCATGCCATCAATCGTGTATTCAACCGCGATATCACAGGCAAGATTCCACAAAAACGGCTCCCTGCTTCCCCCTATCCACAAATGCGAAAAAATACAGTGCAACACCGTATGCAGATAAGCACGGTTTAGATAACGCGCATTGCTCTGAAATACCCGCAGAAGCTGCTCAGCAGAAAAATATAGATACTGCCCATCCGTGGCAAAAGCATGAAGTCGTGCGTCTGCCTTCGGTATCAACGCAGACAGCGCAATGTCCAAAAAGCGTAAGTCCAGATAAATTTCATTTCTGATATAAGCCAGAATTTTTCGGGACATCTCCTCCTCCCATTCATCCTGTGTCTGTATATGCGCCATGCGCTCCCCTCCTCTTTTTCTTTCTCTCAAGTCTTCCTTTAAAACTCGTCAAAGGAATAACGCTCCTGCCTTTTGTCTCCGAATCTATCCTGCTTTAGATGCAGCAGCGCAGCAACTCCTGTTGCCCACTCCATCTTCGATGCAACTTTGATTCCTTCCTCCAGTGCCTGCACTCCCACAAAATGGCTCTCACATAACATTTTGATTTGGTCTATATCTTTTTCCCCAACAAGTGATGCTATGATTTCTTTCTCATGGGCACTCAGATAGTCTCTGTAGTGCCCTCTTGCCTCCTTTGTAAGTCCTGCCGGATAGCAAAGCCTTGCACATGCCATCTCCCGCAGCGTCCGTGCGTTTTCCTCCACGCATGCCTTTGGAAAAATCAGATCATATTGAGCCAAATCTACGATATCCTCTTTAAAGCACTGTCTTGCACGAAAGCCTTCCCCCTCAATGTTGCGGTGAAAGGTATGTGCAGGAGCAACCTCATCCAAAATCTCCTGATACTCGGGATAAAAAACAGCTGCCGATTTGTTTCCGTTTTTTTCAAAGGTGACCAGCAAATCCGATGTTACCTGACTTAGCACAAAGCGAAGGCAGCTTTTTTCTGTTACCTCACAGCGCATCGTCAGGAGATGAAAGCTCCTGCAGTTCATAAAGACATCACTGCCGATGGTCGTGATCTTATCTCCCAGCTCAAGTCTTTTTAGAGCGGTGCAGTTGTAAAATGCAAGATTGCCGATTTTTTCAACGCTCTTTGGCAGTGAAACCTCCGTCACATACGATCCCGCAAGCTCGGCAAGCCTCTTATGCTCCGTCACATTCTCTCCGCTTTCCCTTTCTCCTTCGCACGCACTTGCGCCTTCACTGTCGCACAGCTCTGTCTGCTCATATACCTCAGGCAAACGCCTCGTTCTCGCAAAGCAGTATGCTCCAATTTCCGTCACAGGCATCCCATCTATCTGCTCCGGAATCGAAACAAGCGGCAGCATCCCAAACACTCGAAGAATTCTCACTGTCCCCTGCTGCGTTTTTTCCCAAAATATCCGAATAGGATTTTTTTGTTTCATCCTTTCTGCTCCCCTCTTTTGCTTCCTTGCTTTTCACGCTAAGCTTATGCATCGTATTGTAAACGCTTTGAGGAAAGAACGCAATTCTTTTTCTCCCTGATTCCAAAACAAAACATTTGCCTTTGCATACTTTTACACCGAGTAGGATTGTAAAACGATTATTTCCCTTCCAGCTGTGTCATTCCGCCAACCAAAATTCCGATGTTTTCCTCATAAATCTTAGAAAACTGCGTCATCGGAAGCGGATTTTCTCCCTCTCCGGCCTCAATGGTATAGCCGGGTCTGTTGTAGTCCTGAATAAACCAGTCCTTATACCCCGCATAGCCGGACTCGGTCGGTGTCTCTTCCACCGTATAGCCGCTGACCTCGCCAAAATACTGCGCAATGGCATAGGAATCCTTTGGCTCATAATCCAGATACTTCCAGTAAATTACCTGCCCCTGCGTATGGTAGGCTAAAATCAGGGAAAAACGGTGTGTCCTTGTAAAGTCATAAACCGCCCTGCTCTCCGGCGCCACCAACGGAGCGCTGCCGACATAATCTCTTGGTGCCGGTCTGTCATACCCCATTGCATACTTAATCTCTTTTGCATTCTCCCAGCCCGCCGGAAACTGCAGGTTCAAGTCCACACCTTCAATGTTTGCCTTCCAGCCCGTGGGAAACGGAATATCGGGAAAATCTGCGCCAATCCGCTTTGCCTGCCTGTAATAGCTGCCGCTACGCAGCATTCTGTTTGCCAAATCTACACCGTCCGGATTTACCATGGGAACGAGAAACAGCCGATAACGGTTGAATAGCTCTGTTGCAGGAATCCCCAACAGATTGTCGCCTCCTATGTATGCCCTTGCATAATCTTCTGCAAATTTTAACAATATCGGTGTTGTGATACTCTCATTTGCATGAAAGGAGGCATTGTAAAAAACCTGCGTCTCCCCTCTGCCGATTCCAATCCAGAAAACCGGTTTCCCCATCACACTGCTGCCAATGCTTCCTGTCTCCAAAAATGGATATCTCGTCTGAAGTCCGTCTATGATTGCCTCTGTGAGCATGGAGCTATACGCAACATTTTCCGGCACAATCGGAAAATCAAACTGACGGATTTCTCGTCTCCCATTCCTCTCATATCCGCGCAGATAAGGCAATAACCGCCGCCACGCTCCCTGATCTACAACACAGGTTTCCTCCCCCAAAAATCTTCGCAGCATCTCACATGTCTCTGCCCCGAACATTCCGTCCACACGAGTCTCATACCCGGCACGACTCAATGCCAGCTGTACATATTGTACCGGCAAGCCCCGATCTCCAAAATATAGATTTTGCAAGCAACCCTCCTGCATGCGCTTTTCTCTGTTATTTTTATGCTATGCCAAAATGTCTGACCGGACACACAAAATCCTAGAAAAGGACAAAGCCGCTGCGCATATCCGCAATGGCTCTGCCCTTTTTTGCCTCTATCACTTTTTGTTTTCTTTTCGTCTCAACAGATATTCCTTTAAATCCTGGAACTCACGCTTATGCTGCCGGGGCTGCATTTTGGGGAATGCCTTTACCATTCTCTTGCCCACAGCAGAGCCTTCCTCTGCCAGCTCCCGATATTTTCTTTTCAGTTCCTGTATCTTGGCTCTCTGCTCCTCCATAAGAGCCTCCGCCTTCTCCCTGGTATCCTCCTGCTTTTGGATGCCGTCTAAAACATTCTTGCTGATATTGCTTCCTATTTTATCGGACAGATGATGCAGCTCATTGGCAATCTCCTCCATTTTTTCAAGCCTTTTGTTGAGCT
>JAQXLR010000236.1 GCA_029012225.1 Clostridiales bacterium
AAAGAAAAGTATGTAACCATGGTTACATACTTTTCTTTTTATAGAAAATTTGTAATTTTCTTATAGTCCTTGATTTTTATATAATTTCTCTGCAGCTCGATGAGCCCTTCCTCCTGCAGCTTCATCAGTGCACGTGATAAGGACGGTCTGGCCACGCCAAGATATTCTGCCAACTGCTCTCTTTTCATTCTCAGGCGTACAATCCCTTCCTCATCTGCCTCTTCTAAAAGCCATGTGGAGATTCTCTCTTTTAAAGAAGTAGAAGAAACAATATTCAACTTTTTTACGGCCAACTGCTCCTTGTTGGATAAAATCCCCAGCATATTTCGGACAAGCTGCTGATGATGCTCACACGCCTCGTCACAAAAGCAGGAAAAAAATCTCCACGGAATCTGAATAATCTCAGCATCCGTAATTGCCAAAGCACTGTATTTCTGATTTTCTGTTTCATCCAAGAAGCAATTCTCACCAAAGGTACTCCCTGCGTCTAATTCGTAAAGAATATGCTTTTTCCCTGATGCAAAGCTCCGGAAAATCGACACGCGTCCTTTTAACAGAACAAAAAGCTCCTCTATTTTATCGCCCTGCTCGAAGATGATTCTGTCCTTCTTATACTTTTTATAAACCGCTTTTGAACACGTTAGCATTCTGGAAAGGCTTTCATCTTTAATTCCCCGAAAAAGGCGATTCTTCTCTAAATCACTCATCATATTCTATCTTATACCCGAAATGCACTAATCAAATCTTCCAGTGTACTTGCCTGATTGCTCATCTCATGACTGTTTGCCGCACACTCCTGGGAGGTTGCCGAATTCGTCTGAACCACATCATTGATCTGATCTACCGCATCGTTAATCTGTCTGATCGAATCTGCCTGTGTGCGCATTGTGTCTACAATCTTTCCAACCTCCTGCTCAATGACACGAGAGTCCTCCACAACGTTCTCAAGCTGCTCTGCCGTCTCTTTTGCAATCATCATTCCTCTCTCAACTGCCTGCACGGAGGATTCAATCAATACGGTAGACTCCCTCGCCGCATCTGAGCTCTGTGCAGCAAGCACGGACACCTGATTTGCGACAACCGCAAAGCCCTTTCCTGCCTCACCTGCTCTTGCAGCCTCTATGGAGGCATTGAGAGACAACAGGTTCGTCTGTGTGGCAATGTCATTAATCGCATCGATGATTCTATGTATCTTCTCAGACGATTCGCTAATCTCAGCCATCGCTGCCATCATTTCCCTCATCTTTGCATTGCCGCTCAAAATCTCCTCTCCATTTTGTGCTACCTTGTTCCGAATTGCATTGGCATCATCCACATTCTGCATTACCTGCTGTGAAACAGTCTCAACCGTCGCAGCCAGCTCCTCTGTCGCGCTCGCCTGCTCTGTTGCGCCCTGCGCCAGCTCTGTGGAGCTGTCAGAAACCTGCTCTGCGCCGCTGCCTACCTGATTTGCAATCTCTCTTAGACCTTGAATAGTAGTTACCATATTCTGCTCAAAACTGACAAAGGAATCACGGAGAGCAACAAAATCTCCTCTCCATTCCACCTCAGGCTGAACGGTAAAATTACCGGCTGCAAACTCTTCCATTGCTCTCGAGAGATCAACTACATATGAGTTTAATATTTGAATTGCCTCACGAAGGCTTCTCGCCAGGCTTCCCACCTCATCCTCAGAATCATGCTGAATCTGAACCTTTAGGTTACCAACTGTAAGCTCACGCGCCGCTGCCTCAACCTCCTGAAGCGGAACTGTAATAGATTTTGCAATTTTTATGCCCATAGTCTTAGCAACCGCAACCGCAGCAACCGCAAGAGCAACAATCACAACTGCACTCACTCCAAATAGTATATTATTGGAATTTATCGCTTCCTGAACCAGCATATTGGTTTGATTATCCAACTGAATGCTGTAATCCACAACCTTCTGCAGTGTCGGAGAACATTCTGTCAAAATTCGATTGACCGCTTCCTCCCTCTTTCCGGCCTCAATCGTATCCATAATCTCGTAAGCCGCATCCTCCCATGCAAGAACCAATGACTCATACTCCTGAATGGTGGCAAGATCAATGACTCCCGCTTCCTCTAGATTCCTATTTTCTACTGCAATTTCAGCAAAGCTTTCATCAACCCGACTTCTGTAGGAGGCATAATTGGATTTATCATCATCCAATACCATTTCCCGAATGAATCTGGCCGCAGTATTTACCTGTATTCTCGTTGTTTTTACCGCCTCATCCGCTTTGTTCACACCATTGTTAAAATTTTTGAAGCTCAAATCCAAGTAACCGGCTATAATTAAGCTGATTACCGCCATCACTACGAGCAAAGTAATTACCAGATTATAACCAGAAGTAATTCTTTTTTGTACGCTCATTTTCCCAGAGTTCTTCTTGTCCATCTTGATTCTCCTTTTGTAAATTCTCTAAAATATTATTGAAATATTTAAATTTCTTAATATTATATTAGTATATCACATTCAATCATATTTGCAAGCAGATATTTCCTAATTCTGGCTTTACTCATGCGCTGCGCGTGCGACGCAAATGTGCTTCTTCCTTTCGCTTTGCTGCCTCTCCATGCAAAAAGCGCCCTGCCTCAACTGCTTAAAGTCAAGGCAAAGCACTTGAATTAGGCTTCGGACAAATCTAGAGTCGGCACTCCTATCATTTTTATTCCTCGAGCAAAATCAAATTATAAAACCAAGCAAATCAGCTCTCATTATTCATCTTTGCCAGCTTTGCTGCTTGGTCACTTGCAATGCAGGCATCGATAATCTCTTGTATATCGCCATTCATGATTCGATCCAGCTTATACAGCGTAAGATTGATGCGATGATCGGTCACTCTGCCCTGTGGGAAATTGTAGGTACGGATTTTTTCCGAGCGATCTCCCGTTCCCACCTGACTCTTTCTTAGCTCTGCCTCGGCATCATGCGCCTTCTGCTGCTCTAAGTCATAGAGCTTTGTCCGAAGCAGGGCATATGCCTTGGCTTTATTCTGAATCTGGGATTTTTCCGTCTGGCTGTAAATCACAATTCCGGTAGGAATATGCGTCAGCCTTACTGCCGAGTCTGTGGTATTCACGCACTGACCGCCTGCTCCCGAGGAACGGCAGACATCAATCTTAATGTCCTTCTCATCAATCTGAACATCCACCTCCTCTGCCTCCGGCATTACCGCAACCGTAATAGTAGAGGTGTGAATACGCCCACCGGACTCTGTCTCCGGCACACGCTGTACCCGGTGCACACCGGACTCATATTTCATCACAGAATATGCCCCCTGTCCGCTTAACATAAACGTCACACTCTTCATTCCGCCAATTCCGGTCTCATCCATCTCCATAATTTCCGTCTTCCAGCCTCTTCCTTCCGCATAATGCTGGTACATGCGATAAATCTCTGCCGCAAAAAGAGCCGCTTCCTCTCCTCCTGCTCCCGCGCGAATCTCTACAATCACGTTTTTCTCATCATTCGGATCTTTGGGGAGCAAAAGAATTTTAAGCTCTTTCTCCAGCTCGTCCACTCTCGCTCTGGCGCTGTTTAGCTCTTCTTTGGCAAGCTCACGCAGCTCCTCGTCCGACTCCTCCTCAAGCATTGCCACCGAATCTTCAATATTCTGCCTGCACTGCTTATATTCTTTGTATGCTTCTACAATTGGAGCAAGATCGCTCTGCTCCTTCATCAGTTTGCGGAAGCGTTCCGGATTATTTGCCACATCCGGCTCACTTAACTCGCTCATCAATTCCTCAAAACGAATCAACAAATCATCCAATCGATCAAACATAGTCACTATCCTTTCTCATCCCTGTAACCACACGATCCTTACCTGCAAGATCCTTGATTACCCGTATTTCTTCAAACCCCTCTTTCAAAAAAAGAGAGGAAACCGCTTTCGCCTGATTATACCCGATTTCCAAAAAAACTTTCCCGTTTGGATTTAAATACTGTTTGCATTGTGCAATAATCTTTCTATAAAATTCAAGCCCATCCTCTTTTCCATCCAAGGATTCAATTGGCTCGAAGCGACTGACCTCCGGCATCAGCTCCGCAATCTCCCCCGTAGGAATGTAGGGAGGATTTGAGACGATTATATCATAGGTTCCTGTCACATAGTCAAACAAATCGCTCCACTCAAAATTGACTGTCACATCATTTAACCTTGCATTTTCCTTTGCGACAATCAACGCCTGCTTTGAAATATCCGTAGCATAGCCCTCTACATCCCATGCATTATGAAGAATGCTGATAATCACACAGCCCGATCCCGTGCACAAATCAAGTACCCTCATACCCGGACGCAAAACCTTTAGTGTCTCCTCCACCAGCGTTTCCGTGTCCTGTCGCGGAATCAAAACATTGGAGTTCACTTTAAATTTCAAGCCCATAAACTCCGTCTCTCCCACAATATACTGTAAGGGCACACGCTCCGCTCTCTTTTTTAAGGCAATCTCATACTCTCTGATATATTCTTCCTGCAGTTCTTCCTCCATGTGCATGTAATAAAAATTTCGGTCGATTTTGCACGCCATTTCAAGCAGCAGCCACGCATCCGTCTTTGCCTCTGCAATCCCTGCCCGTGAAAGAATTTCTTTTCCAAAGTCAATCGCTTCCCGATACGTCATTTAACCCCTCTCTTCTGATTTCCTCCACATAGCTTCTCCAGTCAAACACTGCCTCTACAGAGGCAATCGCAACCTCAATCATTTCGTCATCTGGCTCTCTCGTTGTAAGCTTTTGCAGCAGCATTCCCGGTCTGCTCAAAAAATTCACAAGGGCATTGTCGCTTCTTCCCGCAAGCCGGATAAACTCATAAGAGATACCTGCGATAACCGGTATCAGCACCAGACGCAAAAGCAATCTTAGCACACCATTGTCCACTCTGATAAACAGAAAGAATACAATACTAACCAGCATCACAAACAAAAGAAAGCTCGTTCCGCAGCGCTTATGCTGCTTTGAGCTCTTGCGCACATTTTCCGTCGTCAAATCCAGTCCATGCTCAATACAGCTGATGCATTTATGCTCCGCACCATGGTACATATAAACCCGTTTGATGTCTGGCATCAGAGAAATAAAAGCCACATATGCGATAAAAATCGCAAGGCGAATCACTCCCTCCAATACCGCCATCAAAGTCCAAGAAGGAATGAGCGGCTGAAAAAGAACGGATATGTAATACGGCAAAACCATAAAAATGGCTATGGCAAGCACAATGGATACCACGACCGTACCTCCCATTGCCGCATCCTCTTTCCGCTTCGCACTCTTTTTCTTCTCCTTTTGCGGCTCCTCCTCAAAAAAAGATGCAGAGAAGGTTAAGGTTCGCATTCCTAACGTCAAGGCCTCAATAAAACTAAGCACCCCACGCAAAATGGGCAGATTTCTGATTTTTGTGTTTTGAACAATACCGTTGTACTCTCCTAGTTCTACAACGATTTCCTGATCGGGCTTTCTGACAGCGATCGCGTATTTCTCGCCGTTCTTCATCATCACACCCTCCATGACTGCCTGCCCGCCGATTCCGGAGTATTTCATAGCTTTCTTCCCTTTTCTCTCTTAGTGACACAGTTGACAAACCATTGTCTGCAAAAGCAAAACAGATTCGTCTGTCCCTTACACAAAATGCTTTTCCTCCTCAAAACAAAATGCACTTTTTCATATTAATGTATCAGTGTGTTTTTCATGAGAAAAAAAGGTTGAGATTTGCCAACCTCAACCTTATCTGTTCCCTTTTTGATTTACTTATCAATTCCGTATTTTCTATTAAACTTATCAATACGTCCGTCAGCTCTTGCAGACTTCTGCTGTCCTGTGTAAAACGGATGACACTTGGAGCAGATTTCAACATGAATATCTCCCTTGGTCGAGCCTGTTACAAAGCTGTTGCCACAGTTACATGTAACATTTGACACATGATAATCCGGATGGATTCCTTCTCTCATACTTTTCACCTCTTTATAATCTTATCGTAGTTGAACCGCCTGTTTTCCTTTGTACCCGTATACCCGATTCGCATATGATACTTGAAGCAAGGAACAAGCTCAAATAAACATCTTGTTCACTATAACACACAATTTGTAGCATTGCAAGACTTTTCTTTCATCTGCTCGTCTGCCGTACCTTTCTTACATCCGGCGTCCTATCGTGCGCCCTCTGCAATCGCATCTCCTACCCGGATACCTGCCGCTTTGCAGAGATTTGCAAATTCCGTGCTGCCTAAAAATCCATGCCCTACGTCAGCTTCGTCTTCTTAATCATCTGAATATACTCACGGTTGTTTTTGGTTCGGGCAAACATGTTGATGATATTCTCCACCGCCTCATCGGTACGCATCCCATTGATTGCCTTGCGCATAATGTCGACCGCCTCTTTTTCCTCAGCATCCAGCAGCAAATCCTCTCTTCTTGTCCCGGATTTTACAATATCGATGGCAGGAAAAACACGCTTTTCCGAAAGCTTACGGTCAAGTACCAGCTCCATATTACCGGTTCCCTTAAACTCCTCATAGACCACGTCATCCATCTTACTTCCCGTATCAACAAGGGCTGTCGCAAGAATCGTAAGGCTTCCTCCCTCTCGCATATTTCTTGCAGCACCAAAAAAGCGCTTTGGCATATGAAGTGCTGCCGGATCAAGACCTCCCGATAAGGTACGCCCGCTTGGCGGAACGGTCAGATTATAGGCCCTTGCAAGCCTCGTGATACTGTCAAGTAAAATCATCACGTCCTTTCCATGCTCCACCAATCGCTTCGCCCGCTCGATTACCATCTCGGAAACTCTCTTATGATGCTCCGGCAGTTCATCAAAGGTGGAATAAATTACCTCCACATTTTCTCCCTCAATCGCCTCCTTGATATCTGTTACCTCCTCCGGACGCTCGTCAATCAAAAGGATAATCAAGTGCATCTTCGCGTTCTCCGCTGTCACAGATTTTGCAATTTCTTTTAAAAGAGTTGTCTTTCCCGCCTTTGGCTGAGAGACAATCATCCCTCTTTGTCCTTTTCCAATCGGAGAAACAAGATCCACAATCCGCATCGCAACACTGCAACCCGGACGCTCCAATCGGATTCTGGAATTTGGGAAAATCGGTGTCAAATCCTCAAAGCTCTTTCTCCTTTGCACCACACTTGGATGATTTCCATTGATGCTTGTCACATAAAGCAGGGCAGAAAATTTTTCCTGCTGTGTCTTTACCCTTGTATTCCCGGTAATAATATCTCCCGTTTTTAAATTAAACTTGCGAATCTGGGAAGGCGAGACATAGACATCATGCTCTCCCGGCAGATAGTTCTCACAGCGGATAAATCCATATCCATCCGGCATAACCTCCAAGATTCCGTTGGCAGTAATTCCACTGTCAAGATTCATAATCGTCTCATTCGGGGAACTCGCATCCTTTGTGGCGGCAGTCTCTTTTTCCGCTCCCGCATCTCTTACATCTCTTGCAGCGCCCGCATCTTTTGCAGCACCTACGCCTTTTCCGATGCTTGCACTCTCCTTCTCTCTTGCCAAACGCTCGTCCTCCGCCAACATCAATTCTACAAGATCGCTCTTTTTCATATTTGAAATGTTTTTTAACCCTCTTGCACGCGCAATGTCTTTCAACGCCACGGCTGATAAACTTTCATACTTTTCTCTCATCTGATACTCCTCAATCTGCTCGCTCTGGGAATCGTGTCTGAACTGACAAAATGATTTTAATATTTTTATTATACTATATTTTTTCCAAAATAGAAAGTCCTAATTTTTCATAATACAGACCCCAAACGGGCATACCCCCAATCCGGCAAAGGAGCAGCAGAAAAACGGGACAAAAAAATCCAGTCGTGTATCTTGTTAAGAATCAACCATTATATTATACTCAACATATCACTACTATAGCTTAGGAGGTAGTGTGAAAGAAAGTAGAGGAAAGCCGTAAAAAGGCGCACTTCATCAAGCTGTCTTAAAAAGGCAACTTTTTGGAGTGATATATAGAATAAATTATACTAAGAAGCCATTGGCTCATT
>JAQXLR010000237.1 GCA_029012225.1 Clostridiales bacterium
CACAGTCACGCTCTCCACACCACATGCCTCGGATAAATCCGGCCTTCTCCTGCGCAATCGTCTTTAGCTCCTCGTAATTGTGCGCATCCCAGATATGGGCATCTCTATGTGCCTTTGCGCGTTCAAACATATCCTTTTGCATCTGCTCTAACAGCTGCGGCACTCTTGTCTCCAATTCCTCCAGCACAAGCTCCGTCTTCTCTCCGGTATCACGGCGCACCACAACACATTTCCCCGCAGAAATATCCTTTGGCCCCAGCTCAATACGAAGCGGAATCCCGCGCATTTCCTGCTCCGAAAATTTCCATCCCGGACTCTTATCAGAATCATCAAGCCTTGCTCGGCAAACCGCCCCTATGCGTTTGCATACCCCTTTTGCAGCGTCCAGCACGCCTTCCTTCTGCTGCTGAATCGGAATGACCATAGCCTGTACCGGAGCAATTCTCGGAGGAAGCACCAGTCCCGAATCGTCTCCATGCACCATGATAATGGCGCCAATCAGGCGTGTTGTCATTCCCCATGAGGTTTGATACACATATTGCAGGGTGTTCTCCTTATCCGTATACTGAATCCCGAATGCCCTCGCAAACCCATCTCCAAAATTATGGCTTGTGCCGGACTGCAGTGCCTTTCCGTCATGCATCAGCGCCTCTATCGTGTAGGTCTCCTCTGCTCCCGCAAATTTTTCCTTCTCCGTCTTTTGTCCGCGGATTACAGGCATTGCCAGCTCCTCCTCGCAAAAATCCGCATAGAGGTTTAGCATCTGTACCGTGCGCTCCTTGGCCTCTTTCTCACTTGCGTGCGCAGTATGTCCCTCCTGCCACAAAAATTCTCTGGAACGAAGAAACGGTCTTGTCTCCTTTTCCCATCGGACAACAGAGCACCATTGATTGTATACCTTTGGCAAGTCTCTGTAAGATTGGATGATATTGCGATAAAAATCGCAAAACAAGGTCTCAGAGGTCGGCCTGACGCAGAGACGCTCCTGTAAGGGATTCAGCCCTCCATGCGTCACCCATGCCACCTCCGGAGCAAAGCCCTCTACATGATCCTTTTCCTTCTCCAGCAAGCTCTCCGGGATAAACATCGGCATATAAACATTCTCTACCCCGGTTTCCTTAAATCGTCTGTCCAGCTCCTTTTGTATATTTTCCCAAATTGCATAGCCTGCGGGGCGGATAATCATACAGCCCTTTACCGCAGAATAGTCAATCAGCTCCGCTTTTTTGACGACATCTGTATACCATTGGGCAAAATCCTCCTCCATGGAGGTAATCGCCTCTACCCGCTTCTTGTCCTTTGCCATAAATATCTCTCCTATCTTCGGGCTTTCGCCCGTTTCGCTTTCTTCATTCTATGACAAATGATAAGGCTTGTCAATTTCAAGCTCCAGTTTTTTCAGAGTTTTGGGGTGACGAAACACAATTTTATAAGAGCAGAGTGCCAGCGCCTCTCCGGAGGAAGACAGATTCTCTCTAAAATTATATTTCCGATCTCCTACAATGGGGTACCCTGCATGGGAGAGCTGTACACGAATCTGATGGTGACGTCCCGTTTCCAGCCGGATACGCAATACTGCCCTCTTTCCGTTCTCCTCCAGAAGCTCATAGGCAAGCACCGCTCTCTTTGCATCCGCCGTACCGCTCGCTACAACGGCAGAGATATTTGTACGCCCGTCCCGAAGCAGATAGTCGCAAAGCGTCGCCTTTTTTTTCGGCGGCACTCCTTCTACCATTGCATAATAAAATTTGTCTACCTTCCCTGCTGCAATCTGACGGCTTAATGCTGCCGCAGCCTCTTTCGTCTTGGAAAACACCATGATTCCCTCCACCGGCTGATCCAGACGATGCACAATGCCGATATAAGGCTCCTCCCCTCTGCCCATACGATAATTTTTCAAAAGGCTTTCCATATCTGCCTGTCCGATTCTCTTGGTCTGCGTTGCAACGCCAGAGGGCTTTTTGCAAACAATCAGGCTCTCATCCTCATATAGCACGGATAAATTTATCATGTATCTGCTCCTCTCACTGTATTTCCGCGGCCGCTGCCCATTGATACGGCTCATCCAAGGGCCATGACAGTCCGACAGCCGGAAGCTCCAGCGGCTTTTCACCCTCTCTGTAATAATAAATAGCAAGCATATCCGGGTTGGCACCCTCGCCCGTAAAGCCCATCTGCAGAGTTTTTTGAATGCTGTCTAAAACCGTCTCCGCCAGTTGCTGTGCATCATACACATGAAATTCTTCCTTTTGCATTTTCCGTATTCTCCCTCGCAACGTAAAATCGCCGCTTTCACAAACCAAGATTTGTAAAAGCGGCAACTTCCTTCTGCTTCTTTTAAAAAACATCCTCAGCAACAAGCGCCTGTCCATAGTCCGTCGAATCACTTAGAGCCCAAGGCTAAGTGCAAACATAAGGACATAGTACACAACAGAAAGAATTACTGAGATGAGTGTGCCGATTCCGGCAGCCTTTGCAGACTTCGGCTTCGAATTCCTCCAAAGCAGCCATAAAACAAAACCAGCAATCGGAATAAAGAAACCAAGAATTCCCCAGATTACTCCTCCCTTATCTTCCGTTGCTGCATTCGTCGACGCGCCACAGGCCGGGCATACTGCCGCATTGTCATCTACCTGTCCCCCACACTGCTTACAAAAAGCCATACAACCTCCCCTTTCTTTTGTGGTTTTTCTTTCTCAGTATAGCCGAAGCATATCGGAAAGTCAATCGCATCTCCTTATATTTTTTTTATATTTTTTATGTTTTTTTAATAATTTGCGACCTCCCTTGTACTCTATCCATATTTTTACATCGATTTCTCACAATCAAACAAATCGCTTTTTCCCGTCCCAAGCTTTGTGTGAATCTCCTCCTGCATCCCCAGCGCCTCATAGCATGCCTTCGTTCTTTCCCGCGGCTCATCGGTGGAGGCTTTCAGCGCCATCAGGCTTTCTGTTTCATGAATCGCATTGTGATACCAGAGAATAGCCTCTGCATAGTCCTTTTTTTCCTGAAAGTATTTTCCAAGCTCCAGACAAAGTTCACTGCTGCCCTTTGTGGCCGCGCCCTTTAATCCATACTTTAAAAGCAGCGTAAAATCCTCGGTCAGCACCGCCTTGCGGCAAAGCAAAGCCGCTGCCTGCTGAAAGGCATCACTTTCGGGGGCGTTTGCCTCGCATAGTGCTTCCAGCCAGAAAGATGCTTTTTTCAGATTATCCACCTGTCCCATAAAATATAACTCTCGCAAATAAATATCTCGCAGCCTTTCGGAAATCGCTTCTCCTCTTTCCAGCATTTGCTCAAAGGCCGCCAAATCTCTGTCTGCATGCTCTCCCTGCGGCAAATGGGTAATGACAATGTCGCTGTCAAAAACAACCGGCTCAAGCCTTACCGCCTCATGAATGGGCTCCTGCCAGATAAATTCCCGACACCGCTTGTACAGCTTAGGGCGAAGTTCTTGGTCAAAATTGTAAATACTGGTTTGAGCGAGCTGATTTCCATAATACATCTGGACAATTTCCACCTCGGGGAGAAGCGCCTCCTTCAAGGTCAGAAATCTGCTGCGATTTTCTTCATCAATGACCTCATCTGCATCTGCAGCATAGATGTATTCACAAGAGGCTTTGGAAAAGGAAAAGTTCCTTGCATCACAAAAGCTGCCGGTCCAGGAAAATTCAAAGAGCTTATCCGTATATCGAGCCGCAATCTCCTTGGTTCGGTCTACTGAGCCGGTATCCACAATGATCAGCTCCTCATACAGTCCACGAAGGCTGTTTAGACATCTCTCCAAGACTGCTTCTTCATTTTTTACGATCATACATACACTGATGGTCGCCATACGTTATCCTCCGTCAGGCAAAGCCCCGCCCGCTTCCTTAAAGAGCAATCGGCTTATAATTTAAATCGGTATCCTACCCCCCAGATTGTCTCAATATACTGCGGCTTATTTGTATTCATCTCAATCTTTTCCCGAATCTTTTTAATGTGAACGGTAACCGTGGCAATGTCCCCGATTGACTCCATATCCCAAATCCTCCGAAACAGTTCTTCTTTGGTAAAAACATGGTTCGGATTCTCCGCAAGAAAGGTAAGGAGATCAAATTCCTTTGTCGTAAACTGCTTCTCCTCTCCATTTACCCAAACCCGTCTTGCTGTCTTATCAATGCGGATGCCCCGGATTTCCACAATATCATTTTCCTGCATATGATTGCTTCCAATCAAGCGCTCATACCGCGAAAGATGTGCCTTTACCCTCGCTACCAGCTCACTCGGTGAAAAAGGCTTTGTGATATAATCATCTGCGCCAAGTCCAAGTCCACGTATTTTGTCAATATCGTCCTTCTTTGCAGAGACAACTAAGATTGGTGTGTTTTTTTCGTCTCGAATCTGACGGCAAATCTCAAATCCATCCATACCCGGCAGCATCAGATCCAGAATATACATATCAAAATCCTCAGACAGAGCACGCTTTAAGCCCACAAGTCCGTTGTTTTCTATGTCCACCTCAAACCCACTCAATTCCAGATAATCCTTCTCTAAGTCCGCAATCGCAACCTCATCCTCAATGATTAGTATCCTGCTCATTTGGCACCTCCTGATATTTTCGTATTACAAAGTACATAATTGTCCCGATCGACTCCTTGCTGGTTGCCCATATCTTCCCTCCGTGATCCTCTATAATCTTCTTTACGATGGACAAGCCGATTCCGCTCCCTCCTGTCGCAGAATTGCGAGAGGCATCGGCACGATAAAACCGGTCAAAAATGTAGGGCAAATCCTTGGATGCAATGCCCCTTCCGTTGTCCTCAATCTCCACCTGAATAAAATCCCCCACATCCTTAAGTCTGATATGAATCATCCCCTGCTGCTTATCCATATATTTGACGGAGTTCCCGATAATATTATGAATGACTCTCCGAAGCTGCTCCGGATCGGCAATAATCATCACTCTCTCATCCACATAGTCAAAGTATGCAAGCCGGATATTTTTTTCCTCTAAGTCAAGACCGATTTCTTCCACACAGTCATTAAAATAATCCGATACATTAATTTTTGCAAAATTATAGGGAATGCGATTTGTATCAATCTTGGCATAGAGTGTCAACTCATTAATCAGCATGTCCATCTCATTTGCCTTGTTATAAATGGTTCGAATATACTTCTCACGCTTCTCCTCTGTATCTGCGACTCCGTCTATCAAGCCTTCCGCATACCCCTTTAATGCAGTAATAGGCGTCTTAAGGTCATGGGCAATGTTGCTGATTAAAATCTTGTTCCCTCTCTCCCCCTCCATCTTTTCCTCTGTATTATCCTTCAGACGCTGCCGCATCTCCTCAAAGCTTTTACAAAGCTCCCCCAGCTCATCACTACATTCTACATCAATGGTAAAATCCAGATTTCCATCCTTGATATTCTGTGCCGCAAGCTGGAGCTTACGGATGGGGTAAATCAGATTCGCATATACCCATATGGTCAGCATACAGGCAGTTAAAACCAAAATCAACAGAACCGACACCACTGCATTCAGCATAAGGCTTTGAATCTCCGGTACCGTTTCATCCAAGAGCGTGACAATAAAGACGCTTCCCTTGCCTCCATCCTGATATTGAAAATCAATCTGCTTAATCAGGGACTGCTGCACGCCATCTACATAAACTGCCGCAGAGGCGCCATCTCCCGCCTCCCCATAATCAGGCAGGCTTGCAAGCACAATGCTGTCGGCATGCGCGCCTACATAAACAAGAGTTTGCTCCCTTCTGACAATCAGATACGAGCTCTTTTCCTCCAAAATCCCATTCGTTTTCTCCAGATATGCCGGATCCTCCAAAAGATATGACTGATGTTCTGCCACCTTGGAGAGGTCCTCAAAAGAGTCCTTCGTAAAACGACTTAAAAGCTGCATGGAGCTGCTAAAATAATTATAATTCTGATCCTCCACTCCATAGGTTTGCTCAATAATCTTTAGATGCATCTGCTGGAAGCCAAAAAACACAATCAATGCCAACAGAATCGGCACAAATATGATTATACAGAACGGAATGATAATTTTACTTGTAAACTTCATATCAGTAGCTTTGCCCTTCCCACTTCCGCGGACTTACCAAACGTCAACGCACGTTGTGAGCCGTTTGATAAAACAACGTGTACTCCCTCGCACACTTTCACACTTTCATGCAACAAAAGCCTTCCCATGAACAGCAAAATAGGCCATAGGAATCTATCCTACGACCTATTATAGCATGAAAAGCATGGAATCTCATTTCTTTTATGTAAATTATTCTAAACTTTTCATAAAACTTTTTCTTTTTTACAAATATTTCTTGAGCAAATCTGTCTTATCTGTTTGCTCCCAAGGAAGATTTAAATCAGTGCGGCCAAAATGTCCATAGGCTGCCGTTTCTCGATAAATCGGACGTCTTAAGTCAAGCATTTTGATGATTCCTGCGGGACGAAGGTCAAAGTTCTCCCGAATCAATTCTACCAGTCTCTCCTCCGAAAGCCTTCCTGTTCCAAAGGTATCCACTCGAACAGAAGTAGGCTCCGCAACACCGATTGCATAGGACAGCTGAATCTCACATTTGTCCGCCAGTCCTGCCGCAACGATATTTTTTGCCACGTAGCGGGCTGCATACGCAGCAGAGCGGTCTACCTTCGTACAGTCTTTTCCTGAAAAGGCTCCGCCTCCATGGCGGGCATATCCGCCATAGGTATCCACTATAATCTTGCGGCCGGTTAAACCTGCGTCTCCGTGAGGTCCACCAATCACAAAGCGGCCGGTCGGGTTAATGTAAAATCTTGTATTTGCATCCACCATATCTTTGGGAAGAATCGGGTCAAAGACATGTTTTTTGATATCCGCATGAATCTGCTCCTGCGTCACATCCTCATCATGCTGCGTGGACAACACAACTGCCTCAAGGCGTATCGGCTTGTCCTCCTCATCATACTCAACGGACACCTGTGTCTTTCCGTCCGGTCTTAAGTAACCCAGCGTACCGTCCTTACGCACCTTCGCAAGCTGCAAAGCCAGCTTATGTGCCAATGAAATCGGGTA
>JAQXLR010000238.1 GCA_029012225.1 Clostridiales bacterium
AAAGAAAAGTATGTAACCATGGTTACATACTTTTCTTTTGTTTCTTATATAATATGTATATATACATGAAATACATCTGTGATTTTTAGTGAGAATCACCAACAAAGAAAGGGGGTAAATGTGTATGTTTTTTCAAACAACACAGAAACATGAGGAATTACGTGCCAAGATAAGGGAATGGGTGGAACGCGAGATAAAGCCAATTGCCTTCCAGTTGGATAAAAACAGCGAGTTTCCTCGTGAACAGATCAAAGATTTTGCAAAAAAAGGATATATGGGGTTGCCTTATCCGGCAAAATACGGCGGAATGGGCAAGGATATTTTGAGTTATGCAATTGCGGTAGAGGAGCTGTCACGTGTGGACGGAGGTACAGGTGTAACCTTGTCTGCGCACGTTTCCTTAGGTTCCTATCCGATTTTTGGATTTGGTACAGAAGAGCAGAAGCAGAAATATCTCGTTCCTTTGGCAAAGGGAGAGAAGATAGGAGCTTTCGGCTTGACAGAGCCAAATGCAGGATCTGACGCAGGTGGAACAGAGACAACGGCTGAGCTTGTTGGGGATCATTACATATTAAACGGAGAAAAGATCTTTATTACAAATGGTGGAGAGGCAGATATCTATGTCGTATTTGCCGTAACGACACCGGGCATCGGAACAAAGGGAATCAGTGCTTTCATCGTAGAGAAGGGATGGGAAGGCTTTACCTTTGGAGATCACTATGACAAGCTTGGTATCCGTTCATCTGCAACGGCACAGCTTTTGTTCGACAATGTTAAGGTTCCAAAAGAGAATCTTCTTGGAAAAGAGGGACAGGGCTTTAAGATTGCGATGGCGACTCTGGATGGTGGACGTATCGGAATTGCAGCGCAGGCACTCGGAATTGCGCAGGGTGCTTATGAGGCGGCTGTGGAATATGCAAAAGACAGAGAGCAGTTCGATGCTCCGATTGCAACACTTCAGTCTATTCAGTTTAAGATTGCAGAGATGGCTACAAAGCTGCGTGCAGCAAGATTTCTGGTATACAGTGCGGCTGAGTTGAAGGAGAATCATGAGCCGTATGGTATGGAAGCTGCAATGGCAAAGAAGTACGCTTCTGACGTTGCACTTGAGATTGTAAATGATTCGCTCCAGATTTTCGGCGGTACCGGATACTTAAAGGGTATGGATGTAGAGCGTGCTTATCGTGATGCAAAGATTTGTACCATCTATGAGGGAACAAATGAGATTCAGAATGTCGTTATTTCTTCCTATATCTTAGGCAAGGCAGCAAAGGCGGCTCCGGCAGCGACAGCAGCTTTGGCAAAGAAGAAAAAAGGCGCGGTAACCGGACCGAGAAAGAAGATGATTCTCAAGGAAGGCAGTGCAGCAGACAGAGTGGCGCAGGTTGTGGCGGCCTTAAAGGCAGATGGACATGATTTCTCTGTTGGAATTGATATGCAGACACCGATTGCTGCAGCAGAACGCGTTGTAAGTGCGGGAAAGGGAATCGGCTCGAAAGAGAATATGAAGCTGGTAGAGGATCTTGCAAAGGCAGCAGGTGCGGCAATCGGATGCTCCAGACCGGTTGCAGAGACTTTGATGTATCTGCCGCTTAATCGTTATGTTGGTATGAGTGGACAGAAGTTTACCGGTAATCTCTACATTGCCTGTGGTATTTCCGGTGCAGTACAGCACTTAAAGGGAATCAAGGATGCGACAGCGATTGTAGCGATTAATAAGAATGCAAATGCACCGATTTTCAAAAATGCAGACTATGGTATCGTGGGAGATGTCAATGAGATTCTTCCGTTACTGACCGCTGCATTGGATACAGGAGCAGAAAAGGCTCCGGCTCCGCCAATGGTTAAGATGAAGCGTATGGTTCCGGATGAGCCGAAGCTGCCGCCGGTAGGACGTTATGTATGCCTCGGATGTGGCTATGAGTATATACCGGAGTTGGGTGACGAGGAGGCAGAGGTACTTCCGGGCACCAAATTTAAGGACTTGCCGGAAGGATGGATTTGTCCGGACTGCGGCGAGGAAAGAGAGAATTTTATCCCATCATCTAAGGAAGAGTAAATCGTGAAGGAGGAATAGAGAGATGAGTTGTGTTAGAAAAGTAACTGAGGATTTGTACTGGGTCGGCGTCAATGAAAAGCGCCTTCACCTCTTTGAGAACATACACCCGATTCCAAGAGGAGTATCCTACAATTCATATCTGCTGATGGATGAGAAAAAGGTCCTTTTTGATACGGTAGACTGGGCAGGCTGTAGAGAGTTCTTGCACAATGTGGCAGAGGTGTTAGATGGTGCGGACTTGGATTATCTTGTAATCAACCATATGGAGCCGGATCATGCGGCTTCCATGGAGGAAGTGTTGCTTCGTTATCCGAAATGTCAGGTAATCAGCAATGAAAAGGCATTTATGTTTATGACGCAGTTTGGCTTTGATGTAGAGGGCAGAAAGGTAGAGGTAAAAGAAGGCGATACCTTTAGCTTTGGTAAGCACGTTGTGACCTTTGTTGCCGCTCCGATGGTTCACTGGCCGGAGGCAATGGTAACCTTTGATACAACAAATGGCGTTTTGTTCTCTGCAGATGCATTTGGAAGCTTTGGCTCCTTAGATGGCAAGCTGTTTGCAGATGAGGTAAACTTTGACAGAGATTGGATTGATGAGGCAAGAAGATATTTCTGCAACATCGTTGGAAAATATGGTCCGTTTGTTCAGTATCTGCTGCAGAAGGCAGCAACTGTGCCAATTAAGATTTTCTGCCCGCTTCATGGTCCGGTTTGGCGTCAGGATTTGGGCTACTATCTTGATAAGCATGATAAGTGGAGCAAATATGAGCCGGAAGAGAAGGGCGTGCTGATTTTATATGCATCCATGTATGGCAACACGGAAGCGGCAGCACAGGCGCTGGCATCCAAGCTTTGTGATAAGGGAATGACGAATGTAGTAGTATATGATGTTTCCAATACACATGTATCTACATTGGTGGCAGAGGCATTTAAGTACAGCCATATCGTGCTTGCATCTGTAACCTATAACCTAAATATTTATCCTGTTATGTATGATTTCCTGCATCATTTAAAAGGCTTGAATTTCCAGAAGCGTACTTTTGGACTGATTGAGAATGGAAGCTGGGCAATTAAGTCCGGAACATTGATGAAGGATTTCATCGAGGATGAGCTAAAAGAGTGCCATGTATTAAGTGCACAGATGACTGTCAATTCTGCAATGGATGAGACAAACAAGCCGGAGCTTGAGGCGCTGGCAGATGCACTGATTGAATCTGTAGGCAAATAATTTTAAGGAAAAACCGGAATGCTTTTCTTTTGAGGAGCATTCCGGTTTTGCGTTAAAACACAAACTTTTTCCATTGATAGCGTTCCAAATCGACACATCCGTTTTCGACCTTTACCCCGTCTTCCTCCAAGCGCATTTTCTGGCAGTTACTCCCGCCAAAGGCGAAGGCATCGGAAAGTCTTCCCGCTCGATTTACAACGCGATAGCATGGAATGAGCTCCGGGTTTGGATTGACATGCAGGGCATAGCCTACAACACGAGCCCAGCGGGGATTGCCCGCTAAGGCAGCTATCTGGCCATAGGTCGCTACGCGTCCCCTTGGAATCTGTTTGACAACCTCATATATTTTTTCATAGGAATTTTTTTGTGTCTGCATCTTTTTGCCTTTCGTAAATCTGTGTCATTTTTTTGATGTCAAATCTATTTATACCAGATAAGCGGCCAATCTGCAAGAGCAGTCGAACGTGATGAAAATCATGCTCTATGACGGTATTTGCCGTAACCATAATTTTAGAAACCTTCCGCTTTTGTTTGAAATGGGGAAAGTGGCAGGAGATTGAACTTGACCGCTTTTTGAATTGAAAGTATAATAAAGCAAAAAGAAGGATGAGAAAAGCGAAGGATAAAGGGGATGAGGATATATGGAAGATAGTTTACGAGCTGAGATCATCAAGCAATTTCCGTCACAGGTTGTAAAGATAACGGATAAGGCAGGAAATGCATACTATGCCTGCCCGACCTGTAAGAGAGTGCTTGCACAGGGAACGGAAAAATGCAGTGGATGTGGACAGGTATTGGCATGGGATATGATTCGCGAAGAAGAATTTGCGCAGGGGACAAAGAAGGCGACCCTGGAATTTGAGGTACCGGTTGATTTTGCAAAAGGAGATTGCAGGAAGTGTCCGCTTTCTTATATTGGAAAAGAGCATGACGAGAACGTATATGAGTGTCCGCTTAAAATGCGGGCAAATTGCAGACTGACAATTATCTAAGCAAGCTTATGGCGGCTTGGATAGGACAGGCTGATCTTGCGATGCAGGAGAAAAGCAGCAGAGACGGAGCAGGAAAATGGCAGAGAAATATTATGCGGTAAAGGTGGGAAAGATACCGGGGATTTACCGAAGCTGGCAGGAATGTAAGCCGTTGGTAGACGGCTTTCCGGGAGCGGTTTACAAAAGCTTTCGCACGAAAGAGGAGGCAGAGACATTTTTCGAAGCAGGAAAAAAGAACCGAAAGGAGTCGGCAGTTTGTGAGAATCTGCCGGAGATTTATGCCTTTGTGGATGGTTCATACAATGCAAAGACGAAGGTTTACGGATACGGAGGATTTTTGGTTCACCACGGAAAAAAGGAGGTTTTGCAGGGAGCAGGATGCGAGCCGGAGATGGCTTCCATGCGAAATGTAGCAGGGGAAGTTTTGGGCAGTATGGCAGCCATGCAAAAGGCGGTAGAATTGGGCTTGCCGGAGCTTACGGTATATTATGATTATATGGGCATTCAGATGTGGGCAGAGGGAAGCTGGAAGCGAAACAAAAAGGGAACGATTGCTTACTACGATTATGTCCAGACGATAAAAGATAAAATGAAGCTCTATTTTGTAAAAGTAAAGGGACATTCCGGAGTGGATGGAAATGAGGAGGCAGATCTTCTGGCGAAGGAAGCTGTGGGGAATCTATCATAAAAGAAGTTTTCGTAAAATAAGAAAAATCCCGGGCGCAGGATACACACTGTCAACCGGGGTTTTTCTTTTGTTTTACAGAAAAATACATAGATAACTCCATTCTTGAGACTATGCAGAAGCATCATAACCGCCCGGTTTATCAGAATGATTGCGGTGCAATTCTCTTTGTAATAAATCAGAGAACGGAGAGCTTTGATTTTCTTTTCGCTCCTGCTTTTTGCTCTTTGGTGCAAGACACTCTACACGTCTTACTCGGTCTACGGGTGCTAAAATAGATGCGTTAAAATAGATTGCGACCATTCACCTCCTTGTGATTGTTAGAATCCTTTCTCTTATTATATTTATCGGTAATAAAACGAAAAAAATTAGATTTTTCAATAAAAAACAGAAAAAATAATATGAAATCACAAAAAAAACTGAAAATAAAATTTGAGATTTCAAGAGAGCTGCGCCTATGATACAATGAAGATAGAAATTCAACCAAAGGATGGAGTAAGCATGGCAAAGTTATTTTTCAGATATGGCGCAATGGGAAGCTCAAAGACGGCAAATGCTTTGATGGTAGAGTACAATTACAGAGAGCGTGGCAAGCGTGCGCTCTTGGCAAAGCCTGCCACCGATATGAGGGAGGGGGAGCGAATGATAGGCTCTCGGATGGGGCTTCGTATGCCCTGTATCTGGACGGAGGAGCTTCTTTTGATGTCGGAGGAGGAAATATGCAGCTATGATTGTGTAATTGTTGATGAAGCACAATTTTGTAATAAAAAGCAGATTGAATTTTTTGTTCATCTTGTGGATGATTTCAATGTTCCGGTCATCTGTTATGGTCTAAGGGCAGATTTTCAAAACAATCTGTTTCCCGGAAGCACATGGCTTTTGGCTTGGGCAGATGTGATCGAAGAGATTAAGACCGTGTGCTGGTGTGGGAAAGCGGCCAGGTGCAATGCCCGTTTCAATGAATTTGGGATGATAAGAGAGGGAGAGCAGGTGTATTTAGGAGGGAATGACTCCTATGTGGCATTGTGCAGAAAGCATTGGAGAGAGGGAAATCTGGGGCCGGGTTTTGTAGGTGCAGATTAAGGAGCGTGAAGCATGTCATTACAGTTTGTATTCGGCAATTCCGGGAGTGGAAAGTCCGATTATTTATATGAGACCGTCTTAAAAAAAGCGCAGGAGGAGCCAAATCGAAATTTCCTGATTCTGGTGCCGGAGCAGTTTACGATGCAGACACAAAGAGAGCTTGTGCTGCGACAGAAAAACCATGCGATTATGAACGTGGATGTCCTTAGCTTTGCGAGGCTTGCATATCGCGTGTTTGATGAGTTGGGAAAACAGGATTTGGTGATCTTGGAGGAGACGGGAAAAAACCTTGTCCTGCGAAAGGTGGCAGAGCAGAAGCGAAATGAGCTGCGTGTTCTGGGAGGCGCAATCAATCGGATGGGATATATCGGAGAGCTAAAGTCCTTTCTTTCGGAGTTGACGCAATATCATGTTTCGCCGGAGGATTTGGAAGGATTTTTGGAGGAGAAAGAAATCGGGGAAGCGCTGCGCCTTAAAATGAGAGATGTTCTTACGATGTACCGGGGCTTTCGGGAGTACATGGAAGGGAAGTATATTACCTCAGAGGAGGTACTTACCCTGTTAAGTGCAGTGGCAGGCGAGTCTGCACTGCTTCGTGACAGCTGCATTGTCTTTGATGAATTTACTGGATTTACACCGGTTCAAAATCATCTACTCCGCCAGCTGCTTGTCGTTGCCGATAAGCTGCTAGTTTCAGTTACAATGGATATCCGAGAAGATTTTTATGCCAGCAAAGGAATCCATGAGCTGTTTGCAATGAGCAAGAAAACAGTGGAGGTATTGCGAAAGACGGCAGCGGAACTGTCAATTGAGGTGTTGCAGCCGATTGTCCTTACCTCGGGAGAGAAAAAGCGCTACAAGGGAGCTCCTGAGCTGTTTTTTATGGAGCAGAATCTCTTTCGTCCGGGAGCTCTAAGCTGGAAGGAGGAGACAGACCGCATTCGTGTGACAGAGCTGAAAAACCCGAGAGAGGAGTTGGTGTTTGTGGCAAGGGAGATCACAAGACTGGTTCGGGAAAAGGGCTACTGCTATAAGGATATGGCGGTTGTAACCGGGGATGTCACAGGCTATGCAAATTATGTGCCTGAGATTTTTCCACAGTATGAAATCCCTTATTTTATTGACAAGACGGAAAACATCCTGTTCCATCCGCTTATTGAACTGATTCGTGCTGCGTTGGAGGTGGTAGAGTATGACTTTTCCTATGAGGGAATGTTCCGTTTTTTGCGCAGTGGGCTGGTGGCACCGATTTTAAAGGAAGACGAGA
>JAQXLR010000239.1 GCA_029012225.1 Clostridiales bacterium
AAGAGAACAGGTATTTATACAAAAGTTTTATCTATATTTAAATATGACAAAGCCTTCGGATGCCTTATATCTTACCTTTTCGCTGGTGGGGACAGACGGAAAAGCACTTCGGCGCTCCTATTTGGTTGGAACGATACAAAGGCTGTTTCCAAAGCTTGCGGTGGAGGAACTTGTGGAGGAGGAGCAGGCAGGGGACATTCGAACTCCTGTCAATGCCATGCGTTACTTTCTGGAGGGCTTACAAAAAGGAGCGGATTTTTCAGAGGAGTGGAAGGCTCTGGCAAGCTGGTATCTCTCAAAAGAGGATTACCGCGAGGAAGCATTAAAATTAATTGCAGCGGCCTTTTCTTCACAGGCGAATGAGCCAATCGGAAAAGCCGTTACAAGAGCGCTTTATGGCACATCGCTGGAAAACAGTGTGACGAGGCTGGAACGCTTTGCCGCCTGTGCCTTTGCGCATTATCTTGATTACGGACTCTGTTTAAGGGAGCGAAGGCTGCATCAGTTTGCAACGGTAGATATGGGAAACATCTATCATGATGCACTGGAGTATTTTGCAAAACGTGTTGAGGCATCGGAGCATACATGGTTTGCGCTGCCGGAAGAATTGCAGGCGCAATGGATCGATGAAAGCATGGAGGATGCGATAGCAAGTCATAAGGAAGCCGGTCTTTTTGAGGATGCAAGAAATCGCTATTTACTCGAACGGATGAAGGGAACTTTGCAAAAAACAATATGGGCGCTTTTGGTGCAGCTGCAGCAGGGGAAGTTTGTTCCCAGTGCGTTTGAGGTTTCCTTTTCCGAGGAGAATGACTTAAATGCCGTACGCTTTACACTTGGCGAGGAGGAAAGGATGCGGCTTCGCGGACGAATTGACCGTGTAGACACTTATGAGACGAAGGACAAGGTTTACGTGAAAATCATTGATTATAAATCGGGAAATACGACCTTTTCTCTTCTCAATCTCTACCATGGACTTCAGCTTCAGCTCGTTGTTTATCTGAATGTAGCGCTGGAGCTGGAGGCAAAAAGGCATCCGGGCAAGCAGGCAGTGGCTGCCGGAATTTTCTATTCCCATGTTGAGCATCCCATGATAGAAGGGGATGGAACCGAGGCGGATGCAGAGATTCGGCGATTGGTTTTGGAGAAGCTAAAGCCAAACGGTCTTGTCAATGAGGGCGAGGAAATTTATCGTGCGATGGATTCTGATTTTTCCGGAAATTCCGCCGTCATTCCCATAGGAATCAAAAGTGACGGTACCTTAAAGGCAACCTCTGCGACGGTCACCACAGAGGAATTTGAGCTGCTTTCTGCGTATGTAAATCAGGTTTTAGAGCAGAGCGGAAAAGAAATTTTAAGTGGAAAGGTAGAAACAAATCCCTATCGGTTGGAGGGGCGTACCGCCTGTGAATACTGCGCCTATCACTCTGTATGCTGCTTTGACGATAGAATGCCGGGATACTCCTACCGAGAGCTGCAAAAATTTGACAATGCGGAGACAATTCTTGAAAATATGCGCAGGAAGGAACGGGAATAATGGGAACTTCATGGACGAGAGAGCAACAGCAGGTCATTGATGTAAGAGACCGCAATATACTGGTGTCTGCAGCCGCAGGCTCCGGTAAGACCGCAGTTTTGGTAGAGCGAATCATAAGGAGAATTACAGAGGAACATGGGATTGATATTGATCGTATGCTTGTCGTGACTTTTACAAATGCAGCTGCGGCAGAGATGCGGGAGCGCATTGGCGCTGCCATTGAGAGAGCATTGGAGGAAAACCCGGACAATGAGCATTTGCAAAGACAGCTTACCCTGATTCACAATGCGCAGATTACAACGATTGACAGCTTCTGTCTTTATCTCATCCGCAATCATTTTCATAAAATCAATCTGGAACCAAACTTTCGCATTGGAGATGAGGGGGAACTAAAGTTATTAAAACAGGATATTATAAAAAAGGTTTTGCTTCATAACTACGAGGAAGGGAGACCGGAGTTTCAAGAGTTTGCGGACAGCTATGCTCCGGGGCGGAGTGATGCTGCGCTGGAAGAAATGATTCTGTCTGTTTTTGAGTTTTCCAGAAGCTATCCTTGGCCAAAGGAATGGAGGAGTAACTGCATAAAAGGCTATGAGACCGAAGGCGGTTTGGAGGAGCTGCTTTGGATGAAGCCGTTGATCGCAGAAATCCGTTCTGTTTTTCGTGACTTGGCAGAGATGATGCATGAGGCGCTTAAGCTGACATTGGAGGCAGACGGTCCGAATCTGTATGAGAAGGTAATTCGGAGCGATTTGGAAAAATATGAGCAGATTGCTTCCCTTGCCGACTTTTCTGATTTTGGGGAAGCGATTGATAGTCTTGTTTTTGACAGACTTCCCTCAAGCCGTGGTTATGACGGCGATCTCGAAAAGCTGGAGCTGGTTAAGTCCTTGCGTAATGAGGGGAAGGATGCTGTGAAAAAGTTAAAGCTACAATACTTTTTTTGCCCGATTTCTGTGATGGAGGAGCAGCTGAAAAGAACGGGATGCATGGCAAAGGAGCTGGTACGCCTTGCGGATGAGTTTTCTGAGGCATTTGAGGAGGAGAAGCGAAAAAAGAATCTGGTTGACTTTCATGATTTGGAGCACTTCGCATTGGAGATTCTCGTGGACAAAGAGACAAAATGCGTACGTGATACGGTGGAGGAGTTTCGTGACATGTATGAGGAAATCATGATTGATGAGTATCAGGACAGCAATTATGTGCAGGAGACGATTTTGCGGGCGATATCAAGGGAGGAGCGTGGGCAGAATAATCTTTTTATGGTAGGAGATGTAAAGCAGAGCATCTATCGGTTCCGTCTTGCCAGACCGGAGCTTTTCATGGAGAAATATGATCGGTATTCCACTGAGGAGAGCAGCACACAGCGCATCGATCTCCATAAAAATTTTCGAAGCAGAGAGGAGGTACTTTCCTGCGCCAATGACATTTTTTATCGAATTATGAAAAAGGATTTGGGAAATGTGGCATATGATTCTGCAGCGGCACTCTATCCGGGAGCCTCCTACCCAGCCGTAGAAAATCCGGATTTGTTTGCTCCGGAGCTTTTGCTTACAGACAGCAGCGATGCACTTTTCGAGGACGCGCCTTCCGATAAAAAGCTTTTGGAAGCAAAAATGGTGGCACACAGAATCAGGGCTTTGAAGAAAACGCAGGTTGTCACAGACAAAAAAACAGGAGAGCTTCGTGCAGTACAATATTCAGATATCGTAATTTTGCTCCGCAGTTTAAGTGGTTGGGCGGAACAATTTGCGTCCGTATTAAATGATGCAGGCATTCCGGCACATGCGGTTTCGGCAACCGGATACTTTTCTGCAACGGAGGTACAAACCATTCTTAGCATGCTTCGGATTTTGGACAATCCCAGACAGGACATTCCGCTTGCGGCAGTGTTGCGCTCTCCGATTGTGGGAATGACAGACGAGGAGCTGGCAAAGCTGCGCACAGAAAATAAGAAAGGCAGCTTTTCTGATTGTGTTTTAAGCAAGAGAAACGAATTGTCCGTTCTGGTAGAGAAGAATGGAGAGGAGGCGTTGGAGAAATGGGAGGAGTACGAAAGAAAGTTATGGAGCTTTTTTGAAAAGTATCAAAAATTACGTGCTCTTGTGCCGGATACTCCAATCCATGAGCTGATTGAAATTTTGCTGCGGGAAACGGGGTATGGGAACTACGCCGCTGCAATGCCCGCGGGAGAACGCCGACGAGCAAACCTTCTGATGCTGATTGAAAAAGCAATCGCTTATGAAAACACAAGCTACAAGGGATTGTTTCATTTTGTACGATATATTGACGAACTTCGGAAGTATCAGGTGGATTTCGGAGAGGCAGATATGGTGGGAGAAAATGAGGATGTTGTGCGTATTATGAGTATCCATAAGAGCAAGGGCTTGGAATTTCCGGTTGTTTTTGTCTGCGGACTGGGGAAGAACTTTAACCGCCGGGATACAAGGAGCCGCATGGTGCTCCATCCCGATTATGGAATCGGTCTTGATTTTATGGACGGGGAGAGACGAATGAAAGGGCCTACGATTGCAAAGAAATCGATTGCAAAGCAGATTGATTTGGAGAATCTTGGAGAGGAGCTGCGTGTTCTTTATGTAGCGCTTACAAGAGCAAAGGAAAAGTTGATTTTAACAGGAACCAAAAAGCAGATCGAGCAGGAGCTTAAGAAGGCAAGCGCGTATACAGAGCTATCCTACCTAAAACGTGAGAGCGCATCGGGTTATCTGGATTGGATTTTGCCTGCGTTTGCCTCCTATAAAGGGAAATATACGCCACGTGTAATAACGGCGGCAGAGCTTGTCGATGAGGAAATCAAAGAGCAGTTTGAACGAAGAATCAGCCAAAGGGATTGCCTTTGCGAGATTGAGAATGCGAACGAAGCATACATAGATGCTTATGAGGAATGTTTTTCGTTTGAATATCCCTATTCGATTCATTTGGCGCGGAAAAATAAATACTCTGTTTCTGAGCTAAAGCATAGAGCTATGCGGGAAAAAGCAGAGCAGGAGCAGGAACAGGAACTTACTGCTGTCTTTCCCGAAGAAGTGATGGTTCCGTATATTCCCGCCTTTGTCCGAAGGCTGGAGGAGGGGGAGGAAGAAATCAATCAGGGTGCCCTTCGCGGAACAGCCGTGCACCGCGTGATGGAATGCTATCGGTTTGCAGGGGGAGAGGATGTTTGCAATCAGATTCAGCAGATGCTTTCGGAGGGAAAGCTTTCTGCAAATCTGGGAGAATTGGTTGACGTTTCTAAGGTACAAAGGTTTGTCGAGAGCGAGACGGGACAGCGGATGTGTAAGGCAGATGCGGCAGGAGCACTGCATCGGGAGAAGCCTTTTGTTATGGGATTCTCCGGAACTGATTTAAAAGCTTTTGGATTTGAAGAAATAAAATCAGAACAGAATAAAATGGATGAAGACTTGACGTTGATACAGGGAATTATTGATGTCTTTTGGATGGAGGAAGATGGCATTGTGTTGTTGGATTATAAGACAGACCGTATCGAAAGACCGGAACAGTTGATCGAGCGCTACCGTGCCCAGCTGCAGCTTTATGCGGAAGCGCTTGAGCGGATTTACAATCGCGAGGGAGAACGGCAGATAAGAGTAAAGGAGAAACTTTTGTATTCCTTTTGTCTTGGTTGTGTGATACCGGTATGAGTAAGAGAGGAGAAGAAAAATGGGACAGATTATATTGGCATCGGCTTCACCCAGAAGAAAGGAGCTGTTAGAGCAGATTGGTGTGGAATTTGAAATATGGCCTGCAAAGGGAGAGGAAGTTCTTACCAAGGAGGCGCCGCATGAGGCTGTGATGGAGCTTGCGGGACAAAAGGCAAGAGAGGTGGCAGCACAGATAAAGGCATACGATAAGACACATACGGAGCTAATCACACCACAGGATATTATGATAATCGGAGCGGATACGGTAGTAAGCATTGAGGGGAGGATTCTTGGCAAGCCAAGAGATGAGCAGGATGCAAAAGATATGCTTGCGATGCTTTCGGGACGAACACACGCCGTGTACACAGGAGTATCCCTTCTCCTCTTATCTGCATCAGGAAGGGCAGGGGAGCATCTTTTCTATGAAAAGACAGAGGTGACCATGAGAGAGATGGATTCTTCCGAGATTGCACGCTATGTTGCGACGGGAGAGCCGATGGATAAGGCAGGAGCCTATGCAATTCAAGGAAAATGTGCGATTTATATTGACAAAATTGATGGCGACTATAATAATGTTGTAGGGCTTCCGATTGCAGCAATTTATCGGGAGCTTAAGAGGCTTGGAATAGATCTGTATTTATGGTAAACAATGGTAAACAAAAGGAGGTTTTCTTCCATGTATGACAAGATGTGTATTGATACTTTTTTGGAGCGGCAGGAGCAGCTTTTTTATGAGCCGGTAGCACAGACACCGGAGGAGGCAGAAGAATTTTTGGAAGATTGCATGGCTTATGTGTGCAAGAATATCAGAGAGGTGCGTGCATATTTTGAGGAGGTTGGGGTCGATATCGCAGGAATGAGCAATGAGGAGCTTGCGGCAGCGCAAGAGGTATTTGACCTTCCGGATGGAAGATATCTGATTGTTGAGGGATAGACTGGCTGTGGCTTAGGTGCAAAATTGAGGAATGCGTGTGAAAAATCTATATACGGAAGATTTTTTATGCGTAAATTTAGAGTGAAAGGCATGGTAAATAGAATGAAACAGTATGATGTGATTATTATTGGTGCAGGGCCATCCGGTATTTTTTGTGCTTATGAATTGATTCGTGCCAAAAAAGACCTAAAGGTTTTGATGCTTGAGAAGGGAAGAAGAATCGAAAAGAGAGAATGTCCAAAGCGAAAGACAAAAATCTGTGTGGGCTGTAAGCCATGCTCCATTACAACAGGCTTTGCAGGTGCAGGTGCATTCTCTGACGGAAAGCTTTCTCTCTCCCCGGATGTAGGGGGCAATCTGCCGGAGATTCTAGGCTATGACAGGACGGTAGAGCTGCTAAAGGAATCCGATGATATTTATCTGAAATTCGGTGCAGATACAAAGGTGTACGGAGTAGATAAGGAAAAGGAAATCCGGGAAATACGAAGAAAAGCGATCAATGCGAATCTTAAGCTCATTGAATGTCCGATTCGGCATCTGGGAACCGAGGAGGGCTATAAGATTTATGCGAGACTTCAGGAGCACCTTCTTGCAGAGGGAGTTGAGATGGAATTTCACACAATGGTAAAGGATATTATCATTGAGAACAACTGCGTAAAGGGAGTTCTTACGGATAAGGGAGAGACCTATACGGCCAAGGAAGTCATTTCTGCGGTAGGCAGAGAGGGAGCAGACTGGTTTTCTCATATTTGTGAGCAGCATGAGATTGAAACGCAGGTAGGGACGGTGGATGTTGGTGTGCGTGTGGAGGTACGTGACGAGGTCATGGAGTTTTTAAATGAAAATCTCTATGAGGCAAAGCTTGTTTATCACACACCTACTTTTGATGATAAAGTTCGCACCTTTTGTACGAATCCATCCGGAGAGGTAGCAACGGAATATTATGACAATGGTCTTGCCGTTGTCAACGGACATGCATACAAATCAAAAGAATTAAAGACAAACAATACGAATTTTGCAATTCTGGTTTCAAAAAATTTTACGAAGCCGTTTAAAACACCGATTGAGTACGGAAAGCAGATTGCGCAGCTTTCCAATATGCTCTGTGACGGAAGAATCCTGGTGCAGACCTTCGGAGATTTTAGGCGAGGCAGAAGAACGACAGAGGAGCGCCTTTGCAGAAACAACCTGATTCCGACCTTAAAGGATGCAGTGCCGGGCGATTTGTCCTTGGTATTTCCGCACAGGATTATGGTGGATATTGAGGAGATGATTCTGGCGCTTGATAAGGTAACACCGGGAATTGCAAGTGATGAGACGCTTCTTTACGGAGTGGAGGTAAAATTTTATTCCAATAAGGTAGTGGTAAATTCAGATTTTGAGACAAGCGTTACGGGGCTGCGTGCAATCGGAGACGGAGCTTCCGTGACAAGAGGGCTGCAGCAGGCATCTGCAAACGGACTTTCTGTTGCGCGAAGCATTTTAAAAACAATGGAATAAGAAAAGGTGCATTGTGATGAGAAGAATACGAGCGTTTCTCGTCTGCAGTGTTCTTTGTGTGGCAATGCTGTTTAGCGGCTGTCAGATTGGAGGGAAACAGTTTGTTTTTTCCGGTATGGGAGTAAGCCGACAGGTATTTGAAATCGGAGGTCGCTCGTGCAGTACAAAAGAAGCGAGAGTATATCTTGCAAATTACCAGAATATTTACGGGACTGCCTATGGTCTTGATTTATGGCAGCATGATTTTGGCAATGATGCGCTGGTGGATTATGTCAAGAATGTAGCTCTCGCAGAGCTGACCCGCGTATACTGTATGGATTTGCTGGCAGAAAGCCGCGGAATAACACTGACAGAGGAAGAGAAGAAAAAGACAGAGGAGGCAGGCAAGGAATATTATGAATCCCTAAGCAGGGAGGAGCGTGCCTATATGGATGTATCAAAGAGTGATGTGAAAAAGTACTATATGCACTATGCACTCGCCGCAAAGCTTTACAGCTCTCTGACGGACGGAATCAATGAGGAGGTCAGCGATGACGAGGCTCGTGTCATGGAGATCATGCAGATTTTTGTGACAGATTCCGGGAAAGCATGGGAGATCTCGGCAAAGCTTAGCAGTGGAGATGATTTTGTGGCTGTGGCAAATAATTATAATGAATTGGCCACGATTCAGGTTACAATCGCAAGAGATGATGTTCCGCCTGTCGTGGAGGAAATTGCTTTTGCGATGGATAACAATGAGATTTCAGAGATGATTGCGGCAGAAAACGGATACTATTTTATCAAGTGCCTGAATAAATATAACGTGGAGCTGACAGAGGCGAACAAATCCAATATTGTAGAAAAGAGAGAAAAGGCGGCATTTGATGATGTATACAATGAATACGTGTCTTCTCTGACCTCAAGCATCAATGAGGAGGTCTGGGAGAGCATCACGCTTGATACAAGCGGGGCGATTACAACAAACAGCTTTTTTGATGTGTTTTTTAAGTATTGCAGTGAGATTTGATTGAGAGATACGAAGACATTGAGGTAGATGGAATTATGACGAAGGATATGACAAGCGGTTCCCCGATGAAATTGGTTCTCGGCTTTTCGGTTCCGTTGCTATTTGGCTTTTTGTTTCAACAATTTTACAATTTGATGGATACGTTGATTGTAGGAAAGGTGCTGGGAGTAGATGCACTTGCGGCTGTCGGCGCAACCGGCTCTCTGAACTTTTTGATTATCGGATTTTGTATGGGGGTCTGCAGTGGCTTTTCCATTCCGCTTGCGCATCGATTTGGTGCAGGAGATTACAGTGCAATGCGTGCCTTTATGATGAATGCCGTGTATCTGTCAGCAGGGTTTGCGCTTATTATGATGGTTGTAACCGTTATTTTTTGCCGGCCGATTCTGGAGCTGATGCAGACACCGGACAACATTATCGATCAGGCTTATCTTTACATTGTAGTGATTTTTATCGGAATTCCGGCTACCTATCTCTATAATTTGATTTCCGGGATCATCCGTGCGATGGGAGACAGCAAGACGCCGCTGATCTTTCTTGCGATGGCGGCAGTGCTGAATATTATTCTTGATCTGGTGCTCATTTTATTTGGCGGAATGGGGGTTTCGGGAGCGGCGATTGCAACTGTCATTTCACAGGGAGTTTCGGGAATCTGCTGCCTTATTTACAGCAGCAGACGATTTGAAATTCTTAAGACAAGTAAAAACGAGCGTCGAATCAATCCCCATTATATGAGGACGCTTTGTGGGATGGGAGTTCCGATGGGCTTACAGTATTCCGTTACGGCGATAGGGAGTGTCATTTTGCAGCGCTCTGTGAATACATTGGGCTCGGACGCAGTTGCCTCTGTGACAGCGGGAACCAAGGTCAGCATGTTTTTCTGCTGTCCCTTTGATGCGCTTGGCTCTACGATTGCGACCTATGGAGGACAAAATGTGGGCGCAAGACGTCTGGAGCGGATTCCTGCAGGACTGAAGGCCTGCTCCATTCTGGGAATCGGCTATGCAATCCTGGCATTTTTCGTCATGCTTTTTGCAGGAAACAGCCTCGCACTCTTTTTTGTAAAAGAAGGACAGACGCAGGTAATTGGAAATGTGGCGCAGTTTTTATTAATCAATAGTGCATTTTATATTCCGCTTGTGTTTGTCAATGTACTAAGGTTTTTGATTCAGGGGATGGGCTTTGGAAAGCTTGCGATTCTCGCAGGTGTTTTTGAGATGGTGGCAAGAACCCTTGTAGGCTTTGTGTTTGTTCCTCTTTTCGGATATACGGCAGCCTGCTTTGCAAATCCCATAGCGTGGGTGTTTGCAAATATTTTCCTGTTTCCGGCTTACTTTTACGTTTTTAAGAAAACGAAGAAATTATTAAATTATGAAGAACAGAGAATGGAGACGGCATGTTAGAACTTATAAAAGCAATTCTTTTTGGTATCGTTGAGGGCATTACGGAATGGCTTCCAATCAGCAGCACGGGACATATGATTCTTCTAAATGAATTTCTGGTTTTAGATGTCTCTAAGGAGTTCTGGGATATGTTCTTAGTGGTCATTCAGCTTGGAGCGATTCTTGCGGTTGTGGTACTGTTTTGGAATACCATCTGGCCGTTTGCGACAGGAAGAGACAGCAAAAAGCAGGTTGTGGCGCTTGGGCCAATCGGCATCCGCACAGAGGTTGTTTTGATGTGGGGAAAGATCATAGTGGCATGTCTGCCTGCGATTGTGTTTGTTCTTCTGGATTTAGACGAGGTTTGTGATGCATTATTTTACAATCCGGTTTGCGTCTCAATTGCGCTGATCGTCTTTGGAGTTGCCTTTTTGCTTGTGGAGAATCGCAACAAAGACAGGATGATTACAGCGGAGACTATGGCAGAGATTACCTGGAAAATGGCGGTTTTGATCGGAATATTCCAGCTTCTTGCAGCGGCATTTCCCGGCACCTCCCGTTCCGGCGCGACGATTATCGGAGCGCTCCTGATCGGCGTGTCAAGAAAGGCTGCCAGTGAATTTACGTTCGTCTTGGCAATTCCGGTCATGCTTGGAGCAAGCCTTCTTGAGGTTCTGGATTTTGGCTTTGCCTTAACGAGAATGGAATGGACGATTTTACTGGCGGGCATGGTTAGTGCATTTGTGGTGTCTGTCTTTGTCATCCGCTTTTTGCTCAGCTATATCAGGAGGCATGATTTTAAGATTTTTGGTTGGTATCGGATTGCACTTGGCGTGATTGTACTGGCCTACTTTGCATTTGCGCGATGAGATAGAGAGGGATAGCTTAAGATGAGTATTTTAAATGTAGAGCACTTAACGCATGGGTTTGGCGACAGAGCCATTTTTGATGATGTTTCGTTCCGTCTCCTAAAGGGGGAGCACATTGGTCTTATTGGCGCCAACGGAGAGGGAAAATCGACCTTTTTTAACATTGTGACGGGAAAGCTCACGCCGGATGAAGGGAAGATTGAGTGGGCGAGAAATGTCCGCATTGGTTATCTGGATCAGCATTCCTCGCTGGAGAAGGGAAGGACATTGGAGGATGTTCTAAAATCAGCATTTGCATGGCTTTTTGAGATGGAGGAGCGAATGAACCAAATTTGTGATTCTCTTGGGGAGGCCTCTCCCGAGGAGATGGACGCTATGATGGAAGAACTTGGTGTCATTCAGGATATGCTCACGCTCCATGATTTTTATACGGTGGATGCAAAGGTTGAGGAGGTTGCAAGGGCGCTTGGGCTGCTTGAGCTTGGTCTTAGCCATGATGTGGCGGATTTAAGCGGCGGGCAGCGCATGAAGGTTTTGCTTGCAAAGCTGTTGCTTGAAAAGCCGGACATTCTGCTTTTGGATGAGCCCACAAACTATCTGGATGCAGAGCACATTGCATGGCTCACCCGGTATTTGCAGGAGTATGAAAATGCGTTTATTCTTATTTCCCACGATATTCCGTTTTTAAACAATGTGATTAATCTCATCTATCATATGGAAAACAGACGCCTTGACCGGTATGTGGGAGATTATGATAAGTTTCAGGAGGTCTATGCGGTCAAAAAATCGCAGCTTGAAGCGGCATACCGAAGACAGCAGCAGGAGATTAGTGAGCTAAAGGATTTTGTGGCAAGAAATAAGGCGCGGGTGGCAACGCGAAATATGGCGATGTCCAGACAAAAGAAGCTGGATAAGATGGAAGTCATTGAGCTTGCCGCAGAGCGTCCGAAGCCCGAGTTTTCCTTTCCGATGGGGAAGACACCGGGGAAATATATTTTTGAGACAGATGGACTGGTAATCGGATATGAGGAGCCTTTGTCCGTACCGCTTCATATTGCATTGGAGCGTGGGCATAAGGTGGCTTTAACCGGTGCCAACGGAATCGGAAAGACGACGCTGCTAAAAAGCATATTGGGGCTGATTCCGGCCTTGGAGGGAAGCGTAACGCGCGGAGAAAATCTCGAAATCGGATATTTTGAGCAGGAGATAAAGGGAGAAAATAAGCGAACCTGCATTGAGGAGATTTGGGAGGAATTTCCGGCCTTTTCTCAGTACGAGGTGCGTGCGGCTCTAGCCCGATGCGGGCTTACGACAAAGCATATTGAGAGTCAGGTACGTGTATTAAGCGGTGGAGAGCAGGCAAAGGTTCGTCTGTGTAAGCTGATGAATCGAAGCACCAATATTTTACTGCTTGATGAGCCCACCAATCATCTGGATGTGGATGCAAAGGAGGAGCTAAAGCGTGCATTAAAGGAGTACCGGGGCAGTATGCTTCTTATCTGTCATGAGCCCGAATTTTATCGTGATATTGTGGGCGAGGTTTGGGATTGCTCGAAGTGGACGACTAAAATTTTATAGAGCAGGAAGCATGTATTTTGTGAGATGCAGGGAAGGAGCAAAAAAGAGCAGATAGAAGAAAAATCGCTGAGGTTTATGACCTCAGCGATTTTTCTTCTATAGGAAAGACCTTGCCGTATGAAAATTATTTTTCTGTAAGCAGCATCATAATTTTGTTGCTGCGTTCTACAAATTTTGTCATAGCATCGACAGAGAGCGGCTGATTTGCAAGCACTGCCAAATCATAGAGCTGTTCACAGAACATAGGAACATGCTCGGAATCCTTGTTGGTAAGGATATACCTGACAAGTGCATGGTTTGCGTTTAAGGTCAGTGTCTGATCGGCAGCAAACAGATTTGGATCCATTCCTCCCATACCGCCCATTGCGTACATCTTCATCATATCCTGCATCCGTCGTCCTTCCTCGGAGAGTGTAAGGAGAGAGGCGAGAGATTCATTTTTGAGTTTTTCCACCTTGATGGTAAGCTTATCCTTAGAAAGCGCATTGCGGAAGATTTCAGTCAAGGAATCGGTCTCTGCCTTTAAATCCTCGTCGCTGCTGTCCTCCTTAAGGGAGTCTGTCACATCGGAGTCGATACGCATAAATTTATACTGCTCGTTGCGCTGCTCCAACTGTGAGATAAAGGAGGTATCGATATTATGGTCTAGGATAACAGCATCCATTCCCTGCTCTTTAAAGAGGTTGATATACTGGCCCTGCTGTATCTGATCTGTCACATAATAGATGGTTTTGCGCTCGTCTTTCTCAGCTTCATCGGAAGATTCAGCCTCTGATGCAGTTGCATCAGGCGCTTTGGCCTCGTTCGTGTCAGAAGCCTCTGTCTTTGTCTCATCCGCCTGCTCCTTTACAAGAAGCTCTGGTAGGGTCAGATATTTGCCCTCCAGGTTTTGGAAGAGGATGTAGTCATTCATCTTGTCGCAGAATTTTGTGTCCTTTAAACAGCCGAATTTAATAAACGGGCTGATATCATTCCAGTATTTCTCATAGTTCTCCTTATCCGTCTTGCACATTCCGGTCAGCTTATCTGCTACCTTCTTTGTAATATATTCGGAAATTTTGTGTACAAAGCCGTCATTTTGCAGCGCAGAGCGAGAGACGTTTAAGGGAAGATCC
>JAQXLR010000240.1 GCA_029012225.1 Clostridiales bacterium
GCCATAGACAGGGCAGGCCTGGTGGGAAGCGACGGGGAGACGCATCAGGGAATTTTTGATATTTCTTATCTTTCCTGCATACCGAACATGACGATTTTGGCGCCCAAAAACAAATGGGAGCTTTCCGATATGATGAAATACGCTGTCGATTTCGAGCATCCGATTGCAGTCCGCTATCCCAGAGGGGAGGCTTATAGCGGATTAAAAGAATTTAGAGCGCCCATCGTCTATGGAAAAGCAGAGTGGATTTACAAGGAGAGCGAGATTGCTCTTTTTGCAATCGGCTCTATGGTAAAGACGGCAACGAAGGTAAGGGAGCAGCTGAAAAGGCGGGGAATTTCCTGCAGTCTTATTAACGCACGCTTTGCAAAGCCTCTTGATACGGAACTTTTGTCCGAGCTTGAAAAAACACATAGTCTGATTGTAACGATGGAGGAAAATGTAAAGAATGGCGGTTTGGGAGAGCATGTGATTTCCTTTTATCAAGAGAAATTTTCTGATATGACCGTGCTTGCGATTGCCATACCGGATGAGTATGTCGAGCATGGGAACGTAGAGATTCTCCATCGTGAGGTTGGTCTGGATGAGGCGACTGTTTTTGACCGGACGATGGAAGTGTATAAATCCATTTTGGGAAAGGAAGCGTTCGATTGAGAGAAAGATTAGATGTTTTGCTCGTAAACAGAGGACTGGCTCCATCGAGAGAAAAAGCAAAGGCTATGATTATGGGGGGAAATGTCTTTGTAGAAAATCAGAGGGAGGATAAGGCGGGAACCCTTTTTGATACAGAAGCTGCAATCGAAGTAAGGGGAAATACGCTAAAGTATGTAAGTCGCGGCGGGCGAAAGCTGGAGAAAGCCATGCTGGAGTTTGGCATCGCTTTGGAAGATAAAATATGTATGGACATCGGGGCATCTACCGGTGGATTTACAGATTGTATGCTGCAAAACGGAGCGAAAAAAGTCTATGCGGTTGACGTAGGATATGGGCAGCTTGCATGGAAGCTGCGTCAGGATTCCCGTGTCGTATGCATGGAAAAGACGAATATCCGCTATGTCACACCGGAGGATATCGGCGAGAGCCTGGATTTTGCATCCGTGGATGTCTCCTTTATTTCCCTAACGAAGGTCATAGACCCCATAAAGGCACTGCTAAAGGATGGAGGCGAGGTGGTATGCTTAATTAAGCCTCAATTTGAGGCAGGCAGAGAGAAGGTGGGAAAAAAGGGGGTGGTACGAGAGCAAAGCGTCCATCGGGAGGTCATTGAAAAGGTAATGAAATTTGCACTGGAAGATGGATTTTGTCTCTTAAATCTCTCGTATTCTCCCATTAAGGGACCGGAAGGAAATATTGAATATCTGATTTTTCTAAGAAAGTCCGAGCAAGGGGAGGAGGGGAATAAGCCGGATGTGCGTGCCGTTGTAGAAGCGGCGCATGGAGAACTGGCTTGACACCATGAAGCATTTTTTTGTAATAACCAATCAGTATAAGGATACGCACTTAAGGCTGACAAATCAGATTGCGGACTACATCAAAAGTCGTGGCGGCACCTGTGCGTGCTATACAAGCACGGGAGAGGAAAAAAGAGGCGCCGTGCTTGCAGGAGCACAGATTCCGGACAATGCAGAGTGCGTTCTGGTGCTGGGGGGAGATGGAACCTTAATTCGTGTCGCCTCGGCCTTGACAGAACGAGAAATCCCGATTATTGGGGTCAATCTTGGTACGCTTGGCTATTTGTGTGAACTGGAGGAGAGCAATGTTCTGGCGGCAATCGACCGACTGTTTGAAGATCATTACGTGGTGGAGAAGCGGATGATGCTCGCAGGATGTGGAATAAAAGAGGGAAAAAAGGTGGCAGAGGAGATTGCCCTAAATGATATCGTACTGCATCGTGCAGAGACGTTATCGGTTGTCAATCTGATTGTCTACGTCAACGGAGAGTATTTGCATACCTTTCGTGCAGATGGGATGATTGTCTCCACCCCCACCGGCTCAACCGGCTATAACATGTCTGCGGGAGGACCGATTGTAGATCCAAAGGCAGATCTGCTTTTGATTACACCAATCAATTCGCATAATCTAAGCTCCAGAAGCATCGTAGTCGGTGCGGAGGATGAGGTGGTGGTAGAGATTGGACAGCGGCGTTTTCAGAAGGATGAGACAGTAGAGGTCAGCTTTGACGGGGAC
>JAQXLR010000241.1 GCA_029012225.1 Clostridiales bacterium
AATTTCACAGCGACCAAATCCGGTCATACTTCGTATCATGTTCTTTCCTCACACATGTAGCGCCGATACATACCGACGCTAATTGAAGGTATTATAAACTGAATCAGAATGGAAGTCAATAGTCAGCATCTGTTGGGGCAGAGTAAAATTACACAAAATATGGCACGCGCTTTAGATGCGAGAAAGAAAAAGACAAGGCGCGAGAAGTCGCTCTGCTCTTGCTTTTCCTAAGAAATTGTATTACTATATTTATGATATTCTTTATGATATTCTTTGTATGATTTTTCACGCTCGAATTTGTGCAGAAGCGTCGCAAATTCAAACCGTAGTGCCGAATATGATTTCGGTCTGCATTCCTTGTAAGAAATCGCTTCGGAATGGGGATTAATTATGAAGCAGCCAAACATTCTTCTTATCATGACCGATCAACTACGCCACGACTGCCTTGGCTATGCCGGGCATCCGGATGTCAAAACACCTTATCTGGATACGCTTGCCGCAAAGGGCGTCTCCTTTGATGCGGCTTATAGCGCTTGTCCAAGCTGCATTGCGGCTCGCGCTGCCCTCCACACAGGAATGTCACAGGAAAATCATGGACGCCGTGGCTATGAGGATAATATTTCATGGAAGTATCCGCATACTCTGGCAGGGGAACTTTCTCTTGCAGGCTATTATACCCAGTGCGTAGGGAAGATGCATGTACATCCGCTGCGCAACTATTTAGGCTTTCATCATGTCGATTTGCATGACGGATATCTGCATGCGGCTCGCTATGCAAGCGTCCCATACGCAAAATCCCAATTTGTGGCAGATGACTATTTTTACTGGTTAAAACAGGAACTTGGGGTGTCCGCAGATGTCACAGATACCGGAATCGACTGTAACAGCTATGTGGCGCGCCCTTGGATGCATCCGGAAAAATACCATCCTACCAACTGGGTCACCGAAAGAAGTCTTGACTTTTTCAGAAGACGTGATCCGCAAAAGCCGTTCTTTCTTATGGCCTCCTATCTGCGACCGCATCCACCCTTTGATGCACCACAATCTTACTTTGACTTCTATCGTCAAAAAGAGCTTCGTCCACCCTTTATCGGCAATTGGGAGACGGATGACGATTTAAAGCGTGAAGGACGGATTTTCGATTCCAAAACAGGACCTTTGGATTCTGAGCTTATCCGCGAGGCTCAAATCGGTTATTATGCCTGCATCACACATTTGGATCATCAAATCGGTCGGCTGATTATGGGACTGATTGAGCATGAGCTGTTTGATGACACGGTAATTCTGTTTACCTCGGATCACGGAGAAGAACTGTGTGACCACCATATGTTCCGCAAATCCCGTCCTTACGAGGGAAGCTGCCATATTCCGCTTTTGATGACTGCAGGGAAAAATGTTTTTTCGGATTTTCCCACAAACCATCATTGTGCAAGAGTTGTGGAACTGCGTGATGTGATGCCTACCTTGCTCTCCATTGCGGGAGCACCCATACCGGAGACGGTGGACGGCAAAAGCCTTCTTCCTCTCATCTGGGATTCCACACAATCTATCCGTCCGTGGCTGCACGGAGAGCACTCCTATGGAGTTTTTTCCAATCATTGGATTGTCACGGAAACAGACAAATACATCTGGTATTCTCAAACCGGCAGGGAACAGTATTTTGAGCTGGCAAAGGATCCACATGAGCTTTGTGATTGCATTTACAATGAAGACAAAAAGGAACAGATTTTGACTTTGCGCAATTGCATGGTTCAGGCTCTTTCAAACCGTGAGGAAGGCTTTACGGACGGACAAAGCCTGATTTCCGGTCAGGCTTATCCCGAAACTGCTTCCTTTTTAAAGGAGATCGGATAAAACAAGTCGGAATGGAGGATTTTTATGAGTCACAGACAATATTTAATACAAAGCTCTGACATTCAAAATCTAAATGCCCGTCTTATCTCCGTCGCCCTATCCAAGGATGAGATGGATTGGCACAGTACCTTTCACACCCATCATTTTACGGAGCTGTTTTTTGTGGTGAACGGAAAGGGTAGCTTTTTGTTTCGAGAGGAGAGTTATCCGATTCAGGAGGGAGACTTTGTGGTCATCCCTCCATATGTGGAGCATACAGAGCAGTCGATTCCGGGCACCTCCTTGGAATATTATGTGATTGGTGTAGATGGACTTTCCTTTCACTCTGACGGGAGACAGCCGGGGGTACAGCTGTTTATGAGTTTTCGAAACGACCCCTTTATCGCATCTATTTTTTCCCAGATGCTCTATGAAATGAAGCAAGACAAATACGGCTCTGAGCAAATCTGCCAGAACCTATTGGAGATCTTAATTCTTCGTATGATACGCAGGGAAAACATCGTTCCTATTGTGATGGATTCTGCACGCATCACAAAGGAGTGCGCACACATCAAGGAATACTTAGACACCAATTATGCCGAAACCATCACACTCGACTCCCTGACCCGCTTAACGCATATGAACAAGTATTATCTGGTGCATTCCTTTACAAAATATACCGGCTACTCCCCCATTCAATATTTGAATATGTGCCGAATGAGGATGGCCTGCTCGCTCCTTACAACCTCAGACTTTTCCATCTCATCGATTGCCTCCTTGGTAGGTTTTTCCTCACAGTCCTATTTTGCCCAGGCATTTCGGAAAAGCTATGGCATCTCTCCGATCAAATACAGGAAGGAACATACCACACAGAAAAGCTAAAACGAATTTTTAGTATGGAAGGCTCGCCAGATACTCCAAGCGTCCGATGGCATAGCGAAAAAATTCAGAATACGACTGGCAATAATAGTTTTTATTTCCATCCGCCGAAAAATCGCAATCTCTTCTGCAGCCTCCCCGGCAAAGCGGATACCAACGGCAATTTGGGCATCTGTCATCTCTTTTTTTCGCATCCCAAAAAAAGAGATGCTTTTTTGCGCCTTCTGCCCTCTCCCAAAGGCTATGGAACGATACGCTCTCATCGTTTATATTTCCCATGCAGTATTCATCCAGAGCATAAAAATCGCAGGGATATACGCTGCCGTCACTCTCAATCACATTTTGCATACTGCATTTCCCATACATACTGCATGCTTCCGGATGACCTCCGCGAAGCATCGCCACATAATTATCAAACTGCCGGATTCTTACCGGGATTCCTCTGCGCCTATCCTCAAACCATAGATCAAAAAGCTGCTTCATCGCAATCTCATACTGTCCTGGAAGCAAAGAATACACCTGACTCCCTCTCTTTTCTTTTAGAGGATCAAGGCAGGGAATGTATTGCTGCCCAAACAATTCTTTTTGGATAAAAAAGCGATAAATCGCCTGAATATGAGCGGCTGTCTGCGCATTTAGGACGCAGAGTACCTGAACCAAAATTCCTTCCTCCCTAAGACGCTTGGCACTCTCAAACACCACAGAAAAGGTGCCGTTTCCCTGTGCATCCTTTCTGTTTTCATCGTGTGTTTTTCGTACCCCATCAAGGGAGAGTCCAACCACAAACTTCTGCTCCTTTAAAAAGCTGAGCCAATCTTTTTTCAGATACATTCCGTTCGTCTGTAGGGTATAAAAAATTTGCTGTTCCGGTTTTTTGTACTCATCCACAAGCTCCGTAAACCTGCGAAAAAAATGAAGTCCTGCCAGCGTCGGCTCTCCTCCCTGAAAACCGAAGGTACAGCTGTCTGCATCCGACAATGCCTTGGAAATGACGGATTCCATTGTTTTTTCGGTCATTCTCCCACACAATGACTTACTTCTTTCTTTTTCCTCGTCCTTATAAAAGCAATACCGGCAGCCAAGATCACAGGCCGCCGATACCGGTTTTAGCAAGATCTGCAAATCAGATTTCATACCAGTAGATTCCGTTTGGCTCAAGATTTAGGTCATAGCTCGTTCCGTCTCCTTTGTAGACAGTCGTGCTCTGCGGCTCATAGGTATTGTTTACCACGCAATATTTTTTGTTCTTCACATAGGCGTGCACTTCCACATTGTAATTTGTGCTAAACCATTTTTTTATATTTTCCTCATCGTGTGAAGCCCAAAGGATGGAGCGGTATAAAAGGCGACTGTTTTCAAAGCTGTATGGAAGACCGCTGATATAGACGCAGCGCCCCTCTCCAAACTCTCTTACAGCCAGCTGCACCTCCTGATTGGTCTGCTTAAGGATGGTTGTTCCCTCGTAGGCATAAATATTTTTCTTCCCTTCTCCGAAATCAATTTCTCCCTTGCAGTCCTCCGTGATAAAATGCGCTTTTTCGTCCCAGTTGTATTTATCTGCATTGAGTGTGAAGCCATTCTCTCTCTCCACTCCCATGACCGGAGCAAGCTGGAAGAAATGACCCTGATGCTGATGTGCCGCAGGCTCTCCCACGCCGATAAATCCGCCGCCTTCATAAATAAAACGCTTGATGCTTGTCAGGATGACCTCGTCGGTCCAGTTCTCGCCCCCGGAATATGCCGTATCCGCATCTCCGACATTTAAAATGATATCGATATCAGAAAGAAGATTCGGCTGGTTTCGGATGTCATCAAAGCTGATAAAAGTTACATCAAAGGGAGCTCCGCTGAGCGCCTCTATAATACCTGCATAAGAATAATTCTGCTTATAGTAAATGGCATGAT
>JAQXLR010000242.1 GCA_029012225.1 Clostridiales bacterium
TCATCTGCCCGGATCATCGTCCTGAAATCGGTACCATCCGTCCGGGTGTATTTAAGAAAAATCCGGTGGGCGGCAATGCAGAGGTGATTCGTGAAGAGATTCATGTAACCGCTGACCAGATTCGTACTCAGGTTCTTGAGATTATCAACGAGATGGGTGCGGAAAAGGTAGACCTTGAAGGGGCAGAGATTATCGTTTCCGGCGGACGCGGAGTCGGAAGTGCAGAAGGCTTTGAGACGATTCGTGCTCTTGCACAGGAGCTTGGCGCTACGGTAGGTGCATCCCGTGCTGCTGTGGATGCAGGCTGGATTCCTCATGCTCATCAGGTTGGACAGACCGGTAAGACAGTTGCCCCGAAATTATACATCGCTTGCGGTATCTCAGGCGCGATTCAGCATATCGCAGGTATCAGCGGTGCAGACTGCATTGTTGCTGTAAATAAGGATCCGGAAGCTCCTATCTTTGATGTGGCAGATTACGGTGTTGTTGGAAATCTGTTTGATGTACTTCCTGTATTATTGGCAGAAATCAAAAAAGCACGCAGCTAATCTTCCTATATTTCCGTATAGCAATATCTCCCGATTGTCTCATGCAGTCGGGAGTAAGCAACTATAAACAAAATAAAAAGAAAAGGAGAATGGTATGAATTTCAAATTCAACGAAGACGAGCAGTCCGTACTGGATATGCTCAAGGATTTTGCTGTGAACGAAGTAGCTCCGAAAGCTGCAGAGGTTGATGAGAACGAGCGTTTCCCCGAGGAAACTTGGCATGCTCTTGCTGAGATGGGAATGATGGGCGTTGCTTATCCGGAAGAGTACGGCGGAGCCGGTATGTCTTATCTGACTTACATCGCAGTATGTGAAGAATTGGCAAAGCATTGCGCGACTACTTCCGTACTTGTATCTGCACATTCTTCTCTTTGTACATGGCCGATTAGCGAGTATGGTACAGAGGAGCAGAAGCAGAAATACTTAACGAAGCTGGCAAGCGGCGAGTGGCTTGGTGCTTTCGGTCTTACTGAGCCGGGCGCAGGTACAGATGCAGCAGGACAAAAGACAGTTGCAGTTGACAAGGGCGATCATTGGCTGTTAAACGGCTCCAAAATCTTTATTACCAATGCAGGCTTTGCTAACGTATTCGTAATTTTTGCAATGACTGACAAGTCTCTTGGAACCAAGGGAATTTCTGCCTTTATCGTTGAGAGAGACTTCCCCGGATTTAGCGTAGGCGCTCATGAGAAGAAGATGGGTATCCGTGGTTCCTCTACCTGTGAGTTGATTATGGAGGATTGCATTGTTCCGAAGGAGAATTTGCTCGGAGAGCTCAACAAGGGCTTTAAGGTTGCTATGACAACTCTGGATGGCGGACGTATCGGTATCGGTGCTCAGGCACTTGGTATCGCACAGGGCGCGATTGACGAGTGCTCCAAGTATGTAAAGGAGCGTACACAGTTTGGCAAGCGCATCAGTCAGTTCCAGAATACACAGTTCGAATTGGCTGATATGCAGACAAAGGTTGATGCAGCTCGTCTCTTGATTTATCGTGCAGCACAGGCAAAGCAGGATCATGAGCCGTATGGCCATATGGCAGCTATGGGTAAATTATTCGCTTCTGAGGTTGCAAGCGATGTGACACGTCGTTGCCTCCAGCTGGTAGGTGGATATGGATATACCCGCGAGTATCCGTTCGAAAGATTTATGCGTGATGCTAAGATTACCGAGATCTACGAGGGAACAAGCGAGGTACAGAAGATGGTTATCTCCGGATGGATGGGCATTAAATAAGTCTTATTGATTTGGAAGCTTATCATATGGAAAGGGAAGCTGTTGCTTTTACGAATCCAATTTCGTGAAGCGGCAGCTTCTTTTTTTATATTCTGAAAAAACATACTGCTATTCTATTGACAAAGTTAATAGAATAGCGCATTATCTAAGTAGGTCAATTTAAAATCGTCTAATTTTTCAAGAAAATTTATACTTATTGATGAAAAGAAGTAAAACTATGAGAAATAAGCTTTTAATGGAAAGTTTGATATTTTTTATTTTAACGATTGCCTTGGTTTTTTTTTCTCGCTTCCTTCCACTTCTTTATCAAGGGAGCACAAGTCTTCTCTACAAGCTGGGAACGATATGCTTTATGGCAGCATTTTATGAGGAAGCACAGGAGGGCTTATCAAAATTCTGGGCAAGCAGATATAAGTTCTACAAAGCAGTCGGAGACTCGTCGAGGCATATTTTCCTTCACTATGTTTATGACCAAAGATTTTTTCTGCTTCTTTTTTTCGAGGTCTTCTTTTTTCTGTCATGCATTGTCAGAATCGATGCGAAGGCTCTTTTGTTTTGGGGCTCTTTTGAGTTATGCATCCTGTTAATCTTGTTTGCCACAGCGCATTTTAAGATTGGGAAATTATTGGGTCTGCTTGTCAAAGGCGCAGAATTAAGCTTCATCTTGTATGCGCTTTTCTTTTTTTCAGAACAGTACAAAAAAGGCTACACGATATATCAGATTCTTGCGCAGTTTGGTGAAACGAGTTTTTTGCGGCTTCCCTATCAATTCCTTTTTACACATGGGCAGACAGCAATAATCGTTTTGCTTGTATTCTCGGTTGTCCTCTTTGCCGGAATGAGGCTTTTGGATGATCGAATGGTCGAAGAAAGAATGGGAAAAAAGAGAAAAGAACGTTCCAATAAGCAACTTGATTTGATGCTGCTGTTAAGAAAAAAAGAGAGCGTTTTTGGTTTTTTTGTCATTTATGTGTCTTATTTTTTCCTGTTGTACTTGTTTGGAGAATGGAGCAGTGCTTGTGTCTTTACTGCCTTCTTGTACCTTTCTCTTTCTTGTCTGTGCATTGAGGTTTTTTATCATGAAACAGCTTCGATGAAAATGTGGTATTTGCTTTTAGGCGGAACCTACGAGGATTTTCTTATGGAAAAAATAAAGGTGAGTGCTGTGCTTACTCTTTTCGTTCCAATGGCTGCAAGCATAAAACTCTTGTCTATCGGAGGCTTTCTGCCCACTGCGCTTGTGATTTGGATGGTGTGGGGATTTGCCTTGCTCTATCAAAATCTTTATTATGCGTCGTATTATTTAAACATGAAGAACAGAATGAACGCGATAGAGGCTCTTGCTGCGGTCTTTTTCGCGTTGCTATTGTACCTACCCGTTGCAAATGTTATCCTTTGCATTCAAACATGGAAAAGTGGAAAAAGAAAGTGGAGCTTATATGTTAATCATACGTGAAATCAGAAAAATCTATCAAAAGGAAAACGGAATCAGTGGAATTGATTTGCAGCTGTCTGAGGGAGGTATCTATTCTTTTATTGGTCCCAACGGATCGGGAAAAACAACACTCATGAATGTTGTTGCAGGAATTTTAAAAGCAGATTTGGGCGAAGTCCTGCTGGACGGAAACAATACCTTTTTATGGAAAACAAAAAAAGAAATTGGATATGCTCTTGATGACGAAAAAAGCTATCCGAATATGACGCTTTATGAGCTACTGCTGTTTGTAAGCAGAGTAAAATACGGAGAAATCTTAGAGAAAGAAATGCGGGAACTGTTGATAAGATACAGCTTATGGGAACAGAAGGATAAATTATATCAGCAAAGCTCCTATGGAATGAAAAAAAAGCTTGCCATCTTGATGTCCCTGCTGGGCAATCCCAAGCTGATTTTGCTCGATGAGCCAACAAACGGCGTTGATACACAGGGTCTGATTGTTCTAAAAGAGGATTTGATAAGAAGAAAACAAAAGGGAGCAATTATTCTTGTGACCAGTCACGTGCTTGATTTTGTTGAAACAATCGCAACCACAAGCTTCTTTCTTGAGAAAGGCAAAATTGTAAAAAGGATAGATGGCATCGGTAATCTTGAGGAAATCTATAAAATGTTATATATGCAAGGAGAATAAGGCATGAATCATTGATTCCAACCAATAATTCACTTTAGACATTTTGCTATACAGCAAAAAAGAAAGAAAGGTGGCTATTGACCAGCTTTCTTTGAAAGTGTATGCGGGAGCATCTCTCCCGCTTTATCCATGCAATCTTATTCTTTTTCATCAAACGGATACGTTCTCTTCGGATTGCGGGGAAACCACCCCTTCTGCACCCGTTCCTCCTGCTCTTTCAGTTCTCCGATGCTCCAGAAAAAGGAGCAGGCCAGCGAGCCCAAAAGCGCCGAGGCCAAAAAATTACCCACCAGCAAAGAAATAACGGCAGCAATCAAACCTCCCAGCAAAAAAAGCGGCCATACTTTTTTTGAGAGGTAGTATTCGCATTTGATTACAATCGGGTGAAAAATTCCGATAATAAGAAAAGAGCATACCCCTATTACAATCCCATACCAGTTCATTCCATCTACCATGCCTTTCGCCCTAAATTTGTGCGTGAAAAATCTTCTATATCCAAATTTTTCACACAAGCTCCTCTCCCTCCGGTTCGTACCATTCAGCTATACTTATGCGATAGCTCAGGTAATGTCAGCAGTGAGATTAAATAACGGATGCT
>JAQXLR010000243.1 GCA_029012225.1 Clostridiales bacterium
GACCGATTTCGAATACGCAAAGCGGAGGCAACGGCGCAAATTTGTAAGTTAAACAATCGTAGCTTTTTGGAAATTCTAAGCAAGAAGATGCAGACGTACACATAGGCACATTTTGAAAGGATGCAAGAGAACATGAAAGCAAATCGGCAGGCAAAGATATTGGAATTGATAAAAAAGTATGAGATTGAAACGCAGGAGGAACTGTCCGATTATCTGGAGAAGGAGGGCTTTTTGGTAACGCAGGCAACGGTTTCCAGGGACATTCGTAAATTAAAGCTGACAAAGATGGCAATGGGAAACGGAAAGCAGAAATATGTTGCCTTGCTTGAGGCAGATGAAGACTTATCTGAAAAATACGCACGGGTCTTTCGAGAAGGCTTTGTGTCTATGGATATGGCGCAAAATATTCTTGTGATTAAGACGGTGGCGGGGATGGCAATGGCGGTAGCGGCAGCCTTGGATGCATTGCAGCTTCCTGAAATTGTAGGGTGTATTGCAGGAGACGATACCATCATGTGTGCGATTCGAAGCGTGGAGGATACCCTTTCTTTGATGAAATATTTTGAGGAAATGGTAAAAGAATAGGACGGATACTTGGGAGAGTAGAAGGAGATTTCATGTTACAAAGTCTACATGTGAAAAATCTGGCATTGATTGATGAGACAGAGGTTCATTTTTCGGAGGGGTTAAACATTCTCTCAGGAGAGACAGGAGCAGGAAAATCGATTCTCATCGGCTCCATTAATCTTGCGCTGGGAGAGAAGATACAAAAGGAGATGCTGCGGGAAAATTCTGCCGACGGTACGTTGGAAACGGCGCTTGTGGAGCTTGTCTTTTCCGTGACAGACAAAAGGCAGATTGAGCGTCTTGCAGAGCTTTCCGTATATCCGGAGGAGGATCAGGTCATTTTAAGCCGCAAGATTGTAAATGGGAGAGGGGCAGCGAGGGTAAACGCAGAGACGGTTCCGGCCTCTTTGGTCAGAGAAATCGCGGAGATTCTGATTGATATTCACGGACAGCATGCGCATCAATCGCTGCTTTCTAAGAAAAGGCATCTGGAAATTCTGGATGATTACGCGGGAGAGGAGCTTTTTGCTCCAAAGGAAAAGCTAAAAGAGGCTTATCAGACTTATCGCAGTCTAAAGGAGGAGCAAAAGGGAGCAGATGCCTCGGAGGAAGAGCAGCTTCGCGAGAGAGCTTTTTTGAACTATGAGATAAAGGAAATAGAAGCCGCAGCTCTGCGAGAGGGAGAGGATGAGGAGCTGGAGGCACAATACCGCCGATTCCGCAATGGAAAAAAAATCATGGAGGCGGCAGGAAATGCGTATCGAAGTACCGGTGGTGGGAATGAAAGCGCTTCCGAGCTGACCGGTCGTGCACTTCGTGAGCTTGGACTTGTTTCCGGCTATGATGAGAAGCTAAAGGGCTTAGAGGAGCAGCTTCTTGAGATTGACAATCTCCTCAATGATTTTAACAGAGAGCTTGCGGACTATGTAGAGGATACGGAGTTTGACGATGAGGCCTTTGCGGAGCTTGAGCAGCGCTTAAATGAGCTGAATCGCTTAAAGGCAAAATACAAAGGCTCAATCCCGCAGATTTTGGATGGCCTCAAAGAGAAGAAAAAACGCTATGAGGCGCTTGCGGATTATGACACCTATTTAAAGGAGCTGCAGCGAAAAATTATACAGGCAGAAAAAGACCTAAGAAAGTGCTGTGATGTGGTGTCTCGCATACGAAAAAAATATGCAAAGCAGCTGACGGCTGCCGTAACAGAGGCGCTGCTTGAACTCAATTTTTTGGATGTCAAGTTTCTTATGCAGTTTGACGAGGCAAGGGAATATTCGGCAAATGGGCTTGATGATGCCGAGTTTTTGATTTCCACGAATCCGGGAGAGCCCGTAAAGCCGCTTGGAAAGATTGCCTCCGGCGGAGAGCTTTCCAGAATCATGCTGGCGCTTAAGACCGTATTGGCAGATCATGATGCAGTAGAAACGTTGATTTTTGATGAAATTGACAGCGGCATCAGCGGACGGACGGCGCAGATGGTCTCAGAAAAAATGAATGTGCTTGGAAGAAATCATCAAATTATCTGTATTACGCATCTGCCGCAGATTGCAGCGATGGCAGATTCCCATTATCTGATCGAGAAATCCGTAAAAAATGGCACAACGATTTCTACGATTCGCAGGCTTACCGATAAGGAAAGCGTCGGGGAGCTTGCGAGAATGCTGGGAGGAGTGGAAATCACGGAAACAGTAAGAAAAAGCGCTGAAGAGATGAAAGAACTCGCAAATAAGCAAAAAAGCGGTTGAAATTAAAAAATATCCATATACTAAAAGAAGATACCGATTGTAGCGTATCTT
>JAQXLR010000244.1 GCA_029012225.1 Clostridiales bacterium
TCAACAACAAGGAAGAAAAAGAAAAATACGAGAGAAAGGAAGGTACAGACCACCAGAAGCAGAACGATTTACCCCGAAATTTTAAGAAAGAGAGGTATGGACCACCGAAAACGTAAGTGCATTCGCATTTAAGTTCAATCACTCAGGGAAAACGTGATACTCCTAAAAAGGAGAACGGAATGAGCAGCCAGACGAGTCAATCAGATATGGTGCAATTCAAAAGTCACAGGAAGAACAGGTAGGAAGGATTGAGGTTAGAGGCGGAGAAGACCAAAAGAACAAAAAAGAGAAAGTGAGGTATCCTCCCATGGACGAGATAGCTTAAAAGGCGGCATCAAATCAGAAAATTTGATGTCGCCTTTCCATATTTTTTATTCTGTTTTTCTTCTTTTCTTATGTTCCGGCTATCCTTCTTCTATAGCTGTGTTTCTACAAAAATATCATAGATAGCACGAATGGCATCCTCAAAATCTGCGTTGCTTACACCGATGATGATATTTAGCTCAGAAGACCCCTGATCAATCATTTTGACGTTGACGTTCGCATGTGCCAACGCCGAAAAAATTCTCCCTGCAGTTCCACGATTCGACTTCATCCCTCTACCCACAACCGCGATAAGCCCTAGGTCACCTTCCAGCTCAATGCTGTCCGGATTTGCAAGACGATGAATCGCAGAAATCACTGCCTGTTCTTTTCCCTCAAATTCCGGCTGATGCACGAAAATCGTCATTGTATCGATACCTGACGGCATATGCTCAAAGGAAATCCCATTTTCCTCAAACGCACTTAATACCTTTCTCCCAAAGCCGACCTCCGTATTCATCATATCCTTATCAATGTTGACTGAGACAAAGCCTTTCTTTCCCGCAATTCCTGTAATGGTATATTGTGACTGCTGGCAGGTGCTTTCCACAATCCATGTACCTTCATCCTCCGGTGCATTTGTGTTGCGAATATGAATCGGGATGCCGGCCTTTCTGACGGGAAATACTGCCTCCTCGTGCAAAACGCTGGCTCCCATATAGGAAAGCTCTCTTAACTCACGATAGGTAATCGTCTTAATCGGCTGCGGATTTTTGATAATTCTGGGGTCTGCAACAAGAAAGCCCGACACATCTGTCCAGTTTTCATAACAGTCCGCCTGCACTGCTCTTGACACAATAGAGCCGGTAATATCAGAGCCGCCCCTGGAAAATGTCTTCACCGTGCCATCCGGCATTGCACCATAAAAGCCCGGTATTACCGCCCGCTCTAACTTGGCAAGCCTGCCTGCCAAAACCTTATTTGTCGTATCTGCATCAAAATTTCCGTCCTTGTCAAAAAGAATGACCTCTGCTGCATCTACAAATTCATAGTCGAGGTAAGCTGCCATGATAATCCCGTTTAAATATTCTCCTCGTGATGCCGCATAGTCAATGCCTGCCTTATTCTTAAAATTTTCCGTGATTTTTTTAAATTCTTCCTCTAAGGAGAGCTTCAGATTCAAGCCATTTATAATTGCGTCATAGCGATCCTTGATTTTCATCAACGGCACCCGGAAATCCTCATCTGCCTCAACCAGTGCATAGCATGCATACAGCATATCTGTAACCTTGGTATCTTTTGCATTTCTTTTCCCCGGGGCACTTGGCACTACATATTTCCGCTCTTTGTCAGAATGAATAATCTTTCCAACCTTTGCAAACTGCTCCGCACTTGCCAGAGAGCTTCCGCCAAATTTCACAACTTTCATCATTTTCTTCTGCTCCTTTAATCGCGCCTGTCATTTTCGCATCTCTACGGCTTTTTTCTATAACGATATATATATTATCACAAACGATGTCTTCGTCAAATATTTTTTCAAAAAGGTCGTAAAAAAATATCGTTACCTTGCCATCAGTCCTCTTGCAAAGAAATCTGCCATCTCCAAAGCCTGGTGTTCAATATCACGAAATGACTCAATGCTTTTTTCGTATTCTCCATTTAACTGATATTCGATTTCCTGCCTCGTCAAATCCAGATGATTTAGCAGCATATTTCTTGTCTCACGCCCGGAAAAATAGGGATTGACGGCACCAAGCAGAGCCGCAATCTGATTTGCATTTCCGTACCAATCCCGAATCAATGCATCGTAGTTTTCGGTATTCCCTGATTTTAATCCGTTGATGATTTCTCCCCCAATCTCAATATGCTCAAGCAGCAGATTTCTCAGCTGTCTTGTCATCTGGATGGGCATATATCTTGCAAAAATATCGGTAATCTCATCTGCCGTCTGCAGCAATCGCTCCTCTGTTGCCTGCTTGTCACCGGAATCTGCGGCTACCGCCATTAGGTACATTCTCGTCCAGAATACATGATTGAGCCATGCCAGCCGCATATTCTCGATCAAGCCCTCCATCTGTTCTTCCTTTTGTGCGGGAGTCTCTCCATTTTCCGGCATCTCCTCATTTCCCGTTCCCGGATTTGTCCCCGATACCGGTATCTGGTATTCGGGTCCCGGGCATATCATCAGTCTCATTCCAACCTGAAGGTTGTATGGATTGACGCCGGGATTTCCCAAAATCAACTCTGTTACGGTCGTATGGTACTGTCTTGATAGCTTATACAGGGAGTCTCCTGCCTGTACTGTGTGTATCATTCTGTTCTCGCAATACATATTGTTCCATCACTGATTCTTTTCCCTTTATCATATGCCGCAATGCCTTTTTGGTGTCTTGTACCACCTTTCCCGGAACTACAAAAAGTTTGCAAAAACAGGCGCTGCAATTACCGTTAAAAGCCCTGCCATCGCGATGGAGAGACTGCTCATTGCCCCTTCAATCTCTCCCATTTCTATCGCCTTTGTCGTGCCCATTGCATGGGAGGCAGTGCCGATTCCGATCCCCTTTGCAATGGGCTCCTCTATCCGAAAGACGCGGCATACGATCTCTGTCACCAAATTTCCAAACACCCCGGTAATCGCAATGACTGCTACCGTAATCGTGGCATAGCCTCCAAGCTCCTCTGACAGAGCCATTCCGATTGCCGTTGTAATTGACTTTGGCAAAAGTGTGACATATTCCGCATGATCCAGTCCAAACAGAATGGACATTCCCAAAATACAAAGGACACTTGTGATTACTCCCGACAGAATCCCTGCCGCAATGGCTCCCGAATGCTTTTTTAGCAGCTCTACCTGCTCATACAACGGAATCGCCAGACATACGGTTGCGGGAGTCAGCAGATAGCTTATATACTTTGCCCCCTGGTAATAGCTCTCATATGGGATATCAAGCGCCACTAAAATCACAATCAGCAGTGCCATTGCCAGCAGCATAGGATGAAAAATCGCAAGCTTTGTCTTTTTTCTCAAAAACAATCCTATCTCATAGGTAAGAATACTAATTGCCGCGCCAAAAAAGACGGATTCGCCAATAAACTCTTTCATGCCTCTTTCTCTCCCTTCTTCCTACGGATCACAAACTGTGTGACCCTGCCGGAGACTGCCATGACAAGAACCGTGGATGTCAGTGTAATAAACAAAACAGGGACGCAGACCGGCTTTAGCACCCCCCATGCATCAATCAGTCCTGCTCCTGCCGGAATAAACATAAACGGCATAATTTCTATCAGAAACTTGCCTGTGTCGGCGATTGCCTCAAGCTTAACGATTCGCATCTGCAACGACACAAACAGCAACAGCAGCCCGTATATGCTTGCCGGAATCGGCAGGGGAATAATCTCTTTTAAAATTTCACCCAAAAAGGAAAAGACCAGAATCACCAAAAATTGTCTTATATATTTCATCTCTCACACCTCTAACACGCTTTTTTGCCTGTTTCCCGACAATTTCTATTATCGACGCCTTTTTCCTCTTTGTCAACTCATGTCTTATTTTTTATCCGCTTCATGGCAGGATTATCCAACACCTCTCCTTCTTTATCAAATCGGGAGCCATGACAGGGACATTCCCATACCTGCTCCTCCCTGTTCCATTTTAAAACACAGCCCATATGTGAGCAGCGCTTTTTCCCCCATAGATTTAACATTCCCTTTGCGGCAGAGCCGATATTTTTTGCCAGCTGTGACTTTAATATACTCCTGCTTGGAGAAAAAATATGAGAAAATTCATTTTCTCTCTCCTGCACCAAATCGCATAAAATCTGCGCAGCAATCATGGAGCCTGTCATTCCCCATTTGTTGTATCCTGCCGCAACGAACAGATCCGGTGTATGAGCGGAATATCTGCCGATATAGGGTACCCCATCCAGGGACATGCAGTCCTGCGCTGCCCATACTGCTGCAAGCTCCGTCTGTGGATACAGCTGCCGGATCTCCTGCTCAAACGCTTTCATGCCGCAAATGCTCTTTTTCTCCTTCTCATCTCGAAATACCGCTGTTCCGGTGCGGTGACTTTTTCCTCCTACTACAAGCAGTTCTCCCGCATTGCGAAAGGAAAGTCCTCCGGGAACCGCATCCATATACATTCCATCCACATCGGGTGCATTTCTCAATGCTACTACGTAGGCTCTCTGTTGGTACAGCTTTAGGTAGTAGCTTCCCCGCGTGTTAAGAAACGGAAAATGGGTTGCCACAATTACTTTTTCCGCCGCCACCGATCCATTTTCGGTGACTGCAAAATATTCCGTCATTTCCTTTACCTTTGTCTGCTCATAAATGTGCAGCCCCTCTGCAAGCTTATCCATAAACTTAAGCGGATGGAACTGTAATTGATTGCGGCAGCAAAGTGCGCCCGCTGTCTCAAAAGGAAGCTTGGTCTGCTCCACAAATTCTGCCGGATGTCCAAGTCGCTCAATTGCGGTAAGCTCCCGCTCAAGCAAGCCCCTGTCCGTCCGTGCATAGAGATAGGCATCCTTTTCCTCCATATCACAGTCCACCTGATGCCCCAAAGCCCGATACTGCTTTTTTGCCTGCTCCGTGGCTTTTAGATAAAGTGCCGCCGTTTCCATCCCTTCCTTTTTCAGCAGCCTGTCATAGATTGCACCCTGCAGCACGGTAATTTTTGCCGTAGTGCCGCAAGTTGTCCCCCCGCCAATATCTGCCTGCTCCAGCAAGCAATAATCGGCTCCCTCCTGGTGTAAAAAATATGCACACAAGATTCCGGTCATTCCTCCCCCAATAATCAATACCTTTGTGCGAATATCTGAGTCCAATTTCGGAAATTCCGGCATTTGGATGTGTTCTGTCCATATGGATTGCATGGATTCTTCCCCCTTTTCTCCACCGATATAAAAATGACACACACCAATCCGTTTCCCATTCGAGGTGCGTGTCATTTTATATTTTTTATATAATATGGACCGTTCGTATTGTCTTTATGCAAGTATTTTTTGCAGGGCTATGACGCTTTCCGGAAGTATACTGTGTGCATGTTTATCTTGCAGCAATTATATTGCTGTAGACTCAATCATTGTCATGCAACCCTCAAATACAATATTTCCGTACCCAAACGGCACAATCAAGTGCTGTCCTTTTTTCACCGCTTGGCCATCTACGCTCCCGGCGCCTTCTAAGATGGAAACGGACAAAAAAGGGTCGTTTTGCTCCACTTCCATTTTCCCGTCTATCTCCGCCTTCCATATCTTATAATACTCACATGCATATATTTCATTCAGTTGGTTCACGGGCAACCCCAAAGTCGACTTCACACTATCCGGAGCCGATTTTGCAGGAACCTGAATCACATCCATGCTTTTTTCTATGTGCAGTTCTCTCGGAACTCCGTTCGAGCGCCTGTCATAATCATACACTCGATATGTGATATCGCTGTTTTGCTGCGTCTCTAATATGAGAAAACCGGCTTTTATCGCATGCACCGTTCCCGGGGAAATCTGAATCATATCTCCCTTCGACACAGGCAGCTCACGGAGCAATTCCTTCCATCTGCCTTCCTCGACCATGCGCTCCAATTCTTCTTTCGATTTCGCATTATGTCCAATCACCAATGTCGCATCGTCGGGGCAATCCACGATATACCAGCACTCCGTCTTTCCAAAGGAGCCATTCTCATGGTCTTTGGCATATACATCATCCGGATGCACTTGAATGCTCAAATCCTCTCTGGCATCAATAATTTTTGTCAAAAGAGGAAATCGATCGTATGGCAGATTTCCAAATTCCTCCGGATGCTCCCTCCACACCTGCGATAACGTCATAGAGCGATAGGAACCATTTCGGATAACGGTGTCGCCATTCGGATGGGCAGAAATCCCCCAGCACTCCCCAATGTCATCTCCTTCCACAGGATAGCCAAATTCCTCTCGTAATCTGGTTCCGCCCCAAATGTTATGTGTGCATACCGGATCCAAAAGCATTATCTCTTTCATGTTCTACTCCAACCATTTGCCCATAATCTTATCATCCTTCATGCCTCCTCTGCTTTCTTCTATCTACAGACCATAGCTTTGCACCATATTGGCAAACTCCTGTGAGTTGGCAAAACCCCAAAATACATCCTGTCTATCCATCTGCCCGGAGCCAAGATCCTCAACCCAACCGTTTACGCCTTTCACATCGCCTTCCCGGTCAAAGCAACCTCGATAGAGCATCTCCACAAACTCCCGATCCGAGAGATTCTTGCCTTCACATTCTGAGGAAAATACAAAGCCGAATGCAATCTCCTGCATCGTCTGGGTACGGTTATTGATTCTTCCGCACCAGTCGTTTAAGCCCTGCTCGTCATAGCCTCGTCCAAGAAACTGTGAATAGTTTCTTGCCACAAAACGTGCGACATCATAATTTTGATCCCTCGCCTCCGTCAGATCCACTGTCCCTTTTGAAATTCCATATGTATTGCAGAGATTGTCAAATTCACTGGAATCAATGAACTGCTTGAATACATATACCCTCGACACACCATTGTCCAGATGTGCTACCCATCCTGCTTTTCCGCCTGCATCAGAGGGACGTCCCATCAGGGACAAATACAAATGTTCCACATAGTCCGAATTGTCATAATTATGATTTTTAAACTCCTCACTAAACAAAAAGCCGTATGCCACCTCGGCGCCTTCCCGTCCTCTGGAAAGCTGTTCCTCCCAATAGCCAACCTCAGACACCTCTGCCTCTCTTCCCAGTGCATTTCCATAGAGCAGTGCAGCAAATTTTTGCTTGCCCTCAAAATTATCTACCCAATCGCTGCCTGCTCCCGGAGCGCTTCCCGTTCCTGTATCGCTGCCTGCTCCCGGAGCGCTTCCCGTTCCTGTATTGTTGTCTGCTCCCGGAATGCTTCCCGTTCCT
>JAQXLR010000245.1 GCA_029012225.1 Clostridiales bacterium
TTCTTTAATCCTATTTATAATTTCTTCATTGGAAAGGGTCGTCACATCATCACATGATGCATAATCTACCTCCCGGAATTCTCCATCGTTTTCAATCACAATCGCATTTACCATGTCACCTGTCGCCACACGGCGCGCTTCAATGGCCTTTACCTTACCGGATGCAGATGCATAAATCGGAGATGATACAAAACCACCGGCTTCTGCAATTTTTTGTCCCTTTTGCACCACATCACCTACCGCCACAACCGGACTTGCCGGTGCGCCGATATGCTGTGATAAGGGATACACCAAATCACCCTTGGGTAAGACAGCAACGATCGGTCGATCCTTCGCCAATTCCTTTCCTTCGTAAGGATGGACGCCGCCTCTAAATGTTTTTGAACCCATTTTTCGTGCCCCTCTTTCTCTTGTTTGTTCTTGACTCCATATTGACATTATAGAATCGTTTTCAGTTGATTATACCATATTTTATTTGAAAGAAAAACATTATTTTACTTTTTTCTACTTTTTTCTACCTTTTACGCTCTCGAAACAATTTCTTCTATTTTGCGGTAACTTCTGAAAAAACAATACTTTTTGTGAAATCTGTGATAGAATATAAAAAAGAAAGCAGAACCCCAAAAGACAAGCAATGTGAGAAAGGAACCATTTTCAACATGCAGATTTGGCACGAAGAACTCTCCTACGATTTTTCCGAGCAGACAACAAACCATATTTTTACGGAACAGACTCTTTTTTTTGATATCGAGACCACCGGGTTTTCTCCGGCAAACTCTACCGTCTATTTGATCGGCTGTGCCTCCAGAAAGGGAAGCACTCTTATGATTGACCAATTTTTTGCTGAGACACCCTTGCAGGAGGAGGCTGCTCTTTCTGCCTTTTTTGCTTATGCAGCAAAGTTTGATACTCTGATTACCTTTAACGGACTTGGATTTGACATTCCTTATTTAAAGGGAAGATGCAAGCATTATCGCATGCAAGATCCGTTTTCTGTTTTTGCCTGCATTGATATTTTTAAGATTGTCTCTCGCATGAAATTCCTTTTTGCACTGCCAAACTATAAGCAGAAATCACTGGAGCAGTTTCTTGGAATTGAGAGGGAAGATTTGTATTCCGGGGGAGAGCTCATTGCAGTCTATCGCTCCTATGTGCAGTATCCCTCCGATGATGCCTGCCATCTTCTAAAGCTCCACAATTATGAGGATGTGCTTGGCATGCCTAGCCTTCTTCCTCTTCTTGCATATGACAAGTTATTTTCCGGTGCCTTTTCCCTTCTTTCTGTCAGCGGAAATACATTTGCCCCCTCTCCGGAAAAGAACAGCGAAGGAAAAGAGCTTGTTTTTACACTAAAAAACGAATTTCCCCTACCAAAACGCGTCTCCTGCAGCGGAGAGGATTTCTCTTTGACTGCACATGGCAGTCAAACGGTTCTTCTTGTTCGTCTTTATGAAGAAGAACTGAAATTTTTCTTTCCGGACTATCAAAACTATTACTATCTTCCAAAAGAAGACGTTGCTGTCCGAAAGGAGGTTGCTTCCTCCGTAGAAAAGCCCTATCGCAAAAACGCAACGGCAAACACCTGCTATCAGAAAAAATATGCCCTCTTTCTTCCTCAATACGAGGAGCTTGAGACTCCTGCCTTCCGCAAAAACAGAAAAGACAAAAAAAGCTATTTTGCATTGTCCGAGGAATTTGTGCAATCTGAAAAAAGAAAGGATGACTACGTGCGCCATGTGCTTGGTATGCTTTCCGGCGGACGATTGTCATCCTCATAAAAATGCAAGCTTTATTTTTTCTCAAAAAAGAAGGATTTTCTTCTCTCGTATCCCAAATCCTTATAATTCATAATCTGCTCTGTGCTTCCGATGAAAAGGATTCCTCCTACCGCAAGTGCCTTGTAGAATTTTTCGTAGATTTCGGTCTTGGCTTCCTCGGTAAAGTAGATGACTACATTTCTGCAGACGATCATGTGACACCCTTGCGGATACGGATCCTTAAGCAGATCATGCTCCTTAAATTCCACACGTCTTTTGATCTCGTCTGAAATTTTATAGGAATTTCCTACTTTCGTAAAATATTTGCGCTTCATCTCGTCCGGAACGGCTGCAATGCTTTTCTCGTTGTAAATTCCCATACGCGCCGTATCGAGTACCTGCTTATCAATATCTGTCGCAATAATCTTAATATTGGTAAGGGGCATATGCTTTGATAACGCCATGACAAGAGAATACGGCTCATCTCCCGTCGAGCATGCGGCACTCCATATTTTTATATTTTTCCCAAACTTTTTGATTAGCTCAGGAAAAACCTCGCTATCAAGAATCTTCCACTGATCCGGATTGCGGTAAAATTCGGATACATTAATCGTTAAAAAGTTAATAAATTTCTCAAATTCCTCTTTGTCCTTCTTTAGCAGCGCAACATATTCATCATAGGATTTCGCTACACTTTTTGTAATCAATGTATTGATTCTGCGACGCATCTGTTTTTCTTTGTAGGCATTGAGATCTATCTTTGCAAGATTATAAACATCTTTTTTAAATTTTTCGTAATTATCATTCTCGAGCATCTGAGGCTCCCCCATTCTCTTTTGGTATCCTTTTTGATGAACGTCTGTCCCATCTGATGCAAACAATAAATAGGCTTCCACAAGTGTGCAAGCCTATTTTGGCACAGTCCTGTTTTTTTCAAATCTGCTTTACTCTTCCGCGTTTGCCACAGCTTCTACGTCAACATCTGCAACATCCGCGTCGTCTGTCTCCTCCGGAGCAAGCAAGGCCTTAATGGATAAGCTAATCTTCTTATCTTCTTCGTTAAAGTCGACAATCTTGGCCTCTACTTCCTGTCCGACTTTTAATACATCAGAGGGCTTCTCGACATGATCCTTGGATATCTGAGAAACATGCAAAAGTGCATCGACACCGGGAGCCAGTTCTACAAAAGCTCCAAAATCTGTCATCCTTGCAACCTTACCGGTTACCACATTACCGATGGCATATTTGTCTGCCGCACCGTTCCACGGATTCTCATTTGGGAACTTCATGCTAAGCGCAATCTTTGTCTCGTTGATATCCTTAATAAAGACTCTGACTGTCTCGCCGACATGAAATACCTTTTTTGGGCTCTCCACTCTGCCCCATGACATCTCGGAAATATGAAGCAGTCCGTCTGCGCCTCCCAAATCGATAAATGCGCCAAAATCGGTCACATTCTTCACAATACCCTCAAGAATATCGCCAATCTTAATTTTTGCAAACAGCTCCTTTTGCTGCTCCATCTTCTTTTCTACCAACAGCTGCTTTCTGTCGCCAATAATTCTTCTGCGCTTCGGATTAAATTCGCTAATCACAAACTCAATGTCCTGATCCTTATACTTGGACAAATCCTTTTCATAGGAGTCGGATACAAGGCTTGCCGGAATGAAGACTCTCGTCTCGTCCACAACCACGCATAATCCACCCTCTAATACCTGTGTAACCTTCGCAGTCAGCACCTCTCTGCTCTCGAACGCTTCCTCTAATCTCTTGCTTCCCTTCTCTGCGGCGAGACGCTTGTACGTCAACAATACCTGCCCCTCTCCATCGTTGAGCTTTAAGACCTTTGCTTCCATGGTGTCGCCTACAGATACCAGAGTCGTCAGATCCACATTTGCTTCATTTGTGTATTCATTACGCGTGATAATTCCATCTGATTTGTAACCGATATTCAGAACGATTTCTTCAGGTTTCACATCGATAACGGTACCCTCAACTACCTCTCCATTTCTTATTGTCTTAAACGACTGCTCATTCAGCATTTGTTCAAATTCGTTCATCTCTGACATTCTTTTGAACCTCCTCAATAATTTTATTTGGGGTAGAAGCCCCTGCGGTAATACCTACGTTATCGATGGACTTAAGACAGCTTAAATCCAAATCCTTTACAGTTTGTATATAGTAAGTATTTTTGCATTCGTTTTTACATATTTCAAATAGCTTCTGCGTGTTAGAGCTGTTCTTGCCTCCTATGACAATCATAGCGTCTACCTGCTTTGAAATCGATGCAGCTTCTGTCTGTCTCTCCTCCGTAGCATTGCAGATTGTATTTAAAACAATTATATCATAACCTTTTTCCTTGATAATTTCAACTAATTCTTGAAATTTATTGTAATGAAATGTCGTCTGTGATACAATGCAGACTTTTTCCTTTCCCGAGGCACCGTTTTCAATGGTATATGCCATCGCTTCTTCTGCGGAAGATATGACGGTCACGGCAGAATCCTCTGCCCAGCTTTTGATTCCTTTTACCTCCGGGTGGTCTTCATTTCCAATAATGATGATTCGTGCACCCTCCTTGCTATACTTTTCCACAAGACGATGTATTTTCAAGACAAAAGGACAAGTCGCATCTATCATTTCAAAACCTGCCTGTCTGATTTTTTCCTCGTTTTCCCTCTCAATCCCGTGTGCTCGGATAATGACAATTCCCTTTGGCTTCTCCAAAAGCTCCTCCACCCGATTTACTACCGTCACACCCTTTTCTTCAAGGTCAGACACAACCTCCTCATTGTGAATAATCGGTCCGAAGGTATAGATTGGAATTTTCTTTGAGAGCGCATCGTAGACCGTATCTACCGCACGCTTTACCCCAAAGCAAAACCCTGCGCTTTTTGCTAACGTAATCTTCATAGTACTGTCTTCCCTCTCTCCTCCTCTCTGTGCATATATTCCCGACATCCTCTGCAGATTTCCTCAATGGCTGCAATCACCTCTTCCATCGTGAGCGCAGAACTGTCTATGAGCACCGCATCCTCAGCCTTCCTTAGAGGCGCCTCCTTGCGATTCATATCACGGTTGTCTCGGTCTATCATGTCGTGCTCAATTTCTGTAAGGTTACAGGCCACCCCTTTGGCCGTTAACTCATCAAATCTGCGCTTCGCTCTTGTCTTAGGACTTGCCGTCAGATAGATTTTGATCCTTGCATCCGGAAGGACACAGGTTCCGATGTCTCTCCCATCCATCACAACATCTTCCTTTTTTGCCAGTTGACGCTGCAATTCCAAAAGCTTTTTTCGCACAGCGGGATAAACACTGGTGGCTGATGCCATTTTCCCCACAGCCTCTCCGCGAATGATGCCTGTCACATTTTCTCCGTTTAAAAAAACCTGCTGCTCTCCATCCTCATAGGAGATTGTAATCACAACGCCCTCACAGGCGGCAGCGATTGCCTGCTCATCCTCCGGTGCAATCTCATGTGAGAGAAAATAATATGCCATTGCACGATACATCGCTCCGGTATCCACATAAACCAATCCATGTTTCCTGGCAAACAGTTTTGCTATAGTGCTCTTGCCTGCTCCTGCCGGACCGTCAATCGCAATATTGATCCTCATGATGTCTCTTTCCTTTCCTTTCCCACGCTGCTTCCGGCAAGAAATCCGGTTGACCATGCAATTTGGAGGTTAAAGCCTCCTGTTACAGCATCCAAATCCAATAGTTCTCCGCAAAAATAAAGACTCCTTACAAGCTTTGATTCCATTGTCGAGGGATTGACTTCTTTCACTGTTACCCCTCCTCTTGTAATGATGGCCTCGTTAAAATCACGCATTCCTGTCAATGTCAGAGGAAACGCTTTTATCAGTCGAACAAAATCCGCTCGCTCTGCTTTCGTAATTTGATTCGCCTTTTTTTCCGGAGGAATGTTTGATAACCGTAACATAACCGGAATCATTTTTGTAGGAAAAAGATTCCCCAACAAATTTTTAAACTGCTTGTTTTTCCCCTCCTCAAACTCACGCACCAGCCTTGCATCAAGCTGTTCCGCAGAAAGAGCAGGCTTTAAATCAATCTCCATGGAAAGCTCCTCTTTTAAAAAAAGTTCTTTTTCTCCAAGCTTTCGCTTTTGCTCCATCAAATTCTTCTCTGCCAGAGTCGGCTTTATTACCGCACCGGCACTTAGAATGAGCGGCCCACTGACTCCAAAATGGGTAAAAAGCATCTCTCCAAACTCATCATACAGCAGCTTCTTTTTTAAGTAGATGCGAACCCTTATATTTTTTAAGGATAAGCCCTGCATTTCTCTTACATAGGACTCCTTTGCATAAAACGGAACAAGCGACGGAACAAGCTCCGTCACAAAATGCCCGACCTCTTTTGCAAAACGATAGCCGTCTCCGGTCGAGCCTGTTGCCTGATAAGAGAAGCCTCCGGTGGCAACAATCACTGCATCCGCAAAAATTTTTTCCCCGTTTTCTAAAAGAACTCCTACCACTTTTTTTCGGGCAAGCTTTTTTCCTCCATCGTCTTGCTCCTCATCGGATAAGGGCGCTGCAAGCAGCTTACTTACCTTTGTCTGCAAGCGAATCTCCACATGACTTTCCTTGAACGCTCTTTGTAAGGCCGCAATCACATCGGAGGAATGATCGGAGACGGGAAAGACCCGGTTTCCACGCTCAACCTTTGTCTTGCATCCGTAT
>JAQXLR010000246.1 GCA_029012225.1 Clostridiales bacterium
ATGGGCTGTGTCGTAAACGGCCCGGGAGAGGCAAAGGAAGCCGATATCGGAATTGCAGGAGGAATCAAGGAAGGACTGATTATCCGTCACGGAGAGATTTACAAAAAGGTTCCGGAGCATGAATTATTGGACGCTTTGCGCTATGAGCTTTTGCATTGGGAGCAAAATGAGTAAGAGAAAGGCATGGTAGTATTATGTCAAAGCTGTTTTTTGAGGTTTTTCCATCACTGAAGGTGGAGGAGGATATGAGAAGGCTGTTATCGGAAACGGAAGTGACGAAGGTAGGAATGAACCGGGAGAAAAGCCGTTTGCGTGTCTATTTGCTGGGAAATCGTCTTATTTATAAAAAGAAGATTGCCTTGCTGGAAAAAGCCATCGAGAAACAGATTTTTCAAAATCAGGCGATGCAGGTAAAGGTGATTGAAAAGTATCAGCTTTCCGGTCAATACACTCCCAAGACCTTGCTCGATTTGTATCGAGACAGTATGCTGGAGGAGCTAAAAGAGTATAGTCTTTTGGAATACAATCTCTTGCGAAGAGCAAAAATGGAGTTCCAGAGTGAGAGGAATATGCTGCTTACGCTGGAAAATACGATGGTGGCAAAAACAAAAGCAAATGAGATTGTAGAGTATTTGGAAAAGGTCATCTGTGAGCGCTGCGGTCTGGATTTGGCGGTGGAGTTAGCCTACGAGGAGCAGACGGAGGGAAGGCATAAAAAGAGCAGTGATCGAGAGCTCCAGCTTCAGGTCAGGCACATCTCACAAAAAGCTCTTTTCCAAGCGGAGCAAAGAACGGAGAAGCAGCAGGAAAATGGTGAAACCACAATATCTGGTGCTTTGGGCAAAGAAAACATCAAAAATCAGGCTCAAATTGCAAAGAATGATGCAAAATCAAGGGGAAGTGCAGGAAAAAATGCAGGAAATTCGGGCAAAATCAGTGCCTTGGGAGGCAGAAAGGAGCTTCGAAAATCAGACAATCCTGCAGTCATTTACGGACGTGATTTTGAGGAGGAGCCGATTGCCATTGAAACAATCGTAGGAGAGATGGGAGAGGTAACGATTCGAGGTCAGGTCATGATCTTGGACAAAAGAGACATCCGAAATGAGAAAACGATTGTGATTCTGTCCGTAACAGATTTTACGGATTCGATTGTCCTAAAAATGTTTATCCGGACAGAGCAGTTTCCGCAACTGGAAGAAGCAGGCTTAAAAAAAGGAGCTTTCTTAAAAATCAAGGGTGTGACAACGATTGACAAATTTGACAGCGAGCTTACCATTGGTTCCATTGTTGGAATCAAGGTAATAGAGGATTTTACATCTGTTCGCATGGATACCAGCCTTGAAAAACGTGTGGAGCTGCATTGCCATACGAAAATGAGCGATATGGATGGTGTTTCTGAGGTAAAGGATATCATCAAACGAGCCAAGAAATGGGGACATAAGGCAATTGCGATTACGGATCACGGTGATGTGCAGGCGTTTCCCGATGCTGCGCATGCGGTTTCCGCGGAGGATGATTTTAAGGTCATCTATGGTGTCGAAGGATATCTGGTGGATGATTTAAAGGATGTCGTTGTAAATTCGAAAAACCAGAGCCTAGATGAGACTTATGTAGTGTTTGACTTGGAGACAACGGGCTTTTCTCCCGAAAAAAATAAGATTATTGAAATCGGTGCCGTAAAGGTTGTGGAGGGGGCGATTGTAGAACGATTCTCTACCTTTGTCAACCCTGAGGTTCCGATTCCGTTTCGCATTGAGGAGCTGACCTCCATTCGTGATGATATGGTAATGGGTGCGCCCAAAATCGAAGAAATTTTACCGGAATTTATCGAGTTTTGCAAGGATGCCATTCTCGTAGCACACAATGCGGAATTTGATATGAGCTTTCTTCATAAAAATTGTGAGAGACAGAAAATCCCCTGCCAATTTACGAGCATAGATACGGTGGCACTCGCAAGAATCCTGATGCCGCAGCTAAAACGCTTTAAGCTGGATACGGTTGCAAAGGCACTTGGAGTAGCCTTGGATAATCACCATCGTGCAGTGGATGATGCTGCCTGTACGGCTGAGATTTTTGTAAAATTTATCCGGATGTTAAAGGACAGGGAGATACATACTCTGGATAAGATCAACCATATGAGCTCCACATCACCGGAGGCCGTTTGGAAGCTGCCAACTCACCATGCGATCCTCCTGGCAGCCAACGATCTTGGGAGAATCAATCTCTACCGACTGATCTCGTCCTCGCATCTGACTTATTTTCATGGAAAACCGAGGATTCCAAAGAGCGAGGTCTTAAAGCATAGGGAGGGGATATTGCTTGGCTCCGCATGCGAGGCAGGTGAGCTTTACCGTGCTCTGTTGGGAGGAAGACCCGCCGAGGAGATTGCCCGCATCGTGCAGTTTTATGATTATCTGGAAATTCAGCCGCTTGCAAACAATGCCTTTTTGCTGGGGAGCGAGCGAGAGGCAGTCAACACAATGGAAGAATTAAAAGAGCTGAATCGGCAGATTGTAAAGCTGGGCGACACCTTTCAAAAGCCGGTTGTTGCTACGGGAGACGTTCATTTTCTGGATCCGGAGGACGAGGTATATCGGCGCATTATTATGGCAGGAAAGGGCTTTAAGGATGCAGACGATCAGGCACCGCTTTATCTGCGCACAACGGAGGAAATGAGGCAGGAATTTGCATATTTGGGAAGTGATAAGGCAGAGGAGGTTGTCGTAATCAATCCGAACAAAATCGCGGATATGTGTGAAAAAATCGCTCCGGTACGTCCCGATAAGTGCCCTCCGATTATTGAAAACTCAGACCAGATGCTCCGTGATATCTGCCATACGAAGGCGCGCAGCCTTTATGGGGAAAGGCTTCCTCCGATTGTAGAGAGCCGTTTGAACCGGGAATTGAATTCCATTATTGAAAACGGCTATGCGGTAATGTATATTATCGCGCAAAAGCTGGTGTGGAAGTCCAATGAGGATGGCTATCTGGTAGGCTCGAGAGGCTCGGTAGGCTCATCCTTTGCGGCAACGATGGCGGGTATTACGGAGGTAAATCCGCTTCCGGCACATTATCGCTGTGCATCCTGTCAATACAGTGATTTTGACTCACCGGAGGTTAAGGCATTTTCGGGGCGCAGTGGCTGTGATATGCCCGATAAGATTTGTCCGGTTTGCGGCAAGCTGCTGGTAAAGGACGGCTTTGACATTCCTTTTGAGACCTTCCTTGGATTTCAGGGCAACAAGGAGCCGGATATTGACTTAAATTTTTCCGGAGAGTATCAGAGTAAGGCACATGCTTACTGCGAAGTGATTTTCGGCTATGGACAAACCTTTCGAGCGGGAACCATCGGTACGCTTGCGGACAAGACTGCTTTTGGCTATATTAAAAATTATTATGAGGAGCGTGGGATTCGAAAGAGAAATTGTGAGATTGAACGCATTGTGCAGGGCTGCATCGGCATCCGCAGAACGACGGGGCAGCATCCGGGTGGGATTGTTGTGCTTCCGGTAGGCGAGGACATCAATACGTTTACGCCTGTCCAGCATCCGGCAAATGATATGA
>JAQXLR010000247.1 GCA_029012225.1 Clostridiales bacterium
CATTAGAGCCGTCCTACTTTGATAAGACCTCTGACTATCCGACAGGCTGCCCGGACAATGAATTTCTTTTGACCGTACAAAACTGCTCTGCAACGAGGGATGAAAACGGAAAAATTCAGCTTGTAACAGAGGATATCCGTAACGGAAACGGACGTGCCATTAAGTCTAAGTTGTGGTCTGAAAACCGCGTAGACAAGATTGACGCTCCGGTAAACGCAATCTTTTGGATTATGAAAGACCCTACGATTCCACCGGTTGTAAAATTAAAGGGAGCGGCACTTGCTTCTGTGATGGGAGCGACACTGGCTACAAAGACATCCACTGCAGAGCGTGTTGCTGCAGGAACGGACATGAATGCGCTCCGAATCGTACCATACGCAAATCCATTCCGTACCTATCCGCTGGTAAATGACTATGAGAAATTCAAAAAACTGGTAGAAGAAAAAAATGTGGCATGCTACATTGTAAATACCGGTGATTTTATGGGAACAAAGTGTAAGCCGGCTGACACACTCGGCATTATAGAGACGATTGTAGAGGGTCGGGCAAAGTTTGAGAAATGGGGACCGTTTGAGGACATCGAGATTATGTATGACTGGTCGGGAAAGACGGCAGACTTTACACCGGATTTTGCGAATCAGGACTATGTTGCGGCCTTAAAGAGCGCAATGCAAAATCGCGTCGATGCGGTAGAAGGCTTTGCCATCAAAAAGGATGGCTACGATAAGCTTCCCGATGAGGCGCTTGCAGCATTAAAGAAGCTGGTAGCAGAATTGTCATAATTTCCATAATATGGAACTTGCCTGCTCACTTAGGTTTTGCCCGTAAACTGTTTTCGGAATACAAGTTTTTCAACAGCAGTTTTATGCAATTTCACAAAGCCGCTTTGTCAGCATATTCTGTTGGCACACGGCAGACAAAAAACAAGAAATACAGGGAAAGTTCAGATTGCATAAAAGAAAATTTTCGGATATAATTCCCACTAATTTTAGGTTGAAAAAGAGGGCATATTAAAGTATAATAAGAGTAACAAAAAGCCTGGGATGTTCGACACCCTGCATTTTTGAACCTACATTTACGTTTAAGGGATTCTTATATTCGGAGGAGGATGTCAGGCCACCGGCCCCCATATGGTGTGCTACGCAGTGGAAGACAGAGACCGACGTGCGGTTACCCACCTGGCTTTGGCTAGGAGTCAAAAACGCAGGAAACGGCATTTTGGGTCATTACAAAAGAAGCATAAGGTACGATAGGAAGAATCTACAAAGATACAAAAGAATCTATAAGGTACCAAAGAGAAACAGGAATATACAAACGAATATCGTGCGATATCAAAAAAAAGAGAAGCTGCTTCGAAAGATAGGCAGCTTCTCTTTTTGGAAAATGGAGTAGAAATGGCAAGAAAACATAAAATAAGAAAGAGCAGTATTCTATTGGCATTTGTTGTGTCTGCAGCACTCCTTTTTTTTGTGGGAAGGCAGGAAAGAGACAAAAATTCCAATCTATATTCCATGCACCGGGTAGCGATATCAGAGGTAGAGTCCGAGCTTTCGTTTGGAACTTATGGAGAGGTCTGGAAAGAGTTCTTTCAAAAGTCACAAAAAAAATTTTTGGATGGTGAGCTTTTGGAGCAGATTTTGGCAAGACTTGGGATAGATGCATATGTACAATATCCGCAGACGGCTGGAAGCGAGCCGCTTGCCAGAACAGAGTGGAATAAGATCTACGCGCAGATTCTGGATCATCTTGATATGGAGCGGGCTGTTGGACAGGAGCAGATTCTTGTTATGGATGTGATAAAGGCAGAGGAGTCAAATGTTCTTGTCACAAATAAGGGGGACTTTTCTACAAGTCTGCCTGCTTCTTATTTTGAGCAATGGTCGACCTTTTCTGTTTTTACAGAGGGAAATCGCTGCCTTGGAATTGTGGAGGAATCAAACGAGGAGGCTTACGTCTCAAATACATACTTAAAGACCTTTTCGGAGGATGCAATTACTTTTTTGTATGGAGGCTATGCATATAGCCTGAAGGTGGGACAGATGGATACACCGCTTACCGTAGGCGTCTGCGACCTTGTTTTTGCGAACGGAGCGCTACGTGCCATCCGTACAAAGCAGGATAAGATACAAGGAGCCTTGCTTTCCTATGATAAGCAGACCATCGAAATTGAGGGGTATGGAAAAATCAGTCATAGCGGAAAGCTGCCGGTTTATCAGATTTACGGTGAGGTCACCGAAAAATCGATTTCCGATGTGGTGTTGGGCAATATGAAGGCTGAGTATGTTACAGGAGATGGAGAGATATGTGCCATCTTGATTTCGCAGCCGGCAAGCATTGAAAATATTCGTGTCATGCTTCTTTCACAGAAGGGGGAAACGCTGCATCAGGATGTGTACCTAAGCTGCAGCACACAGGCGAGGATTGTATGCGGAGAGAGGGAAGAGGTGCTTGCGGCAGGCGTTCCCGTCCATCCGACCGATTATGTGCCGCCCCAGTCAGAGGATACCTTTCTCCTCACGCCGATGGAAGCGCAAGGTCGGATTTTTCTGTGCGACCAGGCAGGAAATGCAATCTCAAACGGATATGAGGGAATCCTTGAGGTTCGTTGGCACGATACCGGCTATACACTGGTCAATCAGCTTCCGTTTGAAGCATATCTTTGTGCGGTCGTTCCAAGTGAGATGCCATCCAGCTATGCCCCGGAGGCACTGCGTGCACAGGCGATCTGTGCAAGAAGCTATGCATACATCCAGCTGCTTCGGGCAGATTTGGCGGAATACGGAGCGCATATCAATGACAGTACCTCCTATCAGGTATATAATAAGGTAGCGGCCACCGACGCAAGCAGAGCGGCAGTCTATGAGACGGCCGGAAAGATTTTGACATGGCAGGGACAGCCGGTAGAGGCATATTATTTTTCGACCTCCATGGGATATACAGACACGGCAGCAGTATGGAACGTAGAAAATCCGGAGAGCCACGGTTATTTAAAATCTGTCTGCTTAAATGAAGCGCCTTATGAGGGCAATCTTTCCAAGGAGGAGGATTTTCTTTCTTATATCACAAAGCCGACCACGGGATACGATAGTGAGATCAAGTTTTCGAGATGGATTGCCGCAGCGGACTATCGCGGAAAAACAGAACAAATCAATCAGATTCTGGAGAACAGAATGGCAGCTTCGGCAAAAAATATTCTAAACTACAAAGCAGAAGGAATGGGAGAGCTGCTTGGTATGTCTGTGAAAGAGCGAAGCAGCGCAGGAACGATTCTGACCCTTTCTCTCGAATATGAGCACGGAGAGGTTTTGGTAAAAACAGAGTATAATATTCGAAAGGTGCTCGGATGCGGGATACAAAAGATGGTGTATCAGGATGGGAGTCAGACCGGGGAGCAGTCCATGCTGCCAAGTGCATCCTGTGCCGTTTCACTGCAGGCGGACGGAACCTACCTTCTTTTTGGAGGAGGCTACGGACACGGACTTGGCATGAGCCAGAATGCGGCAAATGGTATGGCAAAGGTGGGAATGAAGCATGAAGAGATTCTTCGATTCTTTTATCAGGATGTTAAAATCGAGCAAATTATACAGTAGAGAGGCTGAGGCGAGGCGAAAGCGGATACAAAGGCTTTGCATCAAATGCAAAAAGGATAAAATCAATGCATATGCGGCGCAGTCGGCTTTTTTCATTATTTTATCCGCAATTCCGTTTTTGATGGTATTTTCCTCTCTGCTGCAATATACACCGATTACAAAGGATGCGCTGCTTGGTCTGGTGCGGGAATTGATGCCTGAGTATGTGGCACCTCTACTGGCATTTATTGTGGAGGAGGTATACAGCAACTCAGGCGGACTTATTTCCGTTACGGCTGTGGCGGCACTCTGGTCTGCTGCAAAGGGGATGCAATACATTACAGATGGGCTCAATGCCGTACATGAGCTGGAGGAGACGAGAAACTGGCTGATGATGCGAGTTTGGGCGGTTTTGTACACGCTTGTCTTCTTGCTTGCAATCCTGTTTACCTTGATTGTCCTTGTGTTTGGAAATTCTCTTGCCAATATGATTGTTCCGGACATTTTGGTCTTTGAGGTGGTCAGGAGCCTTTTTTCCTCACTGCGAGGGGTTTTTATGCCTATATTTTTGATTCTCCTGTTTGATGTGATGTTCGCGGCGCTGCCAAACAGAAGGCTTACCTTGAAAAGTCAGCTTCCCGGTGCAATCCTATGCGGTGTGTCATGGTATGTCGTAGCCTTTGGACTGTCGGTTTATGTCGATTATTTTAACGGCTTTTCCATGTACGGCAGCTTGACAACTGTAACACTCGTCATGTTGTGGATTTATTTTTGTATGTACATCATGTTGATATCAGCGGAAATTAATATTATGTTTTGCAAATAAACTAAAAATATTTCTGTTCTACACAAAATAAGTGTAGAATATGGAGATTTACTTCATATTTTCGCTCATATAGTCTATCTTCTTAAAAAAGTGCAAAAAAATATACTTCAAAAATACTTGATAATCTCAAAATTATCTATTATAATATAATAGGAATAGATTTCATACTTTGAGTCGATTTTTGTTGGTTGATAGGAAAAATGGGAGGATAAGAAACAAATGAAAAAGGGGCAATTAAAAAGAATTGTGGCAGGGATTCTCGCTTTGTTGCTTTTGGTGGGAATGGTGCCGATTGTAGAGTGGATTAAGGTAGAAGCCGCTCCCGCAAACATAAAAGAGATAAA
>JAQXLR010000248.1 GCA_029012225.1 Clostridiales bacterium
CTCAAAATATTTTGCAACCATCAGCATATCGGTTGCCTGTTCTCCGTTTTTCACATTCTCCGTAATTTTATGAATCAGCTGCTTTTTATACTCTGCAAACAAATCATCCACCACATCATCTCTGTTGATGACCCAGCGTGCCAGCTCCATATCCTTCGTCACAAAAGCATCAATGCTTTTAATGAGCATATCCGTGGTTTCCTTTGCCATATTTTTAATCAAATCAATGTCGATCTCTGTCTTTTCATAGGCAGAATCTGCCATCAAAATCGTCATTTCCGAGATATCGGTGGCATGATCCCCAATTCGCTCCATATCCGTAATCATCTTAAGCACGGAAGAAATCTGGCGCAGATCACGTGCTACCGGCTGCTGCTGCAGCAAAAGCTTCATGCAAAGCGCCTCTATCTCCTTCTCCTGCCTGTTAATCGCATCGTCATAGCGAATTGCCTGATTTGCTTTGTCCACATCCTGCTTTACCAGAGCAGAAATTGCCAGTTCAATGGCCTGTTGAATCAGCTCTCCCATGTGAATCAATTCATTGTTCAGCTCTTGAAGCTGTCTGTCAAATTGATTTCTCATTTCCTCTTCCTCCTTTTCTTTTATCGGCAGCTACTCTCTTTTTCTAAATTAGCCAAATCTTCCCGTAATGTAATCCTCCGTCCTCTTATCCTGCGGTACGGAGAAGATTTTTTCCGTATCCCCGCTCTCTATCACTTCTCCCATCAAAAAGAAGACGGTGGTATCCGAAACACGGACTGCCTGCTGCATGTTATGCGTTACCATGACAATCGTATAATTTTTCTTAAGATCCATAACCAAATCCTCGATTTTAGAAGTAGAAATCGGGTCTAAGGCCGAGGTTGGCTCGTCCATTAGAATGACCTCCGGCTCCACTGCAAGAGCCCTTGCAATGCAAAGACGCTGCTGCTGCCCTCCAGAGAGTCCAAGCGCACTTTTTTTCAAACGATCCTTGCACTCATCCCAGATTGCGGCATTGCGCAAAGATTTTTCGACAATTTCATCCAGCTTTGCCTTGGAGCGTATGCCATGCGTTCTGGGTCCATATGCAATATTATCATAAATACTCATCGGAAACGGGTTTGGCTTTTGAAATACCATGCCAACTCTCTTTCGAAGCAGGTTGACATCCATCCCTCGGTAAATATCCTCTCCGTCCAAAAGCACTGTGCCTGTAATTTGACAGCCCTCTACCAAATCATTCATACGATTTAGACATTTCAGAAAGGTAGACTTTCCGCAACCGGAGGGTCCGATAAATGCCGTAATTTCATTTGCATGGATTGCCATGCTAATATTTTTTAATGCCTTAAACTCACCATAATACAGTTCTAGGTTTGAAATACTGAATTTTTCTCTCATGCTTTCCCTCATTTCTGTTCGATTCTATTGTCTTGGCGCCTCAAACCTCTTTGCAATGACAGCAGACAAGCCATTGATAAGAAGCACAATCAGCAAGAGAACGACCGCCGTAGCATTTGCCTCATTGCCATGCAGTCCCTCGTTGGAGAGCACATACATGTGAATTGCGAGCGTTCGCCCGGAATCCATCAAGCCTGCGATTCCTGTGACTGTTCCGGCAGTATAAATCAGCGCAGCCGTCTCTCCGACAATACGCCCGATTGCAAGAATGACCCCGGATAAAATTCCCGGTATTGCAGCCGGAAGAACAATCTGAAAAATAGTGCGAAGCTTTCCCGCACCAAGCCCAAAGCTTCCCTCCCGATAGGCGGCAGGCACACAAAGCAGCGCCTCCTCCGTCGTGCGCATCACAAGGGGCAGCACCATAATCGAAAGTGTCAGTGCACCGGATAACATCGAATAGCGGAAGCCCAGTGCAATATTAAAAAACAGCATACCAAATAAACCGTAAATAATAGAAGGGATTCCTGTTAGGGTCTCTGCCGTCAGACGTATCAGCTCCACAAGCTTATTCCCCTTTTTTGCATACTCTACAAGATAAATCGCTGCTCCGACACCAAAGGGAACCGCAATCAAAAGAGACAGCAGCACCATTGTTATCGTATTGATCATCGCCGGCATCATCGATACATTTTCAGAGTTATAGACAAAGGAAAACAGCTTCGGCTGTAAATAAGGAATGCCCTTTATTAAAATATATCCCACCAGAAAAAATAATACAAGTACTGTCACAGTCGCCGCTAAAAGCACGAGCAACAGCAGAAAAAAGGATGCCGGGTGCCTCCTATAAGCTCTTAGCTTATTACCAAGTGATATCGAATTGATTGGTACCCTAGACTGGCTCATCTTTGCTCCCCTCCATGCCTCTTTAATACCGAAAAACACAAATTAATCAATAGGATAAACACGAAAAGCACAACTCCTGTTGCAATCAGCGCCTCCCTATGCAAATCTGTTGCGTATCCCATCTCCATTACAATATTTGTCGTCAATGTGCGTACCCCTTTTAAAATACTGTCCGGAATACGCGGCTGGTTTCCCACGACCATCATAACCGCCATTGTCTCTCCGAGAGCACGTCCCACACCGAGTACAATTGCCGCAAGGATCCCTGATTTTGCCGCAGGAACCATAATTGTAAACACACTTCTCTCGTGTGTCGCGCCCAGTGCAAGCGCACCCTCGTAGTAGCTTTGATCCACTGCCCGAAGTGCGGGCTCTGCCGTGCCGATGATGGTGGGTAAGATCATAATGCCAAGCAGGATTGCTGCACAAAAAATACTCTGCCCCGCGCTGTCAAAATTTTCCCGAATCCACGGAACCAGCACTACAAGCCCAAAAAATCCATACACAATCGACGGAATGCCCGCCAGCAAATCAACAACCGGCTTTAAGATACGATACAGCCGTTTCGGGCAAAACCTTGCCATAAAGACCGCCATCAACACCCCAATCGGAACACCAATCAGCAGCGCTCCTCCTGTCACATAAATGCTTCCCAGAATCATGGGGAGAATGCCGTACTTATCATTTCCCGGCCTCCACTTTGTTCCCATCAAAAAATCTGAAAACCCGATTTCCCGAATAGCCGGAATCCCATTTGAAAACAGAAAAATACAGATGAGCGCCACGGCCAAGACAGATACAAGCGCCGTGAGCAAAAAGACCCCTTCCATAAATTTGTCCCTTCCTCTATTCATACCGCAACCATGCCTTTCCATGCCAAATTATAGACCATCTATTGTTGTGCTAAGACTCTATCTGCTTATTGCTCCAACTCTTCCCATACCAAAATCTCTCCGGCAAAAATTCCTCGCACCTGCTCGGTCGAAAGCTCTGTAATCGGATTTAGCGGACTGACAATCACAGCGATGCCATCCTGCGCAATCCTCGTTGAAGTAAGCCCTGCGGCAAGCTCGGAATCCTTTAAATTTCGAGATGCCATGCCAATATCCAGTATGCCGTCCAATACTCCCGTCATACCCGTTGTGGAATCGCTGCTCTGGAGCTCAATGCTTACATTTGGATTTTCCTTCTGATATGCCTCAATCAGTTTCTCGATGACCGGCGCAACCGATGATGACCCTCCGATGACAACCTTTCCCGACACACCGTTTGAGACGAAGGAAGCGGCATTTTCTTCGCCTATATAACCTGCCTCTGTCACGACATCCTGCCCCTGTTTGCTCAGAATATAGTTGATAAAGTCCTGCGCTGCATCACTTGTGTCTCCTGTCGTTGCGATATGAAAGGGTCTTGCAATTTTATATTGTCCATTTTTGATATTTTCCACAGTTGCATCTGCCCCATCTATCCTGACAGCCTTTACCGTATCTGCCATGGAGCCAAGAGACACATAGCCAATTCCTTCTTTATGATCTGCAATCGAGGTCAGCATAACATTGGTACTGTTTGTAATCGTTGCATCCTCTGTCGTCAAATCGATGGTCTCTCCGTCCGCATCCTTTTCCTCAAGTCCAAACAGCTCTATAAATGCCCCTCTCGTCCCGGAGCCATCCTCTCTTGCATACACCGCAATCGAAGAACTGTTTTCAAATGCTTCCTTCTTTGCGTCACTCCCGCAGCCTGCCAGCATACCTACTGCCAAAAGACCTGCTAATACGATGCTCATTCCTTTTCTTTTCATCCTTTTTATCCTTTTCATCCTTTTCATCCTCCACCTTTCCAATCTCTAACTTCTACCTATCTGTTTGTTTTTTCTTTGTTGCTCTTATACCTTACCCCCTCCATGTAAAATGCAAAAGCTATGTTTTGTAAAAGCTATGTAAAACATTTTTCCCATTTTACGGAATTTTTCTCAAAATAACAGGCATACTAAGCCAAAAAAGAGTATGCAACAAATTTAAGAAAGGAATTTTTCTATGCATAAATCAGTCAGTCTGCCTCTCACAAACGAAAACGGCTATTATGAAATACGCTTAGAAAGCATTGGCGGCTTCGGTGCAAACCTCTGCGGAAAAATGCTCGGTGAGCTGGGTGCTCTTTATCTGGACTTCAATTCTCTAAGCTTCTCCAGCTACGGCTCAGAAAAAAGAGGCTCTCCGGTGAAGGCATATATTCGCTGGTGTGAAGGAAAAAGAGCATTGCGCATCAACAGCCCCGTGACCCACCCGCATCTGCTTGGTATCTTCCATGAAGGCTTAATCGGCACCTATCCTGTCTTAGAGGGCGTCTCACAAGATACAAAAATTGTCTTAAACACACCCTTAAGCCCGGACGATGCGGCAGAAAAACATCGTATTTCGATGGGGGAGCTTTTCTGTCTGGATGCCCTATCGATTGCGATGAAATGCAAGTCCCGTATTAATATGGTAATGCTTGGCGCCATAGCGAAAGCATCCGGCTTTCTTCCTCTTACTATGGTAGAGCAGCTTTGTCTTGATACAATCGGAAAAAAATACCCGGCTCTTATGGAGGCCAATCGAGAGGGGCTTAGACAAGGCTATGAAGCAGTTGCACCTGCATCTGGGGAGCGTGACCTTTCTCCTCTCCCCGATACTCCAAGGGAGACCTTTGTCTGGGGATATGACAATGCACCGATCGGGGGTGTCAATCCTCGCATCGGAAGCACGATATCCAACGACCTCTCTCCATCCAGAGAAGGCTATATCCCACTGTTTCTTCCGGAAAAATGTATCAACTGCGGACTGTGCGATTCCACCTGTCCGGACATGGTATTTCAATTTGCACCGGGTATTTATAAGGACAAAGAATGCATGGTAAATCAAGGCGTGGACTACTATCACTGCAAAGGCTGTCTGCGCTGTGTGGAGGTCTGCCCCACCAATGCCCTTGTGATGGCTTTGGAAAAAGAATATCCGAACAAGCCTCATTTTATTTCCAATCAGCATCTGCTGCCTGACGCCATCCGCTATCAGAAGGCAGGCGCAAACTCGTGGATTACCAGTGACTCGTATTTGGATGAGAAAAGAGTAGATGGAGGTGTCGTATAATGAGCACGATACAGGAAAAAGAAAATTTCGCGGAGCAAGAAATTCTCTATGACAGCGGAAACGAGCTTGCCGCCTATGCCGCAAAGCAGATTAACTATCATGTCATGGGCTATTATCCCATTACCCCGTCTACACAGATTGCAGAAAATCTGGATTTGATGAAGGCGGAGGGAAAGCACGATATCGCGATGATTGCGGCAGAAGGAGAACACAGCGCCGCCGGCATCTGTTATGGTGCTTCTGCGGGAGGAGCCAGAGTCATCAATGCAACCAGCGCCAACGGTCTGCTCTATGCCTTAGAGCAGTTTCCCGTTCAATCCGGTACACGCGTGCCAATGGTCATGAACGTTGCATGCCGGACGATTTCAGGCCCGCTTTGCATCAAGGGAGATCACAGTGACATTATGTACCTATTGAATGCAGGCTGGATTATTCTTTTTGCAGACGAACCCCAGATGGTTTACGATTTTAATCTTCTTGGTCTGAAACTGGCAGAGGCTGTCAACCTTCCCGTCGCCGTTGCCTTTGATGGCTTTTTTACCAGCCACCAGAAACGGAAATGCTTTGTCTTTTCTGATGATGCGGTTGTGCAGCGCTACCTTGGGCCAAAGCTTTGCAGCGATAATCCAAACCACTCCTCCTTTGCGCAGGTTCACAGTGTTTTGGATTTGGCGCATCCGATTTCCGTTGGCTCCTATATGAATGAGCCGGATGTGATCAACAATCGCTATCAGCTCCACCTTGCCATGGAGGAGGCAAGGGAAAAGCTGCCTGTATTGTTTGAGGAATACGAAGCGCTTTCCGGACGCAGGCTTACCTCCTGCATCGGATATTGCCACGAGGATGCCGATATTCTTTTATTTATCCTTGGCTCCTCCTACTACACAGCAATGGAGGCTGTCGACCTTTTGCGAGGGGAGGGCATCAAGGCCGGCGTTGTTACCCTTCATGTGCTTCGCCCTTTCCCCACAAAGGAGCTGCAGGCGCTCTGCAAAAATGCACGTATCATCGTTGCCGCTGACCGTCAGGACAGCTATGGTGCAGGTGGGGGAAATATGTCCTTGGAGCTTCGTGCAGCACTCTTAAACTGCGCATCTGATGTGGACGACCCAAATCAGGCTGCTGCCTCCCTTCGCGCTCCGAGAATTATTACCCGGATTTATGGGCTGGGAGGAAAGGATTTCTTTGTGGAGGATGCTGTGTTTTTGCTGCGGGAAGGTCTTTCTGATTGCCCCAAGGAGTTTGACTATTACGGCATTACAAAGGGCAGTGGCGATACACCCCAGCCCCAGTATTTTAAGCCTCTGACAGATGGGGATACAAAAAAAGGGCTTATTTGCTGCACTTACGATGAGACCGCGAAAAAGATGACGGTAACGGGTGGCGCACTCAAAGATATGACTGCCATGCCAATGCGCATTGCTCCAGGTCATGGTGCCTGCCCCGGCTGTGGCATTCCGGTAAATGTAAACCTGCTGTTAAAAGGGATTGAGGGAAATGTCGTCCTTTTGTTCCAGACAGGCTGCGGTATGGTTGTTACCACAGGATATCCCAAGACTGCCTTTCGCATCCCCTACCTGCACAACCTCTTTCAAAACGGTGCAGCCACCTTAAGCGGGCTTGTGGAAGCCTTTCATCAGCGGCAAAAGCGAGGGGAATATCCGGATGGAGAGATTACCTTTCTCATGGTAAGCGGCGACGGCGGCATGGACATCGGCATGGGCTCTGCTTTGGGCACGGCTCTCCGTAACCATCGGTTGATTTTATTTGAATATGACAATGGCGGATATATGAATACCGGTTACCAGCTTTCCTACTCCACACCAATGGGGGCAAAAAGCTCTACCTCCCATGTGGGAAAAACGCAGTATGGAAAAACCTTTTTTCACAAGGACACCCCGGAGATTATGTCTGCGACCCATATTCCCTATATTGCCACCGTTGCGGAATCCAACCCCACCGACTTTATCAAAAAGGCGGCAAAGGCAGCCGCTTATTCCCGCGAGTTTGGGACAGCCTATATAAAGACCTTATCCGCCTGTCCTCTAAACTGGAACGACAATCCAAGCACAGAGCGCAGTGTGATTGCCGCTGCTGTGGATTGCTGCTACTTCCCATTGTATGAAATCGAACAAGGAATTACATCCTTAAGCTATGACCCGGAGGCAAAAAACAAAAAAATTCCAATTACAGATTGGTTTGCCATGATGGGACGAACAAAGCATCTTGCAAAAAAGGAATATTCCCAAATCACAGACGAAATCCAGCGCGAGGTAGACCGCCGCTACGCACGACTTCGCGCAAGAGCCGAACACCCGTTATTGTGATGACATTTGCAGCGCTTTGCTTCAACGGCAAAAGCTTTTCGGAGAAGGAAGATGTCTCCTACACATCCCGCCTTCTCCGAAAATTTAATCTTTGATCTATAACCGTCCTCAAATTTACCCGATACAAACAAGAACGCACTGACCTTGAAACTGAAAAATACAACAAACTTTCTGCTCAAACTCTCCAGCTATCTCTCCTGATAAAGCGACAGCCCTTGTCTGCATTTCGCTTTATCAATGCAATCAGACAGGAAAACAGGCGGCTTTTCCCCAATAAAAGAGGAAAGCCGCCTGTTTTCAAGAATAGACCATTTCTATAGATTAAAATTATTTCGATTGACCTATATGATTGAAAAGACAAACTAGGTATCTTGGCAATCGGTATTACTTGTGCGGAGTCCGACAAGGCTGATTCGTCACAGCATGCCTACATCAAAAAAGCGTTTTACCGGCAACGGTTCTCTCGGATGGATTCCAATGTGCTTTTCCATCCACACCATATTATACCATCGCCCAAACTTGTAGCCGCATTGGTAAAACTCCCCTACGAGCCGATATCCAAGAGCACGGTGGAATTCCACACTGCTTCGGGTCAGGTATTCGTCCTCCGTCTGCAAATAGGCAATACAGGCATTGAGATTTAAGACATTCTGTGCCATCAGACTTTTTTCTAAAGCCTCATACAGGCGCCTTCCAATCCCCATTTTCTTATGACTCTGCTCCACATAAATCGCCGTCTCCGCACACCAGTCATAAGCAGGACGCGAATGAAATCTGTCCGCATAGGCATAGCCGACAATTTTATCATCCATTTCGGCAACCAAATAAGGATAGCGTGCCAGTATATGGCGAATCCGCCCTGTAAACTCGGTTACGTCAGGCACCTCATACTCAAAGGTAACCGCTGTATTTTTTACATACGGCGCATAAATATCTAAAATTGCTTGGGCATCCTGCTCTGTTGCTGTCCGTATATCCAAGCTTTTCTGTTTCATCGCTCCTCCATTTCGCAACCGGCGCTTTTTAACAGCCGCTTTGTATATTCTTCTTTCGGATTCCGGTAAATTTCCTCCACCGTCCCCTCCTCCACGATGCGTCCGCCCTCCATAATCATCACACGGTCGCAAAGCTGATACACCACTCTCAAATCGTGGGAAATAAAAAGAATCGAAAACCCTATCTCCTGATGCAGACGCATCAGCAGTTCTATAATCTGTGCCTGAATGGTGACATCCAGTGCCGAAACCGCCTCATCGGCAATCAAAAACTCCGGCTCTAAGATCAACGCAAGTGCAATGCAGACCCGCTGCCTTTGTCCACCCGACAGCTCTCGCGGATAATGCGTCAGCAGTCTTTCATCCAGACCGACTCTCCGAAGCATGCGGACAGCCTTCTCTTTTCTCTCTGCTCTTGTGTCCTTTGTAAAATTCCGCAGCGGCTCCTCTAAAATCCAACCGATTGTTTTGCTCGGATTAAGAGAGCTATACGGATCCTGAAACACCATCTGCGGATGAGAAATCGCATGTACAATCTTACCCTGATAGCTCTTGTTTACTCCAAGGAGCGTACGTGCAAGCGTGGATTTTCCTGATCCGGACTCTCCCACAAGACCAAGAATCTCTCCCTTTCGGATAAAAAAATTCACATCCTTTAAGATCGGCTGCAAATTCTTTTTTCCTCGCAGACCACTTCCATGTGCCGGCAGCGCAACCCTTAATTGCTCTACAAAAAGCGTGCGCTCCTCCTCCAATACGGTATTGATATGTGCTCTGCTTTCGAAGGTTGGAATACAGGCGACCAGTCTTTTTGTATACTTCTCTTTCGGCGCATAAAATACGTCGTCGGCCTTTCCCTGCTCCACTACCCGTCCATCCTTCATCACAAGCACTCGGTCACAAAATCCCTGCACCAATTTTAAATCATGGGAGATGAAAAGCAGAGCTGTCTTTTCCTCGCGATTCATCTGACGCAGCAGCGCGATAATCTGCTCTTGAATCGTCACATCCAAAGCCGTTGTCGGCTCATCGGCAATCAGAAGCTTAGGATGATTCATCATCGCGGCTGCAATCATAATCCGCTGCCTCTGTCCACCCGACAGCTGATGCGGATAGGCACGGGAAATACGCTCTGCATCCGAAAGCCCTACCTTTTGCAGCATAGCAAGCGTCCGGCTCCTTCTCTCCTCTCTCGTAAGCTGCGTATGAAGCCGCAAACTTTCTTCGATCTGCCACCCTACCTGCTTAACCGGATTTAAGGAGGTCATTGGCTCTTGAAATATGATACCAATCTCATTTCCTTGATAGCTTCGCAGCTCACTTCTGGACAGCTTCAGAAAGTCTGTTTTTCCTTCCCACAAAATCTCTCCGGACACATCCACAACACTTCTTCGCAAAAGACCTGCGATGGCGAGCGCACTCTGCGATTTCCCCGAGCCGGATTCGCCCACAAGGCCGACAATCTCTCCGTGCCCCATAGAAAAACTCAAATCCGTCACAACCTGCTCCGGTTGTTTTTTATCACAAAACGTAATATTTAAATGGCGCACATCCAACAGTTTCTCCATATATCTGCCACCTACTCATTTCCCTTTTTTACGCCGTCCGCGAGCAGGGAAAAGCCAAGAATCATCAAAATTAAGATCAGCCCCGGCCACATACAGCCTGCCGGATTTGTAAAAATATAGGTCTGCGCCTCGGACAGCATGCGCCCCAAGCTGGCATAGGGAGGCTGTACTCCAATGCCAAGATAGCTTAAGCCTGCCTCCGCAAGCACTGCATTGTTAAATCCAATGAGCACTGCCGAGACAAGCACCGGCCGGATATTCGGCAAAATATGCACAAACATAATACGCAGATGTCCCGCTCCGGACAGCCTTGCCAGTCTGACATACTCAAGCTCCCTACACCGCAAAAACTCTCCTCGGACAATACGTGCAAAGCTCGGCACAAAGGCAATGCCAAGTGCATAAATCACATGGTATGTTCCCTCTCCGGTCACAGCAATGACCACCAGTGCCAGAAGAATACTCGGAAAGGCAAAGAGTGCGTCGACAATACGCATCATTACCTCGTCAAGCACTCCGCCAAAATAGCCGGTAAATGCTCCGATCAAAACTCCCGCTGCCGTACCGATAAACACAGTCCCTACGGCAACAAGCAGCGTCGTTCCCGCACCGACCATCACGCGGCTTAAAATATCTCTGCCAAAATTATCACATCCCATAGGATGCAAAAAAGAGCTGCCTGCAAACTTTACGCTTCCATCCATAGCTTCCGGGCTATAGGGAGTCCAGAAAAATCCCACCACGACAAGCACTGCGATTCCCAGCGTAAAAATCAGTCCCAGCGTAAAATTATAATTGATTTTTCTTTTTCTCATTCTATCTATCCACCGTTTCCTGCATTCTATCCCCATTGCAACGCAATCTGAAAGATTGCGTTGCAAACTTTCGCAAGAAGCTATCCCTCTGCAGAGATTCTCGGATCAATTTTGCGATAAATCAAATCCACAATTAGATTTACCAAAATTACGACTGCTGCCATTAGCATAATAATCGCCTCAACCACCGGATAATCCCGATGCGAAATTGCGGTAAGCAGGATTCTTCCCAGCCCGGGAATATGAAATACCTGCTCTACAATAATACTTCCGGTAAAAATATCTGCCAGTGCCATCCCAAAAAAAGTAAGCACCGGAATAAACGCATTTTTCAGCACATGCCGATAGAGTACACCGGACGTATTGTTTCCCCGGCTATAGGCTGTTCTTGTATAATCATGCTTTAGCTCGGTAAGGAGTGCACTTCTTAACATTTTTACCGCCATTGCAGCCTTTGGCAATGCCACTGCAACAGACGGAAAAAGCATATATGAAAGAAATCTTCCCCAATCCTCCTTATAGGAAACAAAATTGCCCGGCGTAAACAGACGAAGGATTATCCCAAATAAAATCATAATCAAAATTCCGGTAAAAAAGGACGGAATCGACATGACAACCTGATTGATACTAGAGAGCACGCTATCAAGCCTTCCCCCGCTATGCTTTGCCGTAAAAATTCCCATCGGAATGGAAAGCAACAGCATAATCAAAAATGCCATTCCGGTCATCGTCAACGTAATCGGAAGCTTATCCAACACCATTGAAGCAACCGGTATTCCATAGTCGTAAGAAATTCCGAAATCTCCCTGAAAAAAGGACCACACCCACGACGCATATCGTTCCAATAGAGGTCGATCTAACCCCATCTTTTCCCGCAGCTGTGCCACCTGCTCAGGTGTCGCTTCTGTTCCAAGCTTTGCAAGTGCCGGATCCCCGGGAATCAGTTCAAATGCAAGAAAAAGCAGAAATGATACAATCAGTAAAGTAATCAACGTCGAAATCACTTTCTTTACCGTCTGTCTCATATTCTGCTCTCCCTTCGCTCTGTTATTCTGCGAGCTTGATATTTGCGATATCCTGCACATACAGCGGATAACACTCATATCCGGTAAACCGATTGCTCAATGCCACCATTTCAGGAAGATCCTGAATGTAGACATTAGCCGCAGTCTCTGCCAGTATTCTCTGACACGCTTTATAATATTCTGTCTGCTTCTCATCCGATATCTCAGCCCTTGCTGCCGCATAGGCCACATCGTAATCCGCATTCTTATAATTTACAAAATTGCTGGATGAATCTGAACGGAATCGCGAAAGCATCGCAGAAGCCGCCAGATAAGAAGCGTCCACGCCCACGACCGTTGCCTCATAGTTGCGATTGGTATAAACCTCCTCCAACCACGTATTCCACTCAACCTGATGAATCTGCGCATCAATGCCAACTGCCTTTAGCTGCTCTACAATGACCTGTGCCGTATCCACATGCTGTGTATAGTTACTCGGAACGGTAATCTTGAAAGAAAAACCATTTTCATAGCCCGCTTCCTTCAACAGCTCCTTCGCCCTCTGCGGATCATAAGAATAAATATCATTGAGTGACTCATCAAAATATTTTTTAAAATTCGGGAACATGCTGCTGCCCACAATCGCTCCCTTTCCATCCGATACCAGCTCTAAAATCTGTTGGCGATCTACTGCATAGCAAAGCGCCTGGCGCACGGCCTCATTTTGAAACGGCTCAAAATCATTGTTCAGATATAATGCCTGTACCAGATTCATCGTATTTTCCACGATGTTAAACTCATCCCCCAGCTGCGCCACCTGCGTAGCTGTCAGATGTGCCATCATATCAATCGAGCCGCTTTTTAAGCTGGTTGTGACGGAATCGGAGTCAGCACACACCTTGAATACAACCCGATCGATATTTGCTTTCTTCCCCCAATAATCCTCAAATTTTTCCAGAATAATATTTTCCTGTATGGAACGGGAAACATATTGATAAGGACCGGTACCGATGGGATTTGTGTCTAAATCCTCACTGTCTGCCGGGACAATCGCCGCCTTAACAGAGGCAAGATAAGACATAAAATCGGGGTCTGCCTCACTTAAGGCAATGACTACCGTTTTCTCATCCGGCGTCTCCACCGACGCAATGTTTGCAAATGCCGGTATGTAAGCCGGACTGTCCTGATTTGTCATACAATCTTCGATAGAGGTTTTCACATCCTCCACCGTTACCGTGTCTCCATTGTGAAATTTTACATCGCTGCGCAGTGTAAAGGTATAGACCAGCTTATCCTCCGACAGCTCGTATGTCTCAGCAACCGCCGGAATAAAATTCCCTTCGCTGTCCGGCTTATACAGGCCTTCAAACACATTAAACAGCACCTCTCTCGCTCCCGCTCCTTCTGCCTGATGCGGGTCGAGACTACTCGTCAAATCCTGCGCAATGCCTACGTGAATGACGGAGCCATCCGTCTGATTTGCGCTCTCACTTGCGTTCTCACTTACGCTCTGACCTCCATCCTGCTTGTCACTTGCGCTTCCACATCCGCTCAGTGCAAGGGACAGTGTTGCCGCTACTGCAAGCAGCAAAGCTGTCAGCTTTTTTGTTCTTGCTTTCATTGTTTTCCCTTTCTTCTTTTACAGATTTAAATCTTGGCGTACATCACATGCTTACCAGATCCATGCCCCATTATTGTAAAACAGTATATCTGCAAAATCAACCCTTCTTGGAAAATATTCCTCTCCATTCCGCAGACGCTTCCTCGTCGAAGGAATCGCGAGCCGAATATCAGATTCGGCTCTGCGATAAAGACTATTTCTTAATTACACGCATTCTTAAACTGGTTCCAGATTTCACCGTGCAGATCCTCTGCCTCTTGGGAAACGTTCTGAATACTCTCACCCTGCGCTGCACCCTCCGGCAAAACAATCAAATCCTTCATCTCGTCTGAAATAAATGCTTCTGCCGCTTTATTCGTGCAGTAATAGCCGATATATTCAAAGCATTTTGCGGAAACCTCTGCATCCAAAAGATAATCAATAAAGGCATAAGCCGCTTCTGCATTCGGAGCGTTTGACGGAATAAAGCCTCCCATGATACCAAAGCCCAAACCTTCCTCCGGATAAACAACCGCAAGATCCTCTCGCGCCATCAGTGCTGCTGACACCTGAGAAGAGTAAAGGAATGCTGCTCCAACCTCTCCGGTAATCAAATAATCCTGGGTATTACTGTCATTGATGACACGCACGTTTGGCGCAAGCTCCAAAAGCTTATCTCCTGCTGCCTGAATTACATCCAAGTCCTCTGTATTAAAGGACTCTCCCATTGTCTTTAATGCAATTCCGTTGATGACACGATAGTTGGCAATCAACGCTACATTATCCGCAAGAGAAGCATCCCAGAGATCGCCATAGCCCTTAATCTCAATGTCAACAAGTGCCGGATCATAAACAATCAGCGGAATCCCCGCTCCGTACGGTACCGTAAATTTATTGTCCGGATCATAGAACTGGCTCTGATAAATCGGATTGATATTGCCCCAGTTTGCAAGCTTTGCCGTATTTAAATCCTGTGCCAGACCCTGCTCACGAATCATCTCTAAAATATAATCGTCCACAATGACAAAATCATAATCCCCGCCGTTTGTCTCCTGAAGCTTTGCAAGCATATCCTCGCCGTAATCAAAATTGGAATAATTGATTTTGATTCCTGTTTCTTTTTCAAAGCCGTCCAGTACTTCCTGCGGAAACATTCCATCCCAAGTATAAAGATTCAGCGAGGTTCCCTCCAAACCGGATGCCGCCTGATTCTCCTCTGCTGCATTTCCTGCCTCTGTGCTCTGCACATTGCTTCCTGCGTTTTCTTTTGCACCGTTTGCACCACATCCTGCCAGTATACCTGAGATGGTCAGCAATCCTCCCAGCGCAAGCGCTGCATACTTTTTCTTTTTCATTTTTCTAGTCCTCCTTTTTCTTTTGGGATTTCCCTTCTGCCAATAATAAAATCCCAATTGTCGCTACCAGCATAATCGTTGCCAGCGCATTGATTTCCGGTGTAACACCGTTTTTCATTCTTGTATATATTTTTATCGGCAAAGTATTGACCGTAGGGCCCGTCACAAAAATACTGATTACCACATCATCAAAGGACATGGCAAAGGATAAAAGCACGCCTGACCAGACTGCAGGTAAAATTGCCGGGAGTGTGATATCAAAAAACACACGATGCTCAGAGGCTCCCAAGTCTCTTGCCGCCTCCTCGATGGATTTGTCCATTCCCGCAAGTCTCGCACGTACCGTCATAAATACATAGGGCACACAAAAGGTTGTGTGGGCAATCACAAGCGTCAGCATGCCAAACGGCAGTTTCATAAAAGAGAAGGCTGCCAAAAATATCATGCCCAATATAATCTCCGGTATCATCAGCGGCATCAACGAGAGGTATGAAATCGTATTGTTGACTCGATTTTTCCATTTGTCCATACCAATCGCGCCTGTTGTACCAATCACAACCGCAGCTAAGCAGCTAAGCCCTGCCAGCACCAAGCTGTTCCTAAGAGCCTCTGCCATATCCACATCCCGAAGAAGCTCCTCGTACCATTTTAAGGAAAAGCCATCCCACACAGAGGTCAGCTTCGATTCATTAAACGAGTAGATAACCGTCAAAATAATCGGGATATATGTGATAACCATTATGATTCCCATATAAATCCAGGGCACTTTTGATTTTGTTTTCATTAGTACATCCCCTCCAACTCACCACTGTGGGAAATCTTTCGGTAAATGCCAATAAACAGAGAGGTCAAAAGCAGCAGAACAACAGACAGCGCCGCCGCAAAGGGCAAATTTCTTCCCTTTGTCATCTGCTCCTGAATGATATTTCCTACCAGCACAATTTTATTTCCTCCCAAAAGCCCCGCCACAAAAAACAGTCCCATCGAGGGAATAAAGGTCAGGATAATTCCCGACAACAGTCCGGGCAGAGTATGGACAAACGTAACAGACCAAAATGCCTGTATACTGCTCGCACCCAAGTCTCTTGCTGCCTCTACCAAGGACCAGTCCATTTTTTCTGCACTGGAATACACGGAAAGAATCATAAAGGGGGTCAGAACATAAACCATTCCGACAAGCACTGCAGGATACGAAAACAAGAGCTTTAAGGGCTTGTCCGTAATATGCAGCGCCATCAGAAGCTGATCCAGCACCCCATTGCTGCGAAACACGATGACCCAGCCGTTTAGCCGAATTAACGTGCTTGTCCAAAACGGAATCATAAGCAGCAGCATCATCCTCTTTTTCCAACGCGCAGACATCTGCGCCATAAAATAGCCAAACGGATACCCAAACACCACAACCAGTGCGGTGGAGCACAGCGCCAGCTTGAGTGACGAGGCGAAAATTTCCAGATAAAGCGGCTCTAAAATCCGCTTATAGTTTTCCAATGTAAATTCGGGCACAAATCCCCACACCTCAGCTCTTGTCATAAAGCTTAGCACGATCATATAAATCAATGGCGCGGCAACAAAGACAAGAGTAAATATATAAATCGGAAGCAGCAACAGCCACGAGCGGCTTTTCTTTTTCTTAGACACCATTGTCCAACACCTCCACCGCATGCTCTTCCTTCCATCCAATCATTCTTCTCTCGCCCACTCCAACCTCATAATCGATCCCCGAACGACTGGCAATGACTTGCTGCCCATCCGACATGGAAAAGGCAATACGAAGCTGACCGCCGGCAAAGCTCTTTTCCTCTACCCTCGCCTCTTTCTCGCACTCTTTTTCGTCATCCATCAGCACATTCTCGCTGCGCACCGCATAAACCTTCCCATTTTCCCGGATAATATTTGCATTCCCAACAAAGTCTGCAACATAGCTTGTTTTGGGATGATAGTAAATCTCGTTTGGCGTACCAATCTGCTCAAACACGCCGTTTCTCATGACAACAATACGGTCGGACATATTAATTGCTTCCTCTTGATCGTGTGTGATATAGATAAACGTGATTCCCAGCTTCTTTTGCAGCCGCTTCAGCTCCAACTGCATCTGTCTGCGAAGCTTTAAATCCAGCGCCCCTAACGGCTCGTCCAACAAAAGCACCTCCGGCTTATTAATAATTGCCCGTGCGATTGCCACACGCTGACGCTGCCCTCCGGAAAGCTCATCGGGACGTCTCTTTTCATAGCCCTCAAGCTGTACCAGTCTCAACATATCTGCAACCTTACGCTTGATTTCCTCCTTGGGAAGTCTCTTTAGCTTAAGCCCGTATCCGATATTTTTCTCTACATTCATATAAGGAAAAAGTGCATAGCTCTGAAACACCGTATTGACGTCCCTTTGATTTGGCTCTTGCTTTGTAATGTCTATGCCGTTTAGCAGCACCTGTCCCTCATCCGGTTCCTCCAAGCCTGCAATAATCCGCAAGGTTGTCGTCTTCCCGCAACCGGAAGACCCCAGCAAAGTAATAAACTCGCCTTTTGCCACCTGTATATCAAGCCCTTGAAGCACCTCCGTGCTGCCAAAATGCTTTTTTAATCCTCTTAGCTCTAAAATTATTTCACTCATGCCCTCTCCGTTTAATTAAGCGGGAAGCTACTGCTCCCCGCTAACCTGACAAACCTCATCCATTTCCTATATGCATACTAGGAATATAGCACTTTCCTCCAAATCTGTCAACCTCTTTTTGCGCTTTCCCGCCAACAAGCAAAAGATAGGCCCTCCATTTTTTCCCATTATACTGTTTTTTCTCTTATTTGCAAATACGATTCCCTGATTTTTGCTAATAATCGGTTGACAAGGCATTTTTCCCTGTCTATAATGACGTTATTTAGAGAAGAACAAAGAGGAAAGACTATGACATTGTATGATGAATTGGTTGCCCGCGGCCTTATCGCCCAGGTAACAGACGAAGAAGAAATCAAGGATCTAATTAACAACGGAAAAGCTACCTTTTATATCGGGTTTGATCCCACCGCAGACAGCCTCCACGTCGGACATTTTATGGCTCTTTGTCTGATGAAGCGCCTTCAGATGGCAGGCAATAAGCCCATTGCCTTAATCGGTGGCGCGACGGCCTTAATCGGGGATCCCTCGGGGCGTACCGACATGCGCCAGATGATGACTGCCGAAACCATTGCGTACAACTGCGATTGCTTCAAAAAGCAGATGAGCCGCTTTATTGACTTTGGCGAGGGAAAGGCCTTAATGGTAAACAACGCCGACTGGCTGACCGATTTAAATTATATTGACGTTCTTCGGGAGATTGGTCCTCATTTTTCCGTGAATCGCATGCTTACTGCGGAATGCTACAAGCAGCGCATGGAAAAAGGCCTAAGCTTCCTTGAGTTCAACTATATGATTATGCAAAGCTATGACTTCTATATTTTATACCAAAAATACGGCTGCAATATGGAATTTGGCGGCGATGACCAGTGGAGCAATATGCTCGGCGGCACAGAGCTGATTCGCCGCAAGCTTGGAAAAGACGCTTACGCAATGACCATCAATCTGCTTCTTAATTCCGAGGGCAAAAAAATGGGAAAGACCCAATCCGGCGCCGTGTGGCTTGATGCGGAAAAAACCTCTCCCTTTGACTTTTTCCAGTATTGGAGAAACGTTGCAGACTCTGATGTGCTCACATGCATTCGTATGCTTACCTTCCTTCCATTGGATGAGATTGCTGCGATGGAAAGCTGGGAGGGCTCCCAGTTAAATCAAGCAAAGGAAATTCTTGCCTATGAGCTGACCGCCTTAGTTCATGGCAAAGAGGAGGCAGAGAAGGCAAAAGAAGCCTCCCATGCGCTCTTTTCCGGCGGCGGTAACTTAACAAACATGCCAACCGTGCAGCTTTCCTCCACCGATTTTGCGGAAGGCAATCCGGACATTCTGGCTCTTCTTGTAAAAGCCGGACTTGCAACCTCCCGCTCCGATGCAAGGCGCGCTGTAGAGCAAGGTGGTGTTTCCGTCTCTGACGAGAAAATTTCGGATGTCAAAACCAGCTACGGCATGGATTCCTTTGGCGCAGATGGCCTGATCCTAAAACGCGGCAAGAAAAAGTTTGTAAAAATTACCTTGGCATAACATTTCTTATTTTTGCTTTGTATGAAAGAAAAAAGGGGGCGTTGCAAAATCATCCGATTTCATGATTTTGCAACGCCCCTTTTTTTCATTAACGTCCCTTTGTACGTGTTCTCACATCAAATGCAACTGCGATAATAAAGATAATTCCTTTTACAATATACTGATAGGAGACATCCACTCCCATTAGGTTCATTCCGTTTGTCAAGGACATAATAATCAGCGCCCCGATAATGGCATTGGTTACCTTTCCGATTCCTCCGCTAACCGCAGTTCCCCCGATATAGGAGGATGCAATCGCATCCAGCTCAAAGCCGTTTCCCGCAGTAGGGGTGGCCGACTGCAAGCGAGCCGTATACAAAATTCCCGCAAGAGCCGCTAAAACGCTCATGGAGCAGAAGGCAAACAGCGTCACCTTCTTTACATCAATACCCGATAATTCCGCCGCCTGATCGTTTCCTCCGATTCCGTAGATGTACCTACCCAGCCTGGTTCGATTCAGCATATGGTTGTATACCAAAAGTACGACTGCAACAATTACGGCAGTCCAAGGCAGTCCGCTATAGCTGGATAATACCCATATAACGGACATAATCACAACCGAAACAAAAACCAAGCCGAAAACAAATACCGGAGTTGAGGTTACCGCAAAATTATATTTTATCTTATTCTGTCTGTCCCTTACCCGTGATACAATCATGAGGACAACAGCCGCAATTCCGATCAGAAGTGTCAGGATATGGATATCTCCGCCAAGCCCGGGCAAATCAGGAATAAAGCCGTTGGAAAGTGCATTAAATCCCTCGTTTGGAATAATAATGGTACCTGTTTTCTGCAGGGTAAGATTCAAAAGTCCCCGGAAGATAAACATGCCCGCCAATGTGGTAACAAATGCCGGAACACCTACCCGCGTTACCAGCAATCCTTGATATAAGCCAATCAACAAACCAAGCGCCAGTACCAAGACAATGGCTACCCATTCATTGACTCCCTTTTGTGTGATCAAAATTGCCGCTACCGCCCCGCAAAAGCCGGCAACATAGCCTACCGAAAGGTCAATGTGCTTGATAATCAATATCAGCGTCATTCCGATTGCCAAAACGGCAACATAGCCTGCCTGATTGATTAAATTCGAAAGATTTCTTGCCTGAAGAAAACCACCATTGGTTTTCCAGGAAAAGAACAGCATGATTACGACCAAAGCAATATACATCATATAATCTCTGATATTCGCCTTAATTAAACCAATGACCTCTTTTCCGATTCCTTCTTTGGAGTTCTTATTTTGTATTGTCTTTTCCATCTTATTCTTACTCCCTTCTGGCTTAAGACCTTACAGCCATGGCCATAACCTTATTTTCATCCGCTTCCTCTGCCGTAAGCTCTCCGGCTATTTCCCCCGCTGACATCACATAAATGCGATCGCTCATGCCCAGCACCTCCGGAAGCTCGGAGGATATCATAATAATGCTCATCCCCTCTTCCACGAGCTGATTCATCAGGGTATAAATCTCATATTTGGCTCCCACGTCAATCCCTCGTGTAGGCTCATCCAGAATCAATACCTTGGGCTTTACAAACATCCATTTTGCAAGCTGCACCTTCTGCTGATTTCCTCCGCTTAGATTGCCCACCTTCTGCATAATGGAGGGCGCCTTAATATTAATCGACTGCTTATAGCTATTGGCGATGTTAATCTCTTCATTCTCGTTTAAGGAGACGCCCTCCTGCAGCTCCTCGAGGTTTGCAATGCTGATATTATATTTGATATCTTGAATCAATACCAGCCCGTTTCCTTTTCGATCCTCGGAGACATAAGCGACCCCCTTTCGAATGGCATCCTTGGGACGCTTAAAGCTTACCTTCTCGCCGTTTAGAAGAATCTCTCCCCCTGTAATCTTATAACCTGTCGGGTTTCCGAAGATACTCATTGCAAACTCTGTCCGACCGGCTCCCATCAGGCCTTGAATGCCGATAATTTCGCCCTTCTTCACGTTGATATTAATATTATGGAGAATCTCTTTTCCCTTTACCGGATCCTCTACCGTCCAGTTTCGAATCTCCATGCAGGTTTCCCCAAATTCTTTCTTCTTTCGTTTGGGATAAATGTCTTCAATTTCTCGCCCTACCATATGCCGGATAATTTCCGCTTCCGTAATCCGATTTTCCCGCACATCCAAAGAGCATACGGTGGAGCCGTCACGCAATACGGTAATGGTATCTGCAATCTCAATAATTTCTTTTAGCCTGTGGGAAATCATAATGCAGCTGACGCCATGCTGCTTTAATTCCTTGATCAGCTTCAAAAGATTCTCGCTGTCATCCTCATTTAAGGAAGCCGTCGGCTCATCCAAAATCAAAAGCTTTACATCCTTACTAAGAGCCTTGGCAATTTCCACAAGCTGCTGATTTCCTACTCCTAAGTTCTTGACCTTCATAGACGGATCGACGTAAAGGCGCACCTTATCCAGCGCTTCCTTTGCCCGTACAATCGTCTCATTCCAGTCGATATTCCTTCCCTTTAAAATCTCGTGTCCAAAAAAAATATTCTCATATATGCTCATCTCAGGAACAAGCGCCAGCTCCTGATAAATAATTGCGATTCCTTTTTCTTCACTATCTGCTATCGATTTAAACTGCTGTATTTCTCCATTGTAAACAATGTTTCCTGTGTAACTTCCATAATGATATACTCCGGACAACACCTTCATCAGTGTTGATTTTCCGGCACCGTTTTCTCCAATCAGGCAATGAATTTCTCCTCTCCTTACCTGAAAATTCACATTGTCCAGAGCCTTTACACCCGGAAACTCCTTCGTGATCTGCTGCATTTCCAATATGTAATCACTCATATCCTTCTCCTTCCTCATTCCTTCTTCCTGTAATGAGAAGAAATCCGCATCGGCTCTTCTGCTTCCAGATCCTCTTGCTGAAATATAGTTTCGCATAGAATGGGGAAGGCCGGCTTCTTCCCTGCGGCAAGCCGACCTTCTTTCTATCTCTCTTATTCTAATCCGGTAAACTCAGATGCCTCATAATAACCCGAATCAATCAAAGCTTGCTTCACGTTATCCTTTGTTACCACAACGATGTCTGTCTGCTTCGCAGGCACATCCTTTTTCTCGTTGTTATAGGTTGTATCTGTAGCCGGAGTATTGCCGTTTAATACGGATACCGCCATCTCTACAGAATCTGCTGCCAGAGTACGAGTGTCCTTAAAGACGGTCATAGACTGCTTTCCGTCAATGACGTACTGTACGGAAGCCTTTTCAGAATCCTGTCCGGTAATCCGATAGCTGGTAATATCCTTATCTGCCGCAAATACATCAGCGATTGAACGAGCGGTTCCGTCATTGGGCGCAAGCACTAAGACGTCTCCCTTGCTGTCAGCACCTGCTGCCGTAAGGTGTGCCTCTGCCTTGGATTTTGCAACATTAAAATCCCAGTCTGTCGTAATCTGACCGATAATCTTACCCTGCTCATCACGAGTCAGCTCTGCCTTATCCTGCAATGCTACCGCTTCCGGAGAGTTTGCAATGACAAAGGTACCGTCGGCAATCTTAGGCTGAAGAACCTTCCATGCACCTTCAAAGAAGAGGAATGCATTGTTGTCTGTTGCCGCACCCGCATACAGATACAATGGAATTCCCGTGCCCTCAGGAGCATTGTCAATCAAATATTGTCCCTGTGCTTCTCCTACTGCAACGCTGTCAAAAGTCACATAATAATCTACCGCATCTGTTCCTGTAATCAATCTGTCATAAGCAATTACGGTTACACCTGCTGCCTTAGCCTCTTCTACTGCAGCCGCCGCAGCCGCACCATCCTGCGCACAGATAATCAATACGGAAACACCCTGTGAAACCAAAGTCTCCACATTTGTCTTTTCTGTTGCGGAAGAACCCTGACTAAACAGTACCTGATTGGTAAATCCCGCATCTCCTAAAATGCTCTCAAATTGCGCCTGATCCTGAAGCCAACGAGGCTCATCCTTCGTAGGCAAAACAATACCTACCTGAACGCTTCCGCCATCCGTATTGGTCGCACCGGCTTCCGTAGCAGCTCCCCCTGCATTCTGTCCCGAATTGGATGCCGCACCATTGTCGGATTCACTGCTGCCACAGCCTGCCAGCAGACCGGTCAGCATCGTGGCTGCCAGCATAAAACTAAGAATCTTTTTTTTCATAAATTGACCTCCTTCGAAAAATAATCTTTTCTTATGCTCTGACTTTACCACACTTTTGACTTCATATTCTTTGTAAGCATCTGAACATTTTTATCACTTTTTTCTCTCAATCGACAAAATAGCACTTTTTTATCCACTTCTTCTTTTTAGGCAAAAAAATCCTATTTCAGCAAATCGGGGCGATTCAAATATACATCCTCTCTTAAATGAAATCCTTCTTGGATAATTACCTCCTCCATATTCGCAAACGTCACTCCAATGGGCTCCAGACAAATATAGGACGTTTTTCTTCCTGTGCCATCCTCATACACAGCTTCCGTCTCCACCGGCTCATCCAAAGCCAGCGCAACCGCCGCCTTGGCTGCCTGTACCGCAAGCTTCTCCACGGATTTGTACACCGTCATCGTCTGTGTTCCCTCCACGATTCTCTGACAGGCTGCCAAATCTGCATCCTGCGCCACAACACAAACCTCCCCTGCCAGCTGCTGCTCCGCCAATGCCGCAATTGCCTGTCCTGCCAGATTGTCGTTTCCGCACATCACACCCTTTACCGTCTGCATCAGCTCCTCCTTTTCGCGGATGTACCTCGCAGCATATTCCCCCTTCCATTCCGGGGCATAGTAAACCTCGACCACTTCAAGCTCTTTTTGCTCCATTACCTCTCGGAATCCGACTTCCACATCCTCTACATTTGGGTCTGTCTTGGGTCCGCAAATCATAACCACCTTGTCCTGCTTCTCCAAATTCTCTGCCATTGCCTCTCCCATCAGTCTTCCCACTGCCCTGTTATCAAAAGAAACATATAAATCCGACTGCGCTCCTATTACGAGGCGGTCGTAAGAGATAATCTTAATCCCCTCCTGCCTTGCCTTACGAATGCCCGGCAAAAGAGGCTCCGATTCAATCGGAATAATCACGATCACGTCAACCTGCTTTTCAATAAAATATTCCAGCAAGTCCACCTGCTCTTGCACACTGCTGTTCGCATTCTGCACATTTACCTCGGCTCCCAGCTCGCTGGCTGTCGAGACAAAAACATCCTTATCCCGCTGCCAGCGCTCCATAATAAAATTATCAAAAATCATCGCGATTTCGATTTTTTTGTCCTCCTCCTTTTGTCCGCTGCTCCCGTCTGCTTCCTGCATACTCTTACAGGCCGTGAAAAAAAGCACAAAAAAGCACAAAAGACATAGGATTCCTGTTTTTGTTGCCATTTCTCTTTTTTTCCCTTTCACAGTCTTTTTCCCTCCTTGTACTCTGTGGGGGTTACTCCTACGTTCTTTTTAAAGGCTCTGCTAAAATAATTGGGATCCTGATAGCCGACCTGGCTGCAGATTTCTTTCATGCTCTTATCTGTGGTCATCAGCAGCTCCTTTGCCTTCTCCATGCGCATAGAGGTAAGATAATCAATAAAGTTTTCTCCGGTCTCATCCTTAAACAGCTTGCTAAAATAGTAGGGGCTCACATTGACCTGACGAGACACATCATCCAGCGTAATGCTTTTATGGTACTGGGCTTTGATATATTCCATTGCCTGCTCTACACATCGTTTGTAAGTGTTCTCCTTATTTCCGACAACCCCCTTGGCTGCCTCTCGTATTTTCCCCAAAAACCATGCCCGCAGCTCATCATAATTGCGGCATTCCAGCAAGGAAAGCAGATAGTCATGTCTGGCAGTAAAACGGTAGGTATCGCCACCGCTTGCATAACTGATTTTTTCTGCAAAAAGAACAAACTCCAATGCCTTTAGCTTAATATCCATCGTTTCCTTGGCATAGCTCCCAATCATCCAGCTATAGAATCTGTCTGCCTCCGACACTGCTCCGCTTACATCGCCCGCCTCCAGGCAAGCAAAAAGCTTCTGCTCCGTTTCAATGGGGTAATTCTCTTCATAACCGCAGCTCATAGGCAAATCTTTTGCATGGGCAACGCTTCCGGTCGTATAGGTAAAGACATTCATCGCCTCTGTATAGGAATCTCCAATCTGCTCCAGCCTCTTTACAGAGCCGATTCCCACTCGAAACTGGGCATCGAGCACCGACTTTAGCTTTCTTACCATTTTTCGGGCATTCTCTATAATCTCAATCCGCTCCTCATACTCTGCGTCCTTGTTTTCTCTGCAAGGCACAAAAACAATGACTGCATTTGCCATCATAGGCCCTACAATCCCTTGAAAAAATTCCTTTACAATCTCTTTTAGCCTGGGATAATGCGTGTGGATTCTCACCCCTACACCGATGGCATTTTCCAGCTGTCCCTTCTCCTTCATGTCTCCACACTCAATCACCATCATATAGCCGCTGTCTTCCTCTATATCAAACAGCCGCTTAAAATCAGCTGCCTCACGCGCATAATTCTCCTGAAACAAAACGGCATAGATAAAACCACTCTCAATAAACGGAATCACCGTCTCCAACTTTTCCTTGTTGGACAAATCCGTTCTTCTTTTTGCCCGATTTGTATCGATAATATACATCGCTCTTTGAATAATATCTACGATTTTGTCTCTGCTAATGGGTTTATTCACGTATTCCATGACACCGAGGCTGATTGCCTCCTTCGCATAATCAAACCTGTCATGGGCAGTGACCACGATAAAAATCGTATTTGGATTGTTCTGCTGAATCTCTTTTATGGCTTCGATTCCGTTGATTCCCGGCATCTGAATATCCATAAATGCAATATCCGGACGAAAGCTTTCCGCAAGCTCGATTACACTTCTTCCTGTCTTGGCGTATTCTACCACGCAAGCATCTCCAAAGCTTTTTTCAATAATAAATTTTAAAGCATCGATGACAATCCCCTCATCATCTGCCAGCATAATCTTGTACATGATTTCCCCCTATACCGGAATATGGATGGTTACTGTCGTACCCTTATTTTTCCCCTCACTTGTAATCTCCAATACATCCTCTTTGTCAAAAAAAACGCGCAGTCGGTTCACGACATTGTTCAGACCAACTCCTCCGTTTCTTCTCTCATCCTCCGAATTCTGCTCCTTTGAGGCAAAACCTCCGCAGACAAACTGCCGAATCTTATCACTGCTCATTCCAATCCCATTGTCCTTTACCTGAATGCAGATTCCTTCCTCTTCCCGATATACTTCCAGTTCAATCCGATTTGTCCAATCAATGTCACGAACTCCGTGATTGATGCAATTCTCCACCAGCGGCTGCAGAATCATGCTTGGCACCTGCACCTGAAGCAAGCCCTCGTCAATCTTTTTCTGAAAATGAATCTCTCCGGAAAATCTGACATTAATGATGTAAATGTAGTTATCAACCAGCTCAATTTCCTCATATAAGGTTACAACATCGTTATTCTTTTTTACATTGTATCGATAAAAATCTGCTACGTTCTGTATATAGGAATAGGTTCTCTCTGCATCCTCCATCATGGCAAGCTGGGCTCCTGCATTTAAGGTGTTAAACAAAAAATGAGGGTTAATCTGTGCCTGCAGATACTTTAGCTGAGCCTCCTTTAGATTCGCTTCCATAATGAGCTGCTTTTCCTTTAGCGCACTTTCCTGCTCCATGCTTCTTTTGACCTGCTCAATATAGTCCTTTAGGCTTTTGACCATGCGAATAAAGGCCGTGGTCAAAATGCCAATCTCATCCGCAGATTGTATCGGTTTAATCTCAACCTCGAGATTTCCCTCCGCAATTTCTCCTGCTGTTTGCACAAGACACCTTAGCGGCCTTGTTACCCCTCTGGTAATGAAGGATACCAGAATAATTGTCATGATACTGATGAGACTTGTAATCAGCATACTTGTTCTCTCAGAAGATTTTAACGCCGAAAACAGTACGGTATAATTGTTGGAATTATCCTGCAGCTTCTGATTATTTAAGCTGTAGAGGTAGGAATTTACAAAGTCAAACAGCTCGGTCGCTCTGTCAAAATGCTCCCGGTATTTGACGACGTTCCTTCCTCTTTTTGATACAATGGCGTCCTCCGCAGAAGCCAGATATTTCTCCGATAGATGAAAAATATTTTTCTCCGCAATCAGCTTCTCATCTCCCATGATACGGTTGTTTAAGATGGTCAGCTTATTCCGGTAATCTTGAACATATCGCAGATAATCCTCGAGTGCCTCTGTATCCTCTGTATCCAAAAACAGCTCCACATTCTTGTGGATGTTTGCCAGGGAGCTTTGCATCTCATTGAATTGCAGATTGCTTTCATAAATCGTATAAATTCTGGAAATCATGCGATTAATGTTTGTATAGACATAAAAATTGACCAAAAAAACGACCATAGTGGTACCTAAGAATAAAATCAACAGCTTATTTTGAATGCTGAGCTTGATTCCACTATTCTTCCTTCTGCCCATCCTGTAGATACTCCTTCATATTATTGATGGTAACCACGTCGACATCAATGTTGATAAAATTATTGACATGCCCGGTATTTACATATTCCTCCAATGCTCTGATTGCCTCTACCCCCATTTTTGTTGCATCCACTGCTATCGTTGCCTGAATGACCTTGCGCCCAATTCCATCCAAAATCTCATCTGTCACATAGTATCCTAACAATGCGGTTTTTCCCACCAGATTGTAATCCACAATCGCCTGATATGTTCGCATTGTATTTTTTTCGCTCAGGCATATAATCATATCCGGTGGCCGCACCTGCCCCTGCACACTTTGGGACAGAAGTCGTCGTATCGCTTCCTCTCCCCCAAAAGTGGTATCCTCACTGACCGCCAGAGTCTGCAATTCCAAGGTCAGGTGATTTCCCTCATTGCTTAAAGTTTCCTTCATTCCGTTGAACACGACGCTTTGTCCGCTGTCCGCAATCGCAGTATCCATCAGCACCAAAACCTCTCTTGTTTCTTTTGTTGCCACTCGAATAATCTCGCGCGCATACTCCCTTCCAAGGTCGTAGCTGCTGACCCCTACAAAACCAATTCGCGCGCTGTCATGGCAGTCAGAAAAAACCGTTACAACCAAAATGCCATTTCTCTCTGCCTCTGCAATCAGCTCCTTTAATTCTTCACTGCTGTCCCCCTCTAAAAGAATCCCGTCTACAGACGCATCAATTGCCAGCCGCATAAGCTCGGCTTTCTTATAATCTACATCCAGATCCTTTCCCATCCACTCCAGATAGACTCCCGCCTGCTCTCCATATGCCCTTGCCTCCTCATAGACTGTATTCCACAATATGTCTTCAAAGGAATCGGTTACCAGTGCATAATGCCTGTCATATTGAGGGATATCCGCTGTTTTCTGGTTCACTCTCTTTTTCCACAAGGAATCGCTGATACCGATGGTAAGAAGCAGTAGGAGAATGACGGAACAGCCCAAAACACCGGTTAAAATCGATTGCTGTTTTTTTTCTTTTTCCAAAATGTCAAGCCTCCGTTTTTATTATGAAAGACCTTTGTAATATCTGCTTATTTTTATAATACGATTCTAACGTAATCTTTCTCGGTTGTAAAGGCATCCGGGGAAAGCAAGGCTATGATTTTATCACGATCAGCCGACAAGTACGAGCGCGCAAAAACCTGTACCTATTGCCTTTTTAGTTGCAATATGATATAACATATCATAATAAAGATTTCATATAAATTACAAACCCATATCACAAAAAGAAAGGTAGGATAATCAAGGATTTCTATGTTCAGGCAAATTAAAAAACAGCCTCCCGGAAGAATTATCGCATCTGGTTTTCTCCTTGTAATTCTGATTGGCTCCCTGCTGCTGATGTTGCCATGCAGCATAAAGGAGGGTGTGGCAGTACGATACATTGATGCACTTTATACTTCCACCAGTGCAGTCTGCGTTACCGGGCTTATTGCGGTTGATGTGGGGGACACCTTTACTCCCCTCGGACAGTTTTTTGTTGCTATGCTCATTCAGATTGGTGGTCTTGGCGTTACGGCAGTCGGTACCGGTGTCATTCTCGCCATAGGAAAGAAGGTAAATCTAAAAGGCCGAAATCTGATTCGGGAAGCCATGAATCTGGACTCCGGAAAAGGAATTGTCCTTTTTGTCCGTGATATTTTTATTACCACAATCATTATTGAGTTATCCGGTGCTGTTTTCAGCTTTTTTGTATTTGTACAGGATTATCCCCCATTAAAGGCTCTTGGCATTAGCCTGTTTCACTCTATAGCCTCTTTTAACAATGCGGGATTTGATATTCTTGGCAACTACCAGAGCCTGATTCCGTATCAGAAGAATGTCGCTATGAATTTGATTACCTGCGTCCTTATCTTTTTGGGTGGAATCGGCTTTCTCGTCGTTCGAGAGGTCTGGGTAAAGCGGTTTCGTTGGCAAAAGCTTTCGATGCATGCCAAGGTGGTATTGTCTATGAGTGGTATCCTGCTCGCAGCAGGTACCCTTTTCATAAAGCTGACGGAGGATGTGACTTGGCTTGGTGCATTTTTTCACAGTGTCTCTGTTAGGACAGCCGGATTTTCTACTTATCCGCTGAAAAACTTTTCACACTCCGGCATTCTTGCCTTAGTGTTTTTTATGTTTATCGGCGCCTCTCCCGGCTCTACCGGCGGAGGAATTAAGACCAGTACATTTTTTGTGTTGATACAGGGAATTAAATGCGCAGCAACAAATCGCTCAGAAAAAGCCTTCCGCTACGCGATTCCAAGATATGCCTTTCGCAAGGCTTCCGTCATCACACTTTTATCTCTTTTCGTTGTGATTGTCGGAACGTACTTAATGACAATATTTGAGCCGGATCTTCCGCTGTCCGACCTTTTATTTGAAGTTACCAGTGCTTTTTCCACGGTAGGTCTTTCTACCGGTATCACACCGACTTTAACGATTGCAAGCAAAATTTTATGTATTATTATCATGTATATCGGGCGCCTAGGTCCGCTGACAATCGCCACTCTTTGGTATTTTACAAGAGGAGAGCGTGTTTCTTATCCTGAGGGCAATATTGCCATCGGTTAATTGAGGGAGGATATATGTTTAGAAATCAAAAAAATGAGGCTATCTCTTACGGTATTATCGGTCTTGGTCGTTTTGGCAGTGCGCTTGCATTGGAGCTTGCACGCTCCGGTGCAGAGCTGCTTGTAATAGATAAGGAAGAGGAAAAGGTACGAGAGATGCGAGAATACACCGAGAATGCATTTGTCGTCAAAAATCTTGACAAAAAATCTCTTCTCGAAACAGGCATCAAAAACTGTGACATTGTCATTGTCTGCATCGGCGAACGGCTGGATACTTCTGTATTGACAACCCTAAATCTGGTCAGCCTTGGCGTTCCGCAGGTTATCGCAAAGGCGAACAGTGCAGATCATGGTGATATTTTAGAGAAACTTGGCGCAGAGGTGGTATACCCGGAGCGTGATATGGCAATCCGGCTTGCAAATCGCTTGGAAACCTCCAATGTGCTGGACTCGATTCATATGAGTGAGCAGCTTGATATATCAAAGCTTCCGGTTCCCGACTGCATGGTAGGAAAGTCTGTCGTTGATATCGATTTGCGTTCCCGCTTTATGTTAAATATTATCGCAGTTGTAAACAATGAGGCCGTTATGCAAAATGTAGACCCGCAATATGTCTTCCGCAAAAATGATATCCTCTTTTTATGCGGCAGCAGAGATGGAATCATGCGGCTTTCCGAGTGGACCGAAAAGCAAGCTTAATTTTCATCATTCCAATAAAAATTTTGAATGAATAGGAGGTGGTTTTTTACATGGACGACAGTTCCGACTGTATCAGTACCGACAAGAACATATCGCTGTGCCATGTAGTTTATGCACGATTGAAATAGCATCCAACACACGATACGACGAATGTTTTTGGAAGGAGAAAACAAACTATGTTACAATCCATCATATTGCTGATTGTTTTAATCTTTTTAAATGCAGTTTTTGCCAGCGCAGAGCTTGCCGTACTTTCCATGAATGAGGCAAAGCTTAGAAAGCTTACCCAAGATGGAGATAAGCGCGCAAAAAAACTGACTGCTTTGGTGGAACAGCCTGCACGGTTTTTGGCTACCATTCAAGTTGCCATTACCTTGGCCGGTCTTTTGCAAAGTGCCTTTGCGGCAGAAAGCTTTGCCAATCCGTTGGCATATTGGCTAATCAGTCTTGGTGTGACCGTGCCTGCCTCTGTGCTAAAGCCATTTATCATTGTTGTCATCACGCTGATTCTATCCTATTTCACGCTTGTCTTTGGTGAATTGGTACCAAAACGCATTGCCATGAAAAAATCAGATGCGCTTGCTCTGGCAATGGCCGGCATGCTTTATGGTGTCGCAAAAATTTTTGCACCGATTGTATGGCTTCTTACCATCTCCACAAATGGTATTCTCCGCATTTTAGGTATGAATCCGGAGGAGGAGCAGGAGCAAGTTACCGAAGAAGAAATCCGTATGCTTCTCACAGAGAGCAAGGAACAGGGAAATATCCAGGAAGAAGAAAAGGAGATGATTCAAAACATCTTCGAGTTTAATGATATTTCCATCGATGAAATCTGCACCCATCGCAGAGATATTATCCTGCTGCATATGGATGATGAGGAAGAAGAGTGGATTCAGACGATTCGAAACAACCGACACACCTTTTACCCGATTTGCGGTGCTACTACAGATGAGATTGTGGCGGTTCTTGACACAAAAGACTTTTTCCGTTTAGAGGATCAGTCTCGCGATAATCTTATGGCAAATGCAACCGACAAGCCTTTTTTTGTACCGGAGACAATGCGTGCCAATGTTTTATTTAAGCAAATGAAGCAAAATCGTGTGTATTTTGCCGTCATTATTGACGAATACGGCTCCATGACAGGCATTATCACGCTTCACGACTTGGTGGAGTCCCTTGTAGGCGAGCTAAACGATGAGGACGATCCGATTGATCCACCGGAAATTGAGCAGATTGGAGAGAATCAATGGCATATCCTTGGTACGGCTTTGATTCGTGATGTCGAGACAACGCTTGCGCTTGAGCTTGCCGAGGATGACTACGATACCTTTAGCGGTTATATCTGCACCCTAATCGGGCGCATCCCGCAAGATGGAGAGCAATTCTCTTGTGAGACAGATGAGCTGATGATAGACATTCATGGCGTAACCAAGCATATGATTACAACCACTCTGGTCACACGAAAAAAGAAGCCGGAGGCGGAAACCTAAACGCAGCTACCTGCATATGGTATCCTTAAGGCTGCGAGCCGAACGGTACGACTCGAGCACCAGGTAGCGGCATAAAAATTTTCAACATTTCCATTGAAAGAGGAGGCAGAGATAATGCTCTTTGCCTCCCCTTTCTGTTTCAAAGCTATGTACTTTTTCTTATACAAGATAATCGCTTGACAAACCCTTATCGGCATATTAAAATGACTTTAGTTAGGAATAACTAACTTTCTATCTATTTGTCTTATTTTTTCTTAACTGGTTAGTTTTTCTAACCTTTTCGCTGACAATCATTCGAAAATATAAGAAAGAGAGTAACGAATATGATTATCAATAAACGGTTAATCCATACGGTTCACGAAAGCAAAAAATACATTGCCGGAAATGTGATCTGTCAATGGGTTTCCCTTGCCGCAAATATCGCAATGATGGCAAGCATTACCAGTCTGCTGGCAAAGCTGTTTGAGCGCTCTGCAAAAGCAACCGATATGACGGCTACCTTTTTTCTTACTGTCATGGCTATCTTTGTGCGGTTTATCTGCACTACACTTTCAAGCAAAATGAGCTATCTTTCCTCAAGGACGGTAAAAAAGACGCTTCGTGAGATGATTTATAAAAAGCTGCTTAAGCTCGGTGCCGCATACAAAGAAAAAGCCAACACCTCTGAGATCGTACAAGTTGCGGTAGAGGGTGTCGATCAGCTTGAAACCTACTTTGGCGCATATTTGCCTCAATTTTTCTATGCTATGCTGGCACCTGCTACCTTATTTGTTGTTTTGAGCTTTATCAGCCTTCGCTGTGCCATTGTTTTGCTCATTTGCACGCCGCTCATTCCGGTATCCATTGCTGCAGTCCAAAAATGGGCAAAAAAGCTCCTTGCTCGGTATTGGGGACAGTATACTGCCCTCGGCGACACCTTCCTTGAAAACCTTCAGGGCTTGACGACGCTTAAAATCTATCAGGCGGACGATTTCAAGCAAGAAGAAATGAACCGTGAAGCCGAGCACTTTCGCCGCATTACAATGAAGGTTTTGGCAATGCAGCTTAACTCCATTACCGTTATGGACTTGATTGCCTACGGTGGGGCGGTACTTGGTATCATTTTGTCGGTAACACAATATGCAGCAGGAAGGATTTCTCTTTCCGGCTGCCTGCTGATTATTTTGCTTTCAGCCGACTTTTTTATCCCCATGCGACTGCTCGGATCCTTCTTCCACATCGCCATGAATGGTATGGCGGCAAGCGATAAGATATTTCGTCTCCTTGATTTGCCGGAAACGGAAGCTCAGACCGAGCTCCTTTCAGAGGATTGCTCGATTGCCTGCACCAATCTATCCTTTTTTTACGAGGCAGAGCGTGAGATTTTACATGGCTTAGATATGACCTTCCCCATGGGCAGCTTTACCTCTATCGTAGGAGAATCCGGCTGTGGGAAGTCTACTTTCGCTGCTATTCTTATGGGAAGAAACAAGGGCTATACCGGCTCTGTTACCATCGGCGGCAAGGAGCTGTGTCGCCTCAATGAAGCAAGCCTTATGCAGAATTTAACCTATATCAGCCATCAAAGCTATCTGTTTAAAGGCACAGTCCGGGATAATCTGCTAATGGGATGTCCCTCTGCTGCCGATGATCAATTATGGGCAGTGCTTGACCGAGTAAATCTGTCTGCATTTCTCAAGGCTGAAAAAGGATTGGATACCCCTCTTGCAGAGAAGGCCTCCAACCTTTCCGGTGGGCAATGTCAGCGCTTGGCACTGGCAAGAGGATTGTTGCATGACAGCCCGGTATACATTTTTGACGAAGCCACCTCCAACATTGACATAGAGAGTGAGGACGAGATTATGCGTGAAATTCACGCTCTGGCAAAGACAAAAACGGTCATTCTTATTTCGCATCGTCTCGCAAATGTGGCAAATGCAGACAATATTTATGTTTTGGATAAGGGTCATCTTGCAGAAAATGGCAATCACGAAACGCTGCTTAAAAAGAATGGTGTTTACGCAAAGCTGTGGCACACACAAGCTACTCTTGAAAATTATGGAAGGAAGGGTGATTTATCATGAAAAAAAGAAGCGATCTACATGTAATGATGCGCCTAATTAGGCTTGTAAAGCCGCTTACCGGATTTATGCTGCTCGCAATTATAATGGGGTGCATAAGTCATCTGTCTGCAACCTTTATTACTGTGTTCGGCGGCTATGCGATTGCTGATATACTTGGAACCACGACCCCATTTACGTTGACAACCTTCTTTTTCTCTATGATATTCTTTGCCATCATACATAGCATACTCCACTATGCGGAACAGGCCTGCAACCACTATATCGCATTTAAACTATTGGCTCTCATCCGGGAAAAGGTCTTTCGAACTCTCCGTAAGCTTTGTCCCACAAAGCTTGAGGGCAGGGACAAAGGAAATCTCATTTCGGTAATTACCTCAGATATTGAGCTTTTAGAGGTTTTCTATGCACATACCATTTCGCCTGCCTTGATTGCACTTGTCTTTTGCATAATCATGTGTGTGTTTATCGGCAGCTATCATATCACGCTCGCACTGATTGCACTTATTGCATACATTACGATTGGTGTTATGATTCCGCTTTTTACATCAAAGCGCAGTGGTGAGGATGGCCTCCAATTCCGTACCAAATCCGGCAATCTCTCCGGCTTTGTGCTGGACAGTCTTAGAGGTCTTTCGGAAACACTGCAATACGGGCAGGGGGAGAAGCGTCTGCATGCGATGAATGCTCAGACCGATGTGCTTTCCAAATATGAGGAAAGAATGAAACAGACTGCAGGTAAAAATCAAGCAGTGACGAATACGGCAATTCTGGTTTTTGACCTTACCATGCTTTTTTCCTCTGCCATGCTGTATCAAAACGGTCAGATTTCCTTTCTCGGCGTACTCATTCCAACGATTGCACTTATGAGCTCCTTTGGCCCTTGTGTTGCACTGTCCAATCTTGGAAGCACGTTACAGCAGACCTTTGCCGCAGGCAACCGTGTGCTGGATATTCTTGACGAAACACCTGCCGTAGAAGAAATCAACGGCAAAGCCGACATTGCTTTTTGTGGAGCAGCTGCCGAAAATGTTACCTTTGCATACCATGACGAAACGATTCTTGATCGTGTGTCTGTGAAGATTCCGCAGGGCTCCATCGTGGGGATCGTTGGTCGAAGCGGCAGTGGGAAATCTACCTTACTTAAGCTGCTGATGCGATTTTGGAATGTTCAAAAGGGCAGCGTGAAGATTTCTGACGTTGACATTGATGACATCAATACGGCAAATCTCCGTAATATGGAGAGTCTTGTAACACAGGAAACGCACCTCTTTCATGATAGCATCCGTAACAATCTTCGTATTGCAAGGCGAAAGGCAACCGATGCCGAAATTGAAAACGCGTGTAAAAAGGCTTCGGTGCATGATTTCATTACGACCTTACCAAAGGGCTATGACACACCTGTAGGGGAGCTTGGTGATACCCTTTCCGGAGGAGAGCGACAACGTCTTGGGCTTGCCCGCGCTTTTTTGCACAATGCTGACCTTATGCTTCTTGACGAGCCAACCTCAAATCTTGACAGTCTCAACGAGGCCGTTATCCTGAAATCACTCAAGGAAGAACAGGAAAATAAGACGGTCGTGCTGGTATCGCATCGTTTATCCACAATGCGCATTGCGGATAAGGTCTATTCTGTGGAAAATGGGAGGCTGAGCGAATGAAGGACACAACAGGCAAAAGAGAAAAAGAAAAAAAACTGGTATCGCAGATGATTTCCCTCTACTGCAAGAAAAAGCATGGCAGGAAATCGGAGCTTTGTGACGAGTGTGCCAAGCTGGACGCCTATGCAAGGCAAAGAAGTGATAAATGTCCCTTTATGGAGACCAAAACCTTTTGCTCCAACTGTAAGGTACACTGCTATCAACCTGACATGCGAGATAAGATTTGTCGGGTCATGCGGTTTTCCGGCCCCAGAATGATCTTTTATCATCCGATGACCGCAATCCGCCACCTCATTGAAACGAAGAAAGAAAAGAAACGATTGGAGGAAGAATATGACGCTTAAAAAATTTTTATGGATTCTGCTTGGCTGTCTTGGCATAGGACTTGGAGCCATTGGCTCCGTAGTACCAATGTTACCTGCATTTCCCTTTCTGCTTCTTGCAGCTTTCTCTTTTTCCAAGAGCTCAGAAAAATTGCATACCTGGTTTATCTGCACAAAGCTCTACAAGAAAAACCTTGAGAGCTATGTGCAGGGCAGGGGTATGACTTGGGTAGCCAAGATTCGTATCATGATAACGGTAACACTGCTTATGACTTTCAGCTGTGTTATGATGCTGCTAAAGGCAGTATATGTTCCATGCATCATCCTCGCAGGAATCTGGCTGTTTCACATTCTCTATTTCATTTTTGGTATAACCACACTGAAAAATGAAGATGAGGAATGCTCTTGTTGACAATTTGCTGTTCTGGACTCAATCGATATTTCGACCCAAAAGAAGCTTGCGTCAGCAAGCAAAAGCCTTTTTTATGATAGAAAAAAAGCGTTTTCTTTTGCCTGTATGTAATGCTCCTCCAGCATGGCAAGATGAGATAAAAATGCCGGGTCGTCAAAGTATTTTGCCCCAGTCGGACATTTTTTTACGCATGCCTGACATTTGATACAGACTCCCGGCACCTCATCCGGCTTATTGAGCGTGATGGCTCCCATCGGACAGCATTTGACGCATACGTTACAAACCGTACATTTATCCATATGGGTTTTAGGCTTTGCCTTCAAAAATACCGTCGGCTTTCCGTCGATTCCAAGCGGTGTATAATATGCGCCTACCTCTTCCTCTCCCGGCACCTCTTTCGACTGCAAAAGCTCTCTTTCTTCCGTTTCTAGCTTATCTGCCACCTGCTTGGCAAAAGCGCGCAGTCCACACAAATCATCCTCCGTCGGGCGGTTTATCCCAAGCTTATTGGCAAAAGCATGCTGCGCCACTACTGCCGCACCTCCAACGACACAAAAACCTCTTCCTATCAGTTCTCTTCCGAGCTCACGTAAGCTGTTATCATAGGCACGGTTTCCGAACGTAACAACAGGCAATGCCAACGCTCCCTTTCCATGAAGCCTTGTCTGCAAAAACGGGAGCATTTTGTTCGGAACACGGCCGGCATAAACCGGTGTGCCGACAATGACCAAATCTCCTTCGCCAAACTCATAGTCTTTCTCACGTGAAGCAGGAGAAGTATAAGTCATATATTTTGCAGGAAGTCCAAGCTCTTGTGCAATTTTCTCTGTCACTGCTTTTACTACTTTCGCAGTATTTCCTGTTGCACTGTAATACAGAGCATACACGGCGGTTACGTTTGCTTTTTTATTCTTTTTTTCCACCATATCAATCCCTCTCTCATCTGCAAATTCAAAAATATGCTATTTTTACAATATTATATTTCATTGTCCCTCAAAAGACAAGCAAATAGGCGTTTGAATTGTCATATTCTACGCCCCCTATGCCAAAAGCATCTGCTGCAAAAGAGGATACGGCCTGCAGATGAGAGAATCGACTTACAAAAAAGGTGACTGACGGATTTGAACCGACGCTCAGGGAGTTGCAGTCCCATGCCTTACCACTTGGCTAAGTCACCCGGTAAAACTGCCTTCCCTTTAATTTATGCAGCAACCGATGCTTTGTGACCGGTTTTTGATTTTTGGAAGCATATTCTTATCATGTTAAGCCGGTTGCCAAACGGTCTGCCGATGTTCCGGGAGAAGTATGCCCACTTGCGACAAAATAGGGAAAAGCCCCGCCCGATCCACTCAAATAATTCATATAAATACCGGAATTTCCGGATTTGTTTGCCAGAGAAATATGATTTTTGACTTTCTCCCACTTTGCATACAAATCCCAGTTCGTGTTAAGGTGATAGGCGTCCTGTATGTTTAAGTCTCTATAACTCAAGCCATAGGAATTCAAAGACCATACATCAGAAATGATTACACACTTGCCACGCATATCGTTTAAGGTTGGATTATTTGAGCCGTTCTTCTTGTAGAACATATCTTGATATCTATTATAATAAAGATCAAACATCCGCTTCATTTGTTCATCGCTTGCGCTGGATCCCTCCTGCTTCAAGCGCATCAATACAGTCTCGGATGGATATTCCCGCAGAAATTCCTGCACAATAGTTAAAACATCATCCAAGTCATATCCCAGATAGACTGTCCCATGGTGAATCGTAAATTTCCGACTATTGCCTTCATAATACAGACGAATATCCAATACCCGTATTCCGCTTACAAGCTGTGAGCGAAGATCCATTGTTTGTGTACGTGTGATATCAAGCCCCAGCAAATTACTCTTGTGCGCCATTGTGTCATGTGTACCCGGCAGGGACAGCTGACTCAGCTGCAAATTACCATCCAAATATTTCATCCAAGCCGCCTTATTCTGTACCCTTGTGCCGTTATTCCAATAGGCCGTATCGTAATGAGCATAAGCAACGGACGGAGAAGCCAGAAGTACCGTTAAAATAACTGCAAAACAGGTACATAAAATTTTTTGATACCATCCATTTCTATGCAGTGGTAATGTTTCTTTCTTGCGCAATAAATTGTACATACAACAACTCCCCTTCTTTTCTTTCAGTATAATAGCAATGCATTTCGTTGCTAATTATATTCTATTAGTTGATGTATGTCAAATTTTATTGAATCAAATTTACATATTTCTTAGTCAAACGCAAGCTTTTGTATCCGCTTATATCCGTCTTCTCTGTCAAAAGAAGTAATCCCACTGTTCGGATTTACCAGATAAAATCTCCGGCCAATGTAGAGACCTCTGCACTCCTCTATCGCACCGTCCTCATTCATGTTTGCTGTCATGCGCTCCTGAAACGCTCCGTCCTCCCACGCAAAAAGGAAATAATTCTTATTCGTCCTTCCTCTGTAAGTCTCTCCTGCAAATCCGATTAAATTTTCCCTTGGCTCCGCCAATACATACTTGTACTGATATAGCGCCGGACAGTAATCGATATTTTCAATGACAAGACTGCCAAGCGTATGGAGCTCTGCCGGATTGGAAATATCAAACATTGCGAGCTTGATTCCTTTTCGCTCTCCATTGTCCGGGTCTGTCTCATACCCGATTCCAAGCAGCTTATCCTCTCCCCAAAAATGCAAATACTCGGAAAAACCGGTAATTTTCAGCTCCGATAAAATCTTCGGATTTTTTGTGTCCGTCAAATCCACTGCAAACAGAGGGTCCGTGTTGCGATATGTAACAAAATATACGATATTTCCCAGATACCGCGCCGCATAAATTTCTTCCCCTTTTGCGATTCCTTCCAGCTTTCCCTCCAGCTTTAGCTTTTCATCAAACAGATAAAGTCTGTTTTCTGCTTCACTACCGCTTCGATCCGTCGTCAGAAGCCTTAGGTTTCCTTCCTTTTCATGGATCGCAAAGCTGTCTGTTACCATCCCCTTTACCGAGGTCGCTCCTGCTGCATTGATGACTCCGTTTTTCATGGAGAATTTTGCAATCTGTGTTGTTCCCCCCAAAAAGCTGCCCTCCTGCCCATAAAGGTAGAAAGCTTCCGTGCTTACATAGATTTCCACATAATTATTGAGTATCATCACACAATCCACAACATCCTTCGGACTTTTTACATTGATCGAGGATATCACAAGCCCTTGCTTTCCCTTTTCCGGCACATAGATGCAATCTGCCATGACCGCCTTCCCGTTCACTGTGGGAATCCAGCCGCCCTCCTCTGCTGCAGCCTCTGCCTTTGCTCTCTCCACAGACGACAGCTCTATTTCCTCCTGCGTAAACAGATACAGAATGTCTCCTATTTTCCGGGAGGTCTTATAATAGCCGTCCTGAACAACAGAGCCATTTTCTTTTGGAGCCTGTCTGTCACGGATGTCATAGGTCTTAACCTCCGTCACTGTTTCCGTATTCATATAGTAAACATCCGCCAAAGCCTCCTCATCCGCCGCCGCACTCTTTTCCAGATTTGAGTTTTCTCTTTGCACAATCAAATTTAGCATATTACCGTCCACATACATTTCTACTATGGAATCGGATGCATCCTCCATAGAAAGTGTAATCTCTCCTATTTGCCGCATCTCCCTATTTTGGACGTCTGTAATCACAACTCTGCTGTCATCCACCGTGTAAATGTACTTTCCGTCCGTCTTTACGATATCGCTCTCATCCACGCCCTCGGTCTGTAAATTTGTCTTAGAGTAACTCTCCTTGTTGTTAGAGGCATCCGCCATATCTTCTGCTGCATTGACAGCCTCACTTAAGCCCCCAACAGGAGCTGTTTCTATGCTTCCTGTCGTCGCTTCTGCTTCCGCCATTATGACATCTTGCCAAGAAGCACTATATTTTAGCTCGGAGCTTTGATTCGGCTTCTCCACAGCATCATAAACCACCTTGTATTCTCCTGCTATTACATACAAATCTCCTGCATTTTGCTTTGTCTCTGTGTTCTGTATTGCTTCCTCTGCTGCTTGTTCTGTCTTCGCTGTCTGCTGCAAATTTCCGGAATCATCCTTTTGCATAGCCGCATAAGCCCCGATTGCCAAGGCTGCTGCTGCCACCGCTGCCACGAGCCCGGCCGGTTTTCTTCCCCACTTTTTCACGTGTGGCTCTCCTTTTCCGCTCTTTTGCTTCGGCTCCTCCTTGAATCTTTGGATTGCCTCGATTCTTCCCTTTACTGCTCTTGGCGATATACTTTTGGGCACCTCAACTCGCGCCGCAGATTCTTCTATCCTCTTTAACAGCTCCTGTTCTGTCATAGACCTACCCTCCCTTTTGCTTTTTCTTTAAAACTGTCCCGCCATTCTTTTTAGAGCACGACTCTCTTTGGAGCGCACTGTATTTTCATTCATATGTAAAATCTCTGCAATCTCGCGACTTTTATATCCGCAAAATATGTGCATTCCGACAATGAGACGTTCCTCCTCCGACAGCTCAAAGAACAGTTTTCGAACGTAGGCAGCCTCCTCCATGCTTTGCCCGGAAGCTGCTCCTTCTATCTGCTCTGCCTCCTTGTCCAAGTCAAGCATCCTGTTGGCACATTCTCTTAGCCTGTCCTTGCATTTATTCGTAAGAATCCGGAAAATCCAGCTTTTAAATGCCTCCTCCGACCTTAATTTGCTGATAGAAGCAAAGGCATCTACCACTGCTTCACTGACAACGTCCTCCGCATCCGCAGTATTGCGAAGGGTATAGAGCGCAAATCGATACATATTTTCATAAATTTCTTCATAGAGCATTGCAAAGGCTTCCGTATCCCCATGCTTTGCTCTCTTTACCAATTTTAAATCATCCTCCATAACTACCCCCTACGTGATTCCCTGGCTTTTCCTCTTATTGATAAGACGGATAAGCAGTTGATTTTGTTGCATTATTTTCCAAATTTTCTTGCCAGACGCTGCAAAAAATAAGATAATATTATAAGACACATACCGTCAAGTAAGAAGAAAGGAGATTTTTCACATGGAAAACCAAGCACTTTTGCCAATAAAACGTCATTTTTCAAACCTTGGACTCATTTATTTTTTGGGAAGCCTGATTATTTTTGGTGTACAAATCGGCTCTGCTCGTCTGATAGGCTTCCTAAATCCGACTCTTTTGTGGCATTATGATTCCGCCATTCTTGTGTCCATGCTTCCGATGTATGTCATCGCACTGCCAATCATGACGCTCCTCATCCGTACCATACCCTCCTCACCTTTGGAAAAGCATAAGATGTCTGTCCTCCAATGGATGATTGCTCTGCTCATGTGCTTTGCCCTCATGTCCGTAAGCAATATGATCGGACAGTTTATCACAAATATCATTGCCCTGCTAAAAGGGTCTGTCGTTGACAATGTCGTCTTGCAGGTGACAAGCAATATCAGTCTTCCCACCTCATTTTTGCTTATGGTAATTCTTGCTCCGATTTGGGAAGAAATCATTTTCCGTAAGCTTTTAATTGACCGCACGGCGATTTATGGGGAAGGTGTCTCTATTCTGCTTTCCGGTCTGCTTTTTGGTCTGTTTCACGGAAACCTCAATCAATTCGCCTATGCTTTTTCTCTTGGCGCATTTTGGGGCTTTCTGTATGTAAAAACAGGCAAAATCATTTATTCCATTTTATTGCATATGGCCGTTAATTTTCAAGGCTCCGTCATCAGTATGCTTGTATTAAAAAGTTTAAATTTAGAGACTTTATATGCGATTATGGAAAACCCCTCACTTGACAATTCTGCCCTTCTTCCGTATTTACCGGGATTGATTTTCTGTTTGTTTTATATGCTTGTATTTTTTGCAATCGTAATAGCCGGTATTGTCCTCCTGCTTGTGAATATCAAAAAGTTTACTTTAAAGTCGGGTAATATTGTGATACCAAAGGGAAAGATTTTCTCGACTGTCCTTCTTAATATCGGTATGATTCTGTTTTCCGGCTTTTGGATTGTCCAAATGATACTGCAGCTGCTTAATTAGAAGTTCTAAGAAAATAATCTACACACTTGGGCAAAAGCATGAAAATACGAAAAAGAAAAAATTGCATTTGAGCATTCGAGGAAACGAAAGAGAAATGAGTGTAGCCATAGGAAATTTTCTTGTCTGTCTGCGAGAAGAAGCAGGCGCATCACAAAAGGATATCTGCGAAGGCATCTGCAAGGTATCAACCTATAGTAATTATGAGCGGGATGAAAGAGTACCTGATTTTCTGACTCTCAATCGGATTTTTGAACGGCTGGGATATGGCATTGTGAGCTTATCTGCCTATGTGACAGAAAAAGAGATCGCATATCTGCAGTGGAGAATGGACACATCTTTCCGTCAGCAGTGTCAGTCCGGAGGAAAGCTTACAAGTCTTGGAAAACGCTTATCAATTACTAAAAAAACAAAAGAAACTGTACCACGTAACAGAGGTTCTTCGTCTGATGATTGCCTGTAAGGAGGAAAAGGAAGATGAGAGCCATAGTGAGCAGAAAGACTATCGCGCTGTCTGCCTGCTTTATGAGTTTTTCGAAAAAAGTATCGCGTTTCATCCTTATGAAATCTGCGAAAATACATGGATGCTTACAATGGTGGGCGATTATCTGTCCAGATATCGCAACCGAAAACAATATGCGAACTGGCATTGGATCTATCTAATATATATGGAATACCAAGAAGACAAAAGGAAATCGCAATGTACTACAAAAAACGGTATGGAGAGTAATTTATTCCGATTCTTGTGTGGAAAAAGAAATTGCACTACGCGTTTATAACCAAAACCAATGATAAGACCATGATGTTTTCGTAGAATTTTTAAAAATTTCACGAAAACGTCATGGTCTTTCCAAATTTCAGCAATATAATTAAGATAATCGTTCGAAAAATTTTTATTATCTCAAATGGAAGCCTTTTTAAAAAAGGAGTTTTTTATGATAATTAACCCAAATGCAGACTTTATGAGCCCTTTTCGAATCAGCAGCTACATAAAAGAAAACATTCGATTCTACTCTGTATTTTGTATCGCCAAGCTGCTGCAGATTCTACTGCTGGCTGTGATTCCTTATATTTTAAGCATATGTGTAGATCAGCTTACAAAAGACGCCCAACAATTATCCCCTCTTTTGGCTGTTTTTTTCGTTTGCACATTTTTTGAGTTGTTTGTATCCGTCGCCGTAAATGAGCTAAATGTCCGATTATCCAACAAAATTGCATTTCAAATTGAGTATAACACAACAAGGCATATAAAGAGAGCTTCCTATCAATCGGTAAATGCTTACGATGACGCTTATCTTGCGCAGCGTATTAACAACGATGCTGTAATTCTCGGCGATTTTGTTGTCGAACAGCTGCCATACTTTTTATCCGATCTTGCATTTGCATTGTTAATTACTGTGATTACCTTTACGGTTAGTCTTCCTCTCGGAATGCTTGTGGCCGTATTTATCGTATTGCTAGTTCTTGTGTATCTGGTTACGAAAAAAATCATGTATACACGTGGACAGGATATGCTTGAAGCACAGGGTCAATTCTTTTCCATGCTAAGCAGTCAATTTTTGAATATTTTATCCATCAAGATGAATGCGTGGTATGATGAGACAGATTCTGAGTTTATTAAGATTGTAAGCTCTTTTTTTTACAAATCCATTCAATACCTAAGAGTCGTCAATACTGTAGCTGCGACAAATGCACTCCTTTGTCGCCTTGCGTATGGCGGTGCCATTTTTCTTTTAGGAAGTGCGATTTCAACAGAAGCAGTATCAATTGGAGCATTTTCCATTGTCCTCTTGTATATCCAACTCCTATTATCAAAACTGCAAAGTGCAACGGAATTTGGACACAAGCTGGAGCAATATAGGGTTGCCAAAAATAGAATGGAAGAATTTTGTTCTTTTGCAATTGAGTCGAACGGAAAAAAGATTTTGACAGAAATCCATGAAATACGAGCAGAGAATCTATCGGTAAAACGCGGCACAAGCAGTATATTTGCCAATGTGAGCCTTTCCCTTAAAAAAGGGAGGCTGTATGTGATACGAGGAGAAAACGGAGCCGGAAAAACCACTTTCGTCCATGCTCTACTGGGAGTATTAGAGAGGAGCGATGGGAGAATCTTTTATAATAATGAGCTTATATCGGATATTGACCTGTATTCCGCACGGAAACAGCTCCTTGCGGTCGCTACGCAGGAACCATATATCTATTCCGGCACCTTAGAGGAAAATATAACGTATGGAACGGGAAAGCCCTTTACGCAGAGCAAAGAGATTCCTATCATAGCGGAATTGATATCCTTTATGGAAAAAAGAGAGAGGAAAGAAAACACCAGCATCACCTCAAAAAACACACCTCTCTCCGGTGGAGAAAAACAAAAAATATCTCTGTCCCGTGCTTTATTAAAAGACGCTGATGTTCTTATCCTTGACGAGCCTACCAATGCTCTCGATTCGGAAAGCATTGACAGCCTTCTTTCTTATTTGCAGGAGATCAAAGAAAACCATATAATTATCATAATTTCGCACAATGAAAGAATGATACGGCTTGCAGATGAGGTAATCGACTTACAGAAAAGATGACGAACGAATTGGAATCGATGCGCAGAAAGCTGCAGTCCTATGCCCTACACTTGGCTAAGTCGCATGGTAAAGCTGCAAAGTTTCCTTCCCATTTTTCAAAGAAACTCACGATACCTGCTACTCCAACTATTTCAGAAAGGTGTGATATTACATGAAAACGCAAATCCATAAGAATCGCATCCTAGAAATCGGAATCCTTCTTTTTTTAGCGATTTCAAACATCCTGATGGTCGTAAATTCATTCATGAATATCAGAATGACAAATGCTGTCATTGACAGAGATTTTAAGACTTTTTTAGTCTATTTGAGCATTGTCATTATCATGATGATTTCCGTCTCCATCGTTCAGTATTTTGGCAGTGTGCTTCAAGCAGCCAGCAAAAAACACATTGCACGAAAGCTTCGCGAAAAATATTTTAAAAATTATGTGGAAAATTACTGCCTTTCTCAAAAAAATATCGCAGACATAGGTGTTTCCAGACTTACAAATGATGTCTCCTATATTATTCAGCACAAAATAGATGCAGGCTATCGCTTCTGGAATTTGGCAATGGGAGTCGTCTTTCCGCTTGGCGGAGCAGTCTTGATTCATTGGTCCTTCCTGCTTGTCTTTCCCGTCAGCGCAGTGATTTCCATTTTTGCTATGTCAAGACTTTCTCCTATCCTGCAACAGATTTCTTCCGAGCAGAGCAATGAAAATGAACGCTTTGTTGCTAAAATATCAGATTTAATGGGTGGCTTTTCTACTCTATTCTCTTTTCAGGCTCTGTCAGGCTTTTTCGAAAAGGTAAAAGATGCCAGTATGACATTGGAGGAGAAAAAAGAGGCCTATGGAAAAAAATTTGCTTTTGCCCAAAGTATGATGATGTGTACCATGGTGCTGTCTCAGCTCATTTATGTTATTGTGGCCGGTTTGCTCGTAATTGGCGGAAAAACGACACCGGGTGCAATTGTGGGACTGATGAGCATTGCCTCTGCCTTTTATGGAAACTGCCAGAATCTTCTTTCCGTAAAAATGGAGATGGATTCTGCGAAACCCTTATGTGACAAGCTTTTAACAGTAGACTTGACAGCGCCAAAAAGCAGCGTCTCATTAAAAGAAATGAACGAAAAAATAGAAGTTCGCCAATTAACCTTCCAATATCCCGATACAGAGAAAAAGATTTTTGATAATGCCTCCTTTGTGTTTGAAACGGGTAAAAAATATCTGATTCACGGAAAAAGCGGCAGTGGAAAGTCTACGTTAATGAAATTAATCTCAGGCAGACTGACAGATTATCAAGGAACGATTCTTTATGATGATGTAGAGATAAAAACCTGTCTGCACAATGCTTAACAGAGCTTATCGCCTATCTGGATCAAAATACATATATTTTTGAAGACACGGTAAGAAACAATATTACCTTATTTAACCAAGAAGGAACAGACTCTTACAGCAGAGTATCGTTTGATAAAAAAAGACGGAACTGTAATCTGCGTGAGAGATATTGCCACATCTAAGAAACAGGATGACGGCAAACTGGTTGCCAATTCGGTTTTGACCGATATAACCGATATTAAAAGTGAAAACAACGATCTGCAGTTTTTGAATGAAACGATTCCCTGCGGATTTTTAAAATATACCTGCGAAAAACAGCCTAAAATCACATACATCAATCAGACGATGATTGAGCTGCTCCGTTTCCCCGATATCAGGGATGGCGAGCTTGATTATCTTGAAATGTATAAGAGTAACATTTTCTTGATGATACCGATGGAGGAACGCCGTAGATTTTCCAAGTATCTTAACCGCGTTTATTCCGCTGAAGCTCCCATTGCCGGTGAAATGACATTGCTCCGCTGTGACGGAACAAGAGCTTATATGTTTGGTTGGGTAACAAAAACTGTCAACGAGCAAGGAATCGAGGAATTTCAAAGCGTTTGCATGGATATTACCGTGCGGCATCAAGCCAGAAAAGCAACGGAAACAAAACGTTATCTGAAAGCGCTTACCGATGTTTATGATAAAATATTCGAATTTAATCTTGATGCCAATACCATAAAATGCCTGCATTTGAATGATGGCTCATCATTCAAAAAATTTAAAGACATTGCAATGCAGATTGATGACGCTTTGGAAAAATGGATTATAGACGCTGTTGATTCCGAAAGTCGAGATCAGGTTCGAGCTTTCTTTAAAAACTTTTGCCAAAAAAAGATGTCTGAGTCCGGCACAAAGCCTCCGCAACTCTCATACAAGGCAAAATCTTCAACCGGAGAAATAAATCAATATATCGGTATGTTCATAAAAGTGGATGAATCTACCAGCTTCTATTGTTGCCGACACGTTCAGGATTCGGGAGAAGCCGCAGTTTTACGAATCGAAAACGATCAGTTAAAAGAAGATATGAAAGAGCTTGTCCTGCGTTTCTCTGACGGCATTGCTGCGTTTGAAATTTCGGTTGACGGAAAAGTAAAACCCTTGTATGCCAGTGAAAATGTGTGTGAGTTCTTCGGATACACAAAAGAAGAATGGCTGCCTCTGACCGGAAAGTATACTCCGATTGAAAACTTTGTTGCTTATAGTGAAGCGGCTTATGAAGAATTTGCAGAACTGCTCAGAAACGGAGAGGCTGAATTTACCTACTTTGATTACAACACCGAAACGGAGCGAAAAATAAAAGCAATCTGCTCTCAGAGAAATGCTGACAGAATTTCTCCGAGATATGTTATGCTATACCAGGTTGAAGATACAGAGCCCGACAAGAAAAAAAGCTTACCGGAAAACCGCACTATCTCGATTCGCACCTTTGGTTATTTCGATGTGTTTGTCGGAGATAAACCGATCGCGTTCCGCAACAAAAAATCAAAAGAGCTGCTTGCGCTTCTTGTTGACCGCAGAGGAGGATATATCACCTCGGAAGAAGCAATCGGATTTTTATGGGAGGATGAACCTGCCAATACGGTAACGATGTCAAGATACCGTAAGGTTGCCCTTCGCCTTAAAAACACTTTGGAGGAATACGGTATATCGGAGATTGTTGAGGCGGTTGACGGAAAGCGCCGTATCGTTATGGAAAAGATTCAGTGCGATCTTTATAACTATCTTTCGGGCAAAGAAGAATATGCCCAGCTCTTTAAGGGAAGTTATCTGACGAATTACAGTTGGAGTGAGACAACCCTAGGAGAACTGTCTAACAACTTGAAATAAAGAAAAACCGCCGTGTCTTGGAATCCCCCACACATGGCGGCTATTTCTATACGGTAAAAAACTTGGAAAAGACCACCTCTGCTGCTGACAAAACACCGACATTCGGATTCTTTGCGGCAGGAAAAATGCGAATATCGCTCTTACTCCAATCCAGTGCCTTGGCACTTATTTCCCTCTGTAACCGCTGTGCCAGCAGCTCGTAACGGTAACAGATGTCACCTGCCAGATAGATGGTATCCACAGGAATCAGATTCAGCAGATTGATTAGGCCTGCGGATAGGTATACCGCCTCCTGATCCAGAAGCTTTCTCGCATCCGGATTGTTATGCACATGGTCAATAAGATCCTCCCAGTCATGGAATTGTGTTCCCTCCAGCAGAGCAGGGATCGAGGCATAAGTTTCCAGACATCCCCGATTGCCGCATTCGCAAAGCCGACCGTCGAAACGGATGGTAGTGTGCCCCAGCTCACCGGTAAAATACATGGAATTACCCAGCAGCTTTCCGCCGGACATAATGGCCGCACCGATACCGATATCGACAAACACGAGCATAAAATTCCTGCTCTGTCCCATCTCCAGCTGATGCATTGCCATGGCGCACACATCATGCTCCAGATAAGCAGGCATATCCAACGCTTCGGACAAAAGCTTGCTGATCTCCACACCATGCCAGCATTCAAATCGGGGAGGGTTCAGAATACGTCCGTTTGCACAATCCAAAGGACCGGGCGAACTGATGCCGATTCCCAGAACCTTCTCCCGGTCAACCGCTTCCAGCAGTGATTTCAGCTCTGCAATCATCGCTCCTACCAAATTATCGTAAACCGGCAGTTTGCGGCATTGCAGTACAGTTCCCGCCATATCGCACAGAGCCACACTGCATCCTTTTCTCGCAAGATCCACAGCAAGGGCATAGTAGCTATCCGAACGCAGGGTAAGAGGTATTGCGCTCCGTCCTCTTCCCACAGACTGGGGAGCAAGCTCGGTCACAATTCCCTGATTCAGCAGTTCTTCCATAATTAGGGAAGATGCTGCCCGGGTCAGTCCCATCGCCCGGGCAAGCTCAGCTCGGCTCATGGCTTTATGGCGCAGAATGCGAAGAATCGCTTTGCGGTTATATTCTTTTGTGTAATCGGCATTGCGTGGTTTTTGCGCCATAATAAAGTCCCGTTTTCCTTGTCTTCTTCCTGTTTCGGTAAAATTGTACCCATTATACGTTGTTCTGTCGTGTTTGTCAATCCGCTTGACTGGCTGGAAACAGACTTATATAATGGACTTAATTCTATGGAAATGGGAGAACGATTTATGAAAGCACTGGGGTTGGACATTGGAACAACATCGATTTCTTCTGTCGTGTTTGCGGCAGAGCACGGCGTTCTGGAAGCAAAAACCACAGCGAACGGATTCTTCCTGTCATCGGAAGGCTGGGAGCGTCTGCAGGATCCCGCAATAATCTGGCACAAGGCTTTTCAAGTGGTAACCGAGCTGCTGCAGCGACACCCGGATGTGCAGGCAATCGGAGTAACCGGCCAGATGCACGGAATTCTGTATTTGGGTGAGGACGGAGAACCTGTGAGTTCCCTTTATACATGGCAGGATGGGCGGGGAGATCTTCCTTTTGACGAAACCAGCAGCTGGGCGGAGCACTTGTCTGCCATTACCGGTTATCCTCTGTCCTCTGGCTACGGAATGGTAACGCATTTTTATAATCTTCGCCACGGACTGGTGCCGGATGGTGCTGTCTGCCTGTGTACGATTGGAGACTACATCGCCATGAAGCTGGCTGGTCTGACCGTTCCTCGGATAGAACCCACCAATGGAGCAAGTCTTGGTTTGTTTGATCTGCGGAAACGCCGCTTTGATTCAAAGGCTCTAAAGCAAGCGCAGATAGAGGAAATGCTGTTGCCCGAAATTGCCGCGACACCATTTCTGGGCATTGGGACATTGGGCATTCCCGTTTATGCCGCCATTGGCGATAATCAGGCGGCATTTCTGGGAGCCGTGGGGCAGCAGCAGGATGCTTTGCTGATCAATGTTGGCACCGGCAGTCAGATTGCAGTGTATTCGCCGGAGTACATAAGCGTTTCCGGTCTGGAAACCCGTCCTTTTCCGGATGGCGGTTGGCTCTTGGTGGGAGCCTCTCTCTGCGGCGGCAGAAGCTATGCCCTGCTGGAAAATTTCTTCCGCCAGACGGTAAAAATGCTTACCGACTCTGAACAAAGCGTATACGCCGCCATGGATCGGGCGCTGACGGAAGCGGGGAATGTAGAGAATGCTCCATCCGCTACAACTACCTTCCAGGGCACCCGGAAAGACGCAAATCTCCGGGGCAGCATTTGCGGCATTGGCATAGACAACTTTACCCCGGTGCACCTGATGCACAGCTTTATGAACGGGATGGCACAGGAGCTGTATGGGATGTACCGCAGCTTTGCGGACACCGGTGGCATCACCCCGAAAACCATCATCGGCTCTGGGAACGGTTTGCGGAAAAATGCCCATCTTTGCCGTGCATTTGAAAAGATTTTTGGCTGTCCGCTGATCCTTTCTTCCTGCGAAGAAGAAGCTGCCACTGGCGCATCAATTTATGCCGTAAAGCACGAAAAAACCCGGAGATCCTAATGTATCTCCGGGTTTTGCGTTACATATGCCTCAAAACAAGATCCTTATCCGGGATGCTGGGAATACCTCCGGAGCGCTCCGTGGACAAACTTGCGGCAATCACAGCGAAGCGGCCGATATAAGCAAGATCGGCTTCTGTCAGCGCATAGATCGGCTTCTCCAGTTCCAACAGCCGATATACGGCGCTGCCGCCGAAGATATCTCCCGCTCCGGTGGTATCAATGGTATGCACCTTTGGACAGGCAGCCCGGAAGGAAGCATCCTTCGTCTTCAGCAGACAGCCGTCAGAACCAAGGGTTACCATGGCAAGAGCCACGCCAAATTCCTTCAGCAACTTATCCGCGCCCTCCTCCGGAGTGCAGCCCCACAGGAAATCCACCTCGTTGTCGCTGATCTTTACCACATCTGCCTGATTAAGACTCCAGAGCATCTGCTCCTTTGCCGCATCCGGATCAGGCCATAGGGGAAGCCGCAGGTTGGGATCGCAGCTAACAAGCTTTCCCTGTTCCTTTACGTAAGCAACCGTCTTCTGGGTCGCAGTACGAACAGGCTCGTTAGTCAAGCTCAGCGTTCCAAAATGGAATACTCTAGCATTGTCGATGAGAGACTTGTCAATCTCCTCCCAACGCAGCTGGGTATCCGCGCCGGGCTTCCGAGCGAAGGAGAAGGAACGATCGCCGCTTTCATCAAAAGTTACGAAGGCAAGGGTGGTAAACACAGAATCGTCCACCACGATACCCTTTATCTCAATTCCTGCCTCATTCAGCGTCCTCAGCAGTAAATTACCAAAGGCATCATTTCCTACTTTTCCCAAAAAAGCTGTCTTTCTGCCGTAGGCGTTGAGCGCAGCGAGGAAATTACCCGGCGCACCGCCGGGATTGGCAGCCATGGTAGGATAGCCCTTATCATCCGTGGATTTGGCGGCAAAATCAATGAGCAGTTCGCCCAATGCCACTACGTCAATCATGGTGCAGTCTCCTTAATCTTTAGCAACAGGGTACTCGTTACACAGTAGCCGGTAGGGAGCCTCGTCCTCCTCGATGGCGGGGAACCGACCCATGAGAGGATTGAAGCGGTTGTCGATATTGTCATCGTTGCACTGGCTGACCTCGCCCAGCAGCACATCGCCGGTACCCGGCTCCACGGTAAAGTCGTGGTACAGCCGCTGCTGAATGTAGATGCTTTCGCCGGGGGTCAAACGAATCTGGGAGCCGGCAGGGACGGTGTAGGTTCTTCCATCGGTATGGACGGTAACATCACTTTCGTAGTCAATCTCTTCATCGGGAGTAGAGTTGTACACACGAATCAGCACATTTCCGCCGCCTCGGTTGATGATGTCCTCGGTCTTGTACCAGTGGAAATGGTTGGGGGAATACTGCCCCTCCTTTAGGTACAGCAGCTTTTCCGCATACACCTTGGGATATTTGTCCTGCATGGTCTGGCTGCCGTTGCGGATGGTAATCAGGGAGAATCCCATCTTGTCAAACTCGCCCTTGCCATAGTCAGTAATGTCCCAACCTAGGCAGCAGTCACGAACTTCGTCATATTCATGTCCCTTGGTCTCCCACTCCTCCGGGGAAAAGTGGCAGAAGGGGGGAAGATAGCAGTGATATTTTTCGCACATGGCTTCCAGCTCTTTTAGAGCCTTGTTAATTTCGGAACGCTTCATGTTTTATTCTC
>JAQXLR010000249.1 GCA_029012225.1 Clostridiales bacterium
GTGCCCTGCTGCCAGCATGAGTTAAACAGCCAGATACAGACGGAGCGCTTTTCTCTGCTGACTCGCTATGGGATTATCAAGGAACGATTTTCTGCACTGGCTACCGATGCAATTCGGGCAAATCTTTTGGAGGCTTGCGGATATAAGACGCAGCTGCTGGAATTTATCGATTTGTCCCATACGCCAAAAAATATTCTGATTCGAGCAGTCAAGCGAGATGGAACGTGTGAGGCGGCAAGGAAAAAATATCTGCTGGAAGCAAAGCAGCTGATGGAGGAATTTCATTTTCAGCCCACCTTTTACCGTCTGCTGCATCAGGCAGAGCGAATCGAGTAAAGAAGGCAGAGAAACGGATTATCTTCGACTTAGACTGCTGTTGTGATAGGCAGGAGAGAAGGTTACCTCCTCTGCAAACCATTGCGGAGGAGCAAAGGCTCTGGCAGCTTCTTCTGTCTCAAATTCGACCTCTGCAAGACAAAGCGGCGCCAAATCTCCCGAAAACACATCCAGCTCCACCGTGAGGCCGTCATCCAGTGGAATGAGATAACGGCGCTTTCGAATCAGCCTGCCGTCAATTTTCTCTTTCAGATGTACAAAGGAGGCTTCGTTTAGCGGAAGGTTGTATTCTTCCCGTATCATCAGTCCCTTTCCCTTGTAAGTCAGCGTGTATTCGTCATCTGTGCGCCGGATTCGGACGACGGGGTCGGTGTTTAGATAGCCCTGCTCAATTTCCCTGTAAGGGTAGCGCTCAAGATGCTCCGGTAGTGTGTGAATCAGATATTTGCGTTCGATTTCCATGCGGCTCCCCCATTGATAAAAATGTTTGATTGTTTTATTATAAGGGCACGGATTGCAGTTGTAAATATTGTTTTCATCGATTCGGTTAAGAAGGGAGAGAAACTATTATGAGTAAAATCGGAATTTTTATGGCAGATGGCTGCGAGGAGATAGAAGGGCTGACTGTCGTTGATGTTGTGCGCCGGGCAAATCAGGAGATTGTGATGATATCGATCACAGGGAAAAAAGAAATCATTGGCTCTCATGGCATTGTGTTCCATGCAGATGTGCTTGCCGATGAGGTGGATTATGCTGCGCTGGACGGGATTGTACTTCCGGGCGGTATGCCGGGAACGCTCCGTTTGGGAGAAAGTGAAATTGTAAACAAGGTCATTCGGAAGTTTGCGCAGGAAGAAAAGCTCGTGGCAGCTATCTGTGCCGCTCCCAGTGTTTTGGGAACGGCAGAACTCTTAAAGGGGAGGGCTGCGACCTGTCATCCGGGCTTTGAGGAAAAGCTGGTGGGAGCCATCGTATGCGAGAAGCCGGTTGTAGCAGACCAAAACATCATTACAAGTCGTGGTATGGGAACGGCGATTCCCTTTGCCCTTGCCATTGTGCAGTATTTTGCAGATGAGAAAACGGTGGAGGAGTTAAAGGCTGCATTGATTTTTGTATAGAGCATTTTGCATTTTTAGGAAGCAAGGTTTTTCCGAGCGAAGAAAAAACGGGACAGCAGGAGTCAAACCATAGGGTCGACGCTGCTGTCCCGTTTTTCATGCAATTTGCCGCAAATCGGATTATTTGCCAGACATCTGCTCTTCCTGCTTCATAATCATTTTCTTGACCATCTCGCCACCGATGCTTCCTGCCTGTGCAGAAGTCAAATCACCGTTGTAGCCTTCCTTTAAAGGCACACCGATTTCGCTTGCAACCTCCTGCTTGAAGCGATTCATCGCCTCCTTTGCCTGCGGTACGGCCATTTTGCTTGTGTTGGAACCTGTGGATTCACTCATGGTTTTCACCTCCATACTGTTTCTGTCTGTTTTTCTTAGGAGCACAATAATCATTTACTGTAGGTCCTAAAGGTATTATGTACGATGCCATCAATAATATGTTGGAAATTTATGGAGCCATTGAAAAGGTGAGCAGTCTCCCACAGGACGGTTCGGAGGCTTTTTCCTATGAAGGGATTGCTTTTCAAATACACGCGGATTATGTGACCGCTATTTTTTTCTTTTTTCGAATTTCTCTTTCGCAAATTCATAAGATTCTTGTATAAGTGGCTTAAATTGATCAAAAGTCTCATCAGAAGGATTTAGGACGCATACCCAGCTCATCCACGCATATACCGGATGTGGCATTATTTGGTCTAAAGCGGTAAAATCAAAATCCATTTGTACAATTTCTCCGGCAGCAGGGCGTTGAGGAATTGCCCCAAAGAGCTGGATAAAAGAATGTTTTCTTAATCCGACATTGACACGATATACCCCCTCGCGATTTAGGAACGAGGCTTTGTCATGCGCTCCATCCTTCTCCTTGACGGTTAAAACATAGATACCTCGCTTCAATGCTTGGTTCGGATTATAGAAAATGCTCCATTCTCCCCAGCTTTCCACTAAAACCACGTCTTTAAATGTTGCGAAACAATATGCAATGATGTCGTTTGCTATCATGCGCTTTCTCCTTTCCTCTGTTGTATGCTTGCATTTCCGCATTTTGTATCTTTCATGTGCAAAAAGAATCTGTTGCGATCTTGCGTTGCACATTGTATATAAATATATTATCATAAAACAGTGAACGATGGGGTTGGTGGATAAGAAACTTTAAGGAATTTTAAGAAATGAGACAAGAGGCTCTTAAGAAATGTAACATAAATTAGTTTATAAAGGAGTTGATCGGATGAAACAGAAGATAAAATGGCTTCCAAGAAATATGTGGCTGTCACTGATTTTAGCAGTATTTTGTAATTCGGTGACTTATTACGGGACTCGTGTTTTTACGAACAAACGATATCATTATAATCTTTCAAACCAACTGGATGATCAAATACCGTTTATACCATGGACAGTTGCGATTTATTTGGGATGCTATGTATTTTGGATATTAAACTACATACTCGGATGTAGGCAGAAGCCAAAAGTTGCATTCCGATTTATGAGCGCTGATTTTGTGGCAAAGATAGCCTGTATGGTCTGCTTTTTCGTATTTCCGACCACCAATGTAAGACCTCTTATCGAAGAAAATTCATTATGGGAGTCGGTAATGGCTTGGCTATATCGTACAGATGCGGCAGACAATCTGCTTCCTTCCATACATTGTCTGACGAGCTGGTTTTGTGTTATCGCGGTAAGAGAAAACAAAAGAATACCCCGATGGTATAAAATGGCATCTATCTTTTTGGCATTCAGTGTTTGTGTATCTACTCTGACGACAAAACAACATGTATTAATTGATGTAGTATGTGGGATAGCACTTGCCGAAGGGAGTTATCTGCTTGTTGAGAAAAGTGGATTTTCATTGTGGTATGCAGATTGTATATCAAAGATAAGTAGTAGGATGCCAGAAAGGAGGAAGGCGCGTGAATAAGAAAATCCGAATCGGGATGATTGTGGGATTTATGCTGGTACTGCTCCTATTGACAAGACAATTCTTTGCGCATAGGTTTACTTCGGTCGAAGACTTACAAAACTATATGAAGGGATTTGGAATGGCTGCACCGCTAGTCCTCACACTGTTTCAGGCATTTCAGGTAGTATTTCCGATCTTGCCGGGATACATGGGGTGTGCAGCCGGAGCAGTGGCATTTGGCAGTATGACTGGATTTTTGTGTAATTACATAGGTATCAGCATGGGTTCCATTTTTTCCTATTTTTTGGCCAGAAAATATGGAACTAAGCTTGTTCTTGCGATGTTTCCGGAAAAGCAGTACAAAAAATGGAGCAGCAAAATGGAGCAGAGCAAATCATATGAACGCTTTCTTTTTATTGCAACTTTATTGCCATTGTTTCCGGACGATTTTCTGTGCTACTTTTCAGGATTAATAAAAATGGACAGCAAAAGATTTATATGGATTATTATTTTAGGAAAACCTTGGTGCATTTTGGTATATAGTATTTTGTTTGGATTGATACGATAAAGGAGAGCATAAGATGAAGAAAAAAGTACTTGGATATTACGATTATACAGTAATACTTACATATTGCGGGATGTTATTTGCGTTTTGCGGCATCTTAAGGGTAATTGGACAGGAATATTGGAAGGCAATCTTTTGCCTGATGATAGCGGGAATGTGCGATATGTTTGATGGGGCAGTAGCCGCAACCAAAACGAGAACTGTGAGAGAAAAGAGATTTGGAATTCAAATTGATTCCTTAAGTGATTTGATTAGCTTTGGCGTTTTGCCGGGAATTTTTGTTTATATGATTTCCGACCAAAACGTATGGATTGGATTCATCTCAGCATTATTTGCTTTATGTGCCTTGATACGGTTGTCATATTTTAACGTGCTGGAGGAAGAACGACAGAGTCAAACATCAGAAAAACGAAAAATCTATCTGGGTATTCCGGTAACCACGGTAGCAATCTTTTTGCCGATGATTTATATGGGATATGATTACAAATTATTTAAAAATATTATTTGCTTTCCGATTCTTCTGATTTTGATGGGGATTGGGTTTCTTTCTCCGATTGAAATTAAAAAACCGGGAGTCATGGGAAAGATATGTATCATTATTTTAGGAATTGCGGAAGCACTGGGAATGATGTTTTTTATGGGGTGGGATGCGATATGAAGGATTCACTGATATTAAAGTTTTTGTATAAGACAGCTTTGGGGAGATTGCTATTAAAATTATTGGTACAACCGAACGTATCTCAGATGGCAGGAAAGCTTCTGTCATCCAAGATATCGAAATGCTTGGTGCCGTACTATATCCGAAAACATAAAATTGACATGGAGGATATTGAAATCCCACATAAAGGCTTCGTATCTTTTAATGATTTTTTTACCAGAAAGCGTAATGCAGGGTGTTTGGATGGTGCTTGCGGTCGTTTGATAAGTCCATGCGATGGGTTTTTTACTCCGGTAAGAATTAGAAAATCGACTGTCTTTCAGATAAAGCACACACAATATTCTTTGAAGGATTTATTAAAAGATGAGGAGCTTGCGAAACTATTTGGAGATGGCATGGCACTGATTTTTCGCTTAACACCTGCAGATTACCATAGATATTGTTATTCGGCGGACGGTAAGATTCTTTCGTCAAGAAAAATTCAGGGGAAATTGCATTGTGTCAGACCGATCGCCCTCGAAACCATTCCGGTTTACATACAAAACAGCAGAGAGTACCAGGTCATTAAAACGGAAAAATTCGGAACGATGGTTCAGATGGAGATAGGGGCGCTTCTTGTAGGAAAAATCAAAAATTACAAAAGACCCCCGGAAAAAATGGAGATACAGGCCGGCGAAGAGAAGGGATACTTTGAATTTGGCGGTTCGACAATCGTCCTATTGCTTCAAAAAGATGCAATCTGCATGAACCAAAATTTATACAAAAAGAACAAAAATCATGCAGAAATCCGGGTACGGAGGGGGGAGCTTATGGAAAAATACCTGTAAGGAATGTGCTCTATTTCAAACAAAAATGCGAAGACACAAGGAAGTTATTGTTGACAATATTTCCATCTATGTATATACTGACAGATAGAACGTTGTAAGCTAGAATTTTAAGGAAAGAGAGGTAAGAATTATGATTTACTTAGCAAAGAAGTTCGTTACAACACAGAATCGAAACGATCATATGATTACCTCGGGGAAAGTGGTCTGTCCGCATTGACGGATTATCCTAAAATTCTATGCCGGATTCTCTCCTCCGAAGCAGGGACGATATACAGGATAAGCGTTGCCCTGTACCGTAAGCTCTGCCCGAAAAGAGAGAACAGCCGGAGTTTCTTCTTTGGATATGCGACCGTGGTAGTGATCGATGCCACGGTTTTTTGTTGTCTAAAAAAGAGGTTTTAGGAAGAGGTTTGATCGCAGAGCCGAATCTGACATTCGGCTCGCGTTTCTTGGCGCAAACGCTTCGGAATGGAGGTTATCGTGAAAAAGCTATATTGTTACATTGGGCGCTACTGGTGCGGCTATGCATTTGCCGTATGCGCGATGATTGCGGCAATCGTCTTAGATATGATTTATCCGAAAATTACGCAGGAGATTGTGGACTCTGTGATTTTGGGAGGTCAGATGGAGCTTTTGACAAAGCTTTTGCTCGGGATTGCTGCCGTTGGGATCGGACGCTGTGTGTTCGGATACTGCAAGGAATTTACGTTTGACCTTGTATCATCCAGGATAGGGGCACAGATACGGAAGGACTTGTTTGACCATGTCCAGTCTCTGTCTATGGACTATTTTGACAAGACAAACACCGGAGAGCTGATGGCGAGAGTAAAGGATGACGTGGATAAGGTCTGGAATGCGCTCGGCTATGTGGGGATGCTCGCAGTCGAGGTAGTGATACACGTCTGCCTTGTGCTCTACTGCATGTTTTCCATCCACTGGAAGCTGGCACTCATTCCGTTTGGCGCAATGACCCTGTGCGGAGCGGTGGCAATTGTCATGGAGCGCAGGCTGGATAAGGTCTATGAGGAAATCAGTGAGGAAAATGCAGTGCTTACCACGGTGGCAGAGGAAAATCTGGCGGGAGTTCGTACCGTAAAGGCGTTTGCAAGAGAGGAGCATGAGATTGCAAAGTTTTTGTCGCATAACAGTCGCTATTATGAGTTGAATATCACACAGTCAAAGATTTTGGTAAAATACTACCCGCTGTTTCAGTTTGTCGGGAAGGTGCTGCCCATTTGCACAACCATCTTGGGAGGCGTGCTTGTGATGAACAAAACGCTGACGCTTGGAGCCTTAGTTGCGTTTGTAGAGTACAGCAGAAACTGTACCTGGCCGGTAGAAATGTTAGGCTGGCTTACAAATGATATTTCGGCGGCAGCGGCGTCCTACAAAAAGATTCAGATGATTTACAGGGAGCAGGCAAACATAAAAGATGCCGCAGAGCCAATACACCCGGAAAAAATCGA